>CAWVWF010000024.1:0-24943 GCA_963933885.1 uncultured Flavobacteriales bacterium | reverse complement strand
GGATTATTTACTTGCTTTTTCTTAGTAGTAACTCTCATTGCATTTGCAATAAGGCTTGTATCTGTATATTGATTGAATTTAGTAATAACTCCGTCTTGAACAGTATATTTATGTATGAATTCTGCTTCCATATGAATTCCTGATTCATTGAAAGTTCCTTCGTAAAACCCAGTAACTAAGATTGTTTCTCCAGCATCGATGTAATCTTCAATTTGTGAAGCCCAGTTAGACCAGTCTTTTTTTAAGCTTTTGAAAACATTCTGAAATACTTCATCAGCACCAACATACTGGCCGCCATTTGGGAACCCTTTCATTTGGTTCCATTTGATGTTTTTGTGAAAAATAGGCCTAATAGAATCTAGGTCGTTACTTTTTACAAATTGATAAAGATCTTTTACGATTTCAAGATTCGTTTTCATTCTGCAAATTTACAACATTAGCAGCTCTCCTTTTCTAATATATTGAGTTTTCTTCCAAATACTTGAAAGCACGGTTGAGTAGGTCTTATTCAGAACTTAGGTTTGTAGATTTTAACTTGTTTATTGAGGGGGGGGGGATTTCACTCCTCATTTGTTTTACTAGAGTCTTCAATTAGTTTATTAAGCTCAGTAAGTTCTTCCTCTCTGAAATCTCTATACTCTCCAACGGGAATGTCTAGTTCAATATTCATGATTCGAACACGTTTTAGGGTAAGAACACGATAACCTAAATGATCACACATTCTTCTGATTTGCCTATTTAGACCTTGTGTAAGAATGATTTTGAATTTGAAAGCTCCTAACTTTTCAACATAACAAGGCTTAGTCATTGTTTCTAATATCTCAACACCTTCACTCATATGGTCAATAAAAGAGTCACGAATTGCTCTGTTTACAGTAACTATATATTCCTTTTCGTGATTGTTTCTGGCACGAAGAATTTTATTTACAATATCTCCATCATTGGTCATGAAGATTAAACCTTCACTAGGCTTATCTAATCGTCCAATTGGGAAAATACGAGTAGGGTAGTCGATGTATTCAATAATATTATCTCTTTCAACACCAACATCGGTAGTACAAACAATTCCTACAGGCTTATTAAAAACTAGATAAACACTTTTCTCTTTTGGTTTAGATAGTAATTTACCGTCAACATGTACTTCATCTGTATCTTCAATCTTAGTTCCCATTTCAGGAACAACGCCATTAATAGTAACTCTACCTTTTTCAATCAGTTTATCTGCTGCTCTTCTTGAGCAATAACCTGCTTCACTTAAGTATTTGTTAATCCTAGTCGCCATAATTCAAATTGAAAGTGTAAAATTAAGGAATTAAAAAAGATAAGTAACCAACAACCCTCCATATTTCTTGAATCTCTTCAATTGCTATATTTAATGACTTGTATTTTGGGTTTTCAGATACAAGGGAAATTTTATTCTTAACAACATCTAATCTTTTAAAATATACTCTGTCGTTGCTAATAACTACACATGCTTCACCTGGAATTATACCATTCCAGTTTTTATTGTCAATTTTTTTAGCATATAAAACATCTCCATTGCTAAAAGCTTTTATGTCGTCACCAAAATATTCGAAAGCTCTTGCTTCTTTAATATTTGGAACTTGAAGATCGGGTAAATTATCACTACCATTTATTAGTATTGATGCATAGTCTAAACTACTTGATCTACTTACCCATTTAATACTATTTTCTTTTTGGAGTGAAATTGTTTCTTTCTTGTATTGAGGAGGGGAGAAGTGGGTTAGGTCGTTTACAGTAAGGTCTTTTGTGTAAAGGTGTTCCATGTCTAAACCGAACTTTTTAGCAATCTTTATCACAAAATCCATCTTAGGCTCAGCTCTTCCTTCTTCATAACTACTAATGTTAGCACGATTAAGACCAAAGTCTTCAGCGAAAACTGTTTGACTAATACCTTTTATAGTCCTTATTTTTCTAATGTTTTTACTAATTGTAGATTTTTCTTCGCTATTTTTTGCTAAAAATTTGTTCATTCACAAAAGATTTTATATCTTGGTTATGTTCAATTTTAAACAAAAATGCTAATAAATGAAAGTTTTGAGTGAATAATATTTTAAAAAAGTGCACGATTTTAAATATTTCAATTCAATTATTTAACAATTAAAGGAATTTTGGTTTAGATTAGTTTTTTAATTAAAAGCAACTAAAAGGAAAGGGATGAATAACAATTTTTCAAAAATTAAAAATTACGTAACGGAGTTAGAATACACTATTGTAAACGAAAGTGAAGCTGATTCAATTTTGGTTATAGAAGCAGAAGAATCAGGAATTAAAAACCTTGTTTTAGGATGTGAAGATCCTATTTTAATCATGGAGCAATATATTACTGATATAGACTCTACTTCAAGTGAAGTATATATCGATTTACTTAAAAAGAATAGAGATATAATTCATGGAGCATTTGTTCTTGATGATTCAGGAAAGAAATTGATTTTTAGAGATACATTACAATTAGAGAATTTAGATTTAAACGAATTAGAATCATCGATAAATTCATTAAGTCTATTAATGAGTGAATATTCGTCGGAGTTAATTAACATTTCAAAAAAATAATAAAATGAACATATTTAGAAGATTATTTAATATTGGTAAAGCAGAAGCACATTCTGTTATTGATAAATTAGAAGATCCAATTGCAAACACAGAGCAAGGAATTAGAGATTTGAAAAAAGATTTGGATGGTTCTTTAAAAGGATTAGCTGAAATTAAAGCAATTGTTATCAGATCTAAAAGAGAAGCAAAGGAAGCTAAATTAGCTGCTGAATCTTGGGAAAAGAAAGCAATGTTGATTTTACAGAAAGTTTCTAAAGGAGAATTAAACGCAGAAGATGCTGATCGTTTAGCAAAAGAAGCTTTGGTTAAAAAGGATCAAGCTGTTAAGAATTCATCAGAAACTCAAGTAAGATCTGATAACTACGGAGCTCAAGAAGTGAAATTGAGTGCTCAAGTTCAGAAATTGAAAAGCATGATTAGTAATTACGAAAACGAATTAAAGACTTTAAAAGCTAGAGTTCGTGTTAGTGAAACTACTAAGAAGATGAACAAGCAGTTAGCTGGAATCGATCCTGATAGTACAATTTCTATGTTAGAAAGAATGAAGGAAAAAGTTGAGCAAGATGAAGCATTAGGCGAAGCATATGGTGAGATTGCTGGTGAAAACACTTCTATAGAAGATGAAATCAACGATGCTGCAAATACTGACGCTAGTTCTGCTGATGATGCATTAGCTGCTTTGAAAGCTAAGATGAACATGGATAAATAATTCTATTTTATCATTAGTTTTCTCATAAGCATTTAATAATATTTAGAATAATGAAAGAAATAATCGAATTGTCCTTTGAAGGGATGAATTATCCCTTCACGATATTACTAGTACTGATTTTACTTTATTGGGTAACTGTTATCGTTGGAGTATTAGATATGGATTTTATGGACATAGATATTGACGCTGATGTTGATTTAAGTGCTGATGTAGACGTTGATACTAGTGTGGAAGCAGACGGAGGATTAGGAGATATGATGTTTTTAAATAACATCCTTGAGTTTTTAAACATCAAGTACGTTCCATTAATGTTCTTTCTTAGTTTCTTCGCTTTGTCTGGATGGTTTATTTCTATTATTGGAAATAAATTGTTAGGCGACAATTTCCTTTTAGGTTTAGGTTTATTTATTCCTAATATTATTATCAGTTCAATTATCGGTAAAATCTTTACGCAGCCTTTTGTGAAAGTTTTTAAGAAAATGAAAATTGAAGAAAAAGAATTGAGGAATGCTGTAGGGAAAATTGTTACGGTAACATTAGGTGCTGATGAAATGAAATTAGGACAAGGGGAAATTGAAGTTGATCGAGTACCTGAATTGATCATGTTTAAGTGTGTATCAGGAACTTCTTTGAAAAAAGGAGATAAGGCTTTAGTTCTCGAGTTAATTGAAGCTAAAAATTATTACATTGTTGAACCATATATAGATTAAAAACAATAATTAAATGGATTTTATATTAAATACAGTAGGCCTCGCAGGCTTGATTATTTTAGGAATATTAATTGGTATTGTTGTGTTTTTCGCAAGAGCAGTAAGAAAAACATCGCCTGGAGAAGTTTTAGTAAGAACTGGTATAGGTGGGATTAAGGTTTTCCATAGTTGGGGGATTATGATTCCTGTTTTACACAAGATTGAATCAATGGATGTCTCTCTTAAGAAAGTAGAAATTGAAAGATCGGGAAGTGATGGATTAATTTGTAATGATAACATCCGATCAGATATTAAAGTTGCTTTTTATGTAAGAGTTAGTAAAACAGAAGTAATGCAGGTAGCCCAGTCTATAGGTTGTGCTAGAGCATCTCATCCAGAGCAATTACATTTATTGTTTGAAGCAAAATTTTCTGAAGCATTAAAAACAGTTGGAAAGCAATTTGACTTTGTACAGTTGTATAATGAAAGAGAAAATTTCAGAGATGAGATTATTAGAATTATCGGAAGTGATTTAAATGGATATGCATTGGATAACTGTCATATTGACTATTTAGAGCAAACTCCAGTTGAATACTTAAACGAAAAGAATATTCTTGATGCTCAAGGTATTAAGAAAATTACAGAGTTAACTGCTCAACAAAAAATTAAATCTAACCTGATTGAAAAAGAAAAGGAAAAGGTTATTACAAAACAAAATGTTGAAGCTAAAGAAGCAATATTAGAATTAAATAAGCAATTGGCTGAAGCTGAAGAAAAGCAGAAGCGTGAGATTGCTAATATTAAATCTAGAGAACAAGCTGAAATTAAAAAAGTAGGTGAGATTGAAAGAAGAAAATCTGAGAACGCAAGGATCGAAGCAGAGGAAGATATTAAAGTAGCTGAAGAAAACAAAGACAGACAAGTAATTGTTGCAGCGAAAAATAAAGAAAGAACTGAAGCTGTTGAAAACGAGCGTATCGAAAAAGACAGAATGTTGGAGGTTACAGAACGTGAACGTATCGTAACACTTGCTCAAATTGAGAAAGAAAAAGTTATAGAAACAGAGCGTAAGAACATTCAGGATGTAATCAGAGATAGAGTAATTGTTGAGAAACTGGTTGTTGAAGAAGAAGAGAAAATAAAAGATACTAAGGCATTTGCAGAAGCGGAGAGAACTAAAGAAGTTGCAATCACGCTAGCAGAGAAAGATGCTGAAGAGAGTTTGGTAAAGCAAATTAAAGAAGCAGAGGCTAATAAGAAAGCATCCGAATTTAAAGCTCAAGAGCTTGTTATTAATGCTGAAAGCACACAAGTTGCAAGTGTTAAGCAAGCTGAAGCAATTAAAACATTAGCTGAAGCGAAAGCTGCAGAAAGTGCATCTTTAGGTATGGCTGAAGCTCAGGTAATGGAGGCTAAAGCACAAGCTACTGAAAAAGAAGCTGAAGCAAATGCTAGAGCAATTGAGTTAACTGGAGAAGCAGAAGCAGAAGCAAATGAAAAACGTGGATTAGTTGTCGCTAAGTTGGAAGTTGAGCAAGGTTTGGCAGAGGCTCAAGTTATTGAGAAAATGGCTGAAGCTAAATTAAAAGAAGGTAATGTTGAAGCTGAAGTATTGAAAGCTAAAATGATTGCTGAAGCTGAAGGTATCGATCAGAAAGCAATTGCAATGAAGAAGCTTGAAGGTCTTGGGAAAGATCATGAAGAGTTCCGATTGAAATTAGAGAAGGAATTGAAAGTTGATTTGGCTCATTTAGATGCTCAGAAAAGTATTGCTGATTCACAAGCTCATGTATTATCTGAAGCGCTTAGAAACTCTAATATTGAAATTATTGGAGGTGAAACAATCTTCTTTGATAAGTTGGTTGGAGCAGTTACACAAGGAAAGTCTATTGATAGAATGGTTAACAATTCAGAAACTGTTCAAGACATCAAAAATACATTCTTTGATTCAGAAGGAGGTTCATCATTTAAAGAGAACTTGAGAAAGTTTATTGATCAGTTTGGAGTTACAAGTGAAGAGTTGAAAAACTTAAGTATTACTGCTTTAATCGCTAAAATGATGAGTGGAGCTAACGATCAAGAAAAAGGTGTTTTAGGGAACTTCTTAAACATTGCTACAGGAATGGGAATCGCTGAGAAAAGTGCTTCTATCCTAGGTTTAGAGTCAATATCAAGGAACTAATTCTAAATAATTAAATAGGGTTCGAGATTAATCGAACCCTATTATTTCAATTTCTTTTATTAATAAGTGTAGTGTTTGTTTTTCATTCGATATGAAAGAGAGATACAGTATATTTTGATAAGCATGGCTGATAATTCTACAGAAAATCCAGAAGTAAATATAGCGAGTGGTACTTACGAAGTTTTGAGAAAAAGACTTTCTGATGGTGCTGTTTCTCTTTCTGAAAAACTTGAGAAATTAAATGTTTCTAGGAAAGAAGTCTTTGGTTCAATTGAAACTAAGTTAATTGCTACCGAAAGAATTAATACTCAAAACAACTGTGTTCCTAGGGATATGATTCCTGTTGGAAACAAGTTTATTTTCGGATATAATGTTTTTGTTGGTTTAAGGTCTGAAGTACTACCTAAAGATGTTTTTAGCATTTACACTTATAATGAGAATTTCAAAGAAGAGACTTTAGAGTTAATTAATAATACTGAATTTGAAAAGGAATTTCAGGACGTTTATAAGTACTATAAAACAACTGTATTTACAAAGTTTGTAGAGATAGGCCCTTTCTTATTTATGATTTTCCAGATTGGAAAGTCTGCTTCTGATTTTAAAGCATTTAAATGGCAAGTAAATGAAGATGATTCACTTACTTATATAGGAAGTAGATTTGATCATGAAGTTGTAAATCCATCTCAACATGAGTTTGAATGGGAGAAAGTAACAAGAGATGCACATAGAGCAGGTGAAGAACCACATGTGTCTATTTTAGATCGTGTATTTGTAGAAACTATAAAAGGCGATTTAACCATAAAAATTGAAGATAATACAAATGATGGTAAAGGAATTTATTCTGAAGCTGTTGATAATAAGGATCAAACTTTAGATGATGCAGATTATCATTATGTTGATTTAGGAAGTATCATTTTATTAAAAATAAAACCCTATCAAGAAAACGCTAGGTATTTTATTTTTAATGAAAAACTGAGCACAGTTGTTCGTGTTGATGCTATTGAAACAGCATGTTTGTTATTGCCAGATGATCAAGGTGTAATTTTCCCTAATGGATTCTATTTACAAAATGGAGCTTCTAAAACTTTTGAGTTAGATATTGAAGGGGTTGGCTTTGATAAAAAAATTGTGTCTCCAAATGGAGAAGATAACTTATTTGTGTTCTATCAAGAAAGTACAGGGACATATAGTTTGTTTTCATATAATATTATAAGTCAAAAAGCAGCTAAGCCAATTATTTGTAGTGGTTACTCATTTTTCGATGATGGTTCATTGTGTTATTTTTCAGCAGATGAAGATCCTCAGAAACATCATGTAATTCAAATTTGGCAAACTCCATATACTGAAGCAGGTATTGCTGACTCAGGAGATACAAGTAATTATTTGTATAAAATTGGAAATAAAGATGTTGTTAAAGCAATGTCTGAAGGGAATGAGTTAGTTGGTCTTTTAAAGAAAGATGAGAACTATCAAGACTTGTATTATGATATTAAGAAGCTCTCTACGGATGTATTGGATTCCTATTATTGGTTAAACAAATCTGAAGCTTTTAACATATCAGAATCTATTGAAGAAATTAAGTCTACAGCAGAACTTGCAATAGACGAATTTGATAAAGTAGTTAGAGCGAGGAAGAATACAAACGAGGTTTCTGGTGAAGTGTTTTTAAAGCTAGATAATCTTATTAAGAAATTAAAGTCTAGTAATTACGATAAAATTCATGACTTTGTTGAAGTCTTATCTGTTATTAGAAATCTTCGTGGTGAAGCAATAAGTTTAAGAGACCTTAGATATGCAGATCTAGAAAAAATTGAAGGTTATGAAGAGATTCTTTCAAAGCTAAACGAAACTCAAAGTGAACGTTGTATTCAGTTCTTATTGAAAAAAGAATCTCTTAATCCATATTCTGATAAGGTATTAACGATTGAGGGGGAGATTGCTAAGGTGCTTAAAGTACAAACATGCGACAATGTAAATGAAGATATTAATAAGACGGCAGGTGAGCTTGAAATGTTGATTGATGTAGTATCTAATTTAAAGATTAAGGATACAACTCAAACAACAAAAATTGTAGATAATATATCTAAAATATATAGTAAGTTCAATCAACTTAGATCAAAGTTAAGAGGTATTAAAAAATCTCTTATGCTTAAAGAAGGAAAGTCTGAGTTTGCCGCACAAATAAAATTAGTAGAGCAGAGTCTCGGGAATTATATAGATATAAGTGATACACAAGAAAAGTGTGATGAGTATTTGAATAAGGTAATGGTTAAGCTTGAAGAATTAGAAGGAAGATTTTCTGATTTTCCTGAGTTTATAGAAACTGTTATCCAAAAGCGAGAAGAAGTTTATAATATCTTCGAAACTAAGAAGGCTCAGGTTTTAGAGCAATTCAACAAGAAATCGAGTGCATTATTAAATTCTGCGAATAGGATTTTAAAAGGAGTAAAGAATAAATTGTCTCAGATGGATTCAGTGTCTGAAATCAATTCTTACTTAGCGAGTGATATCATGGTTGATAAAGTTCGTGATATTGTAAAGCAATTGATTGAAATGAAAGACTCTGTGAAAGCAGATGAAATTCAGAGTAAATTAAAATCTACTCAAGAAGACTCAATCAGACAATTAAAGGATAGAAAAGAGCTTTTTGTTGATGGAGAAAATATTATCTCTTTCGGGAAGCGTAAGTTTTCAGTTAATACTCAACCGTTGGACTTAACAATAGTACCCAAAGGGGATGAAATGTATTTTCACTTAACAGGAACTAACTTTTATGATAAGTTAGAAGATGAAGCATTTTATCAGTTCAAAGATTATTGGTCACTTCATTTACCTTCAGAAAATAAGACTGTTTACCGTTCAGAATTTTTAGCCTTCAGTTTATTTAAAGAAATTGAGGCAGGAGATCATGAGGATACGCT
The DNA here is from genome assembly GCA_963933885.1 of uncultured Flavobacteriales bacterium. Taxonomy (GTDB): domain Bacteria; phylum Bacteroidota; class Bacteroidia; order Flavobacteriales_C; genus CAWVWF01. The sequence continues at coordinate 15,868 of CAWVWF010000024.1, read as the reverse complement.
TCATTTTTCAGAAGAAGAATTACTTGATTTTGTTCAAAAAAGAATGGCGTCTAGATATGAAGAAGGTTATTTGAAAGGTGTTCATGATTTTGATGCTGCAAAAATATTAAGGAAGTTGATTGAGTTAAATCAGTCTATTGGTTTGCTTCGTTTCTCGAATGAGAGCAGAGTTAAAGCACAGTTGTTCTGGAAATACGGATTAAACGAAGAGCAGAGAAAAGTGATTTCAGATAAGATTAAATCTCTTTCATTGTTATTGTCTGTTTTTCCAACAAGTAATGAAATGGATGATTTGATTACAAATATTAGTCTTCAAATTGATGTTTTTGCAGCAGGGAAAGAATTACTTCAAGATGAATCTATTGATTCTGCTAATTACCTTTTTGAAGAATTGAAATCTAATTCAAAATTTGTAATTGATCATAAGGCTTGGGAATTCAAAGATGAATTCAATAAGTTCTTAGTAAACGGAAAACATAAAGAAACGTATTTAAATTCTTTAAAGAAACTCGCAGAAACGAATGTAGATAAGTTTGTATTCGTTAAGAAATGGGTAGATTCTTATGCTGATTCAATTTCTTTTGAAGATGCAGGGGTTTGTTTAGAAACGACTTTGTTGGTAATGGATAATAGCTACGAAGTTTCTCAGGTTTCAAATGTTGAAACAGGAACGATTGTTTCTGGTTTGGTTGGAGAACATTCAAAAGTTATAAATGGTGAACTATCATTTAAGTTTATAGATTTTGTTACGCAATTAACAGTTTTTGAGAATATTGAAGTACCAAACTACAAGGCTTTTTTAGATTTAAAGAAAACATTAGTTTCAGATTTTAAGGAAACACTTAAACTGGACGAATTTAAACCAAGAGTTTTAAGTTCATTTGTTAGAAACCGATTAATTAATGAAGTGTATCTTCCTATTATTGGAGATAATCTTGCGAAACAAATAGGAGAGGCAGGAGAGAATAAACGTACCGATTTAATGGGGATGTTGTTATTGATTTCACCTCCAGGTTATGGAAAAACTACATTAATGGAATATGTAGCTTCAAGACTTGGTTTGATTTTCATGAAAATCAATGGTCCTGCTTTAGGGCATTCGATTACTTCAATTGATCCAGCTTTAGCAGATAATTCAGCAACAAGAGATGAATTGAAAAAGTTGAACTTGGCTTTTGAAATGGGAGATAATGTAATGATATATCTTGATGATATTCAGCATTGTAATCCAGAGTTTTTGCAAAAATTTATTTCTCTTTGTGATGGACAAAGAAAAATAGAAGGAGTTTATAAAGGTAAATCTAAAACTTATGATCTAAGAGGTAAGAAAGTCTGTGTTGTAATGGCGGGGAACCCATATACTGAAAGTGGAGATAAGTTTCAAATTCCAGATATGTTAACGAATAGGGCTGATACTTATAACCTTGGGGATATACTAGGAGGGTCAGAGAGAGCATTTAAGTTGTCTTATGTTGAAAACTGTTTAACGAGTAATTCTGTGTTGAGTAAGCTGTCTTCAAAAAGTCAGCAAGATTTATATAGTTTAATTGAGTTCGCAGAAACAGGAAATAGTGAGAATTTACATTTAGAAAGTAATATTACATCTGATGATATTACAGAGATTACAAGTGTTTTGAAGAAGCTTTTTGTAGCAAGAGATGTTATCTTGAAAGTGAATCAACAATATATTGAATCTGCAGCGCAAGCTGATGAATATCGTTTAGAGCCAGTTTTTAAATTACAGGGTTCTTATAGGGATATGAATAAGATTTCTGCGAAGATTGTCCCTATAATGAATGATGAGGAACTTGAGGAGATTCTTATGGCACATTATGAAAGTGAATCACAGACTTTAACATCTAACGCAGAATCAAACTTGTTAAAGTTTAAATCTTTAACTGGTTATCAAAGTGAAGAGGAATTAGATCGTTGGAATTCTATTGTTGATCAATTTAAGAAAAACAACAAATACAACGGTGTAGGAGGAGATAATATGGGGAAAATATTATTGGAAATGGATGAGTTTAATCTAGGATTAAAGTCATTAAAAGAAGTTATTGAAAACGGTTTAAACGGAGTTGACTAATGAAAGAGTTAAAGAAATTAGGTTATTGGATATTATTAGGTGTAGTACTTTACTTCTTGTCAATGTATATATTTAAGATATTTGGATGGATTTTAAATATAGCATTGTTACTTGCCTTAGTTGCAGCGGCATATTGGTTGTATAAGAAATTAGGAAGTGAAGATTAAAGCTTAATCTTGAATTCTTCATTTGCTTTTGTTTTTACAATCTCGAAAGTAGATTTGGTAAGCGTGATAAACTGATCTATCATAGTGTCTAAGTTTTTTGACTTCTCATTATTGATAGTAAGGTTTTCCAACCTTCTAGAAGAGTTCATTAAGTTTTCGCATCCAATTAAATCAAACGATGCGATCATGTTGTGAAATATAGTACTTGCTTCAAAGTGGTCTCCTTTTTTACAAAGTTGACTTATCACTTCTAATTGACCAGAGGTTTGTGAAACGTATAAGTTTAGCATTTCTCTAATGAAATTATTATCACCTACTGCTAGCTCATTTATTTTTCTGAAGTTTATAATTACCTCACTTAAGGTGTTCGTATTATAAACCATTTCAATAGGAGTGAAGCTAGTATTTACAACCTTACCAAGATAATCAGAAACAGCTTGGATAATCAATTTAGATTTCTCTATAATAGACTCAAGTTCACCTATAGGATTGTCTAATGGTTCTATTTCTTTCCCCCACAGTTCAAGTCTTTTTAAATCCGACTTTACATCTGATCGTTCAATAATTTCGAAAGAGGATTGTAAGGTATGTGCGTATTTTGATATTTCTTTTTTATTTCCTTGATTTAAAGCTTTAATAATATCGTTTAATGATTTAGGTACTTGTTGGAGAAACATTTCAAGCATGTCAATAGTGAATCTTTTATCACCTGCTCCCATCTCTTTAATATAGTTAAGTTTGAAGTAGCTTATGTCATTGGATATTGGAGTAGGGGTATGTTTCCTAATGGTTTGAATATCATCAGGTTTTAAATGTAAAAATGTAATCAGTTTTTCTTTTAAATCTTTTTCCTTAAATGGTTTTGAAATAAAATCATTCATTCCTGATTTAATGCATTGTTCTTGTTCTTCAGCAAAAGCATGAGCTGTAATTGCAATAACTGGAGTTCTAATACCTCTTTGTCTAAGTTTTCGAGTTGCCTCTAAACCATCCATTTCTGGCATTTGGATGTCCATTAATATTATATCATATGTGTTCGTATTTAAGTCGTTAAGCAGTTCCTTTCCGTTTTCTACGATAGTTAAATGAAGTCCCCATTTATCAAACAAGCTTTTAGCCAGAAGTTGATTCATAGGGTAATCCTCAGCCATTATGATTCTTGCCTCTTTTAATTTAGATAGTTGAAAATCTTCATTAAATTCTTTAGGTTGTTCAAGTTGAACTTTAGGTATTCCGTATTTTATTTCAGCCGTAAAAACACTTCCTTTATTTATAATTGATCGAACATTTATTTTTCCATTTTGTATTCCTATTAGCTGTTTAACTATTGCTAATCCAAGTCCAGTACCTCCAAATAACCTAGCTGTATTAGAGGATTCTTGAGTGAAAACATTGAATATTTTTTCTAAGTTTTCTTTTGCTATACCTAACCCTGTGTCTTCAACTTCAAATTGAAGTGTTGTTTCAGATTGACTGTTTGTAACAGCTTTTATATTTAAAGAAATATGTCCTTTGTCAGTGAACTTCACAGCATTACTAATCAGATTCAATAAAATCTGATTAAGTCTTGTTGGATCACCAATTAAAAAATCAGGAATCTCTTCTTCAATGTTGATTATGAACTTTATTCCTTTATCTTCTATTTTATGAACAAAAATAGATCTAACACCTTCTATTAACTGGTAAAAGTCAAAAGATACTTTCTCAATTGATAATTTACCACTTTCCATTTTCGAAATATCTAAAATGTCGTTTAAAATAACCAATAAGTTTTCAGCTGAGAGTTTTATAGAGTCTGCAAATTGTTTTTGTTTCCCTTTTAAAGTACCATCTAACAATAGGCTTGATAATCCAATTATTGCATTCATTGGAGTACGAACTTCGTGGCTCATATTCGCTAAGAACTGCTGGCGGATTTTCATGTTGTTTTCAGCAGCATCTTTTGCATCAACAAGCTTTTTTATTGCTTGTTTTCTTTCTGTGATATCTCGCAGTATTATATAGTAACCTCCTTTGGATAGCTGAGTTGCTTGAAATGGCATTATTTCACAACCAATTGGGAATGTTCTATTTTTCGTTTTTACATTTAATTCACCAATCCACCCTTTTCGTTCCTTTAGCTTCGGGATTATTTCTTTTTCCAATACTTTTCCATTAAGAAGAAAGTCGCTGAACTTCATGCCTTTCCAGTCATTGTGAATGGAAAATAAATTTATCGCTGAATCATTTAGAAAAGTAAATTCAAATTTAGAATTACAAATTCCTATGAATTCTCCTGATGATTTTAAAAGTAAAGCTTGTTCTTGAATTTTATGTAGCTTTTCTTTTTCTCTAGTAACATCTTTAACATTGATTAAAAAATCACCATTTTCTAATGGATGGATAGAGGATGATACAAAGATGCTTTCGTTTTTATATGGAATAACTACTTCCTTGTGAACAGCATAATTATGATTTACTTCTCTAAGTAATGATCTAATTGAGGACTCTATTTCGCCTTTAAAAATTTCTCTCCAATGTTTACCAATTAAATTTTGAGAAGATAACCGAAAAACTTTTGGAAACGATTTATTAGAAAACACTAAAAATCCATCTTTATCAAATATTGCTATTCCATCATTAACGGAATCTAATGCTTGGAGGTTTTGATCTAAAAGGGCTTTTTTTGATTCTAATTCAGAGAATAAATTTAAAAGGTTTTCTAATGTTTCGTCTGAGTTAAACGTAGAGTATACTGTCGGTTTCCCATGAGAAACAGTGCTGAAAACATCTTTTATCTTTCCTTTTAAATGGAGGTTTTCTTTTTTTAGGCTTTCAATCTCTTTTCGAAGATGAAGTAAATTGTCTTTTTCTTTCATTACAAATAGTAGTGCACGTATAGTACACAATAACTCAGGTTTTTGTTTCGTGTATTATCAAACCTGTAAACTAATTTATTTCTAAGATAAAAAATGATTATGGCACCTTAAAACAGATCGTTCTAAAAATTAGCTGGATTCCAAATGATAATCCTGGCTCGTTTCTTAATTCGTTCACCGCTAATTTTAAGTTATTGAGCGATAAGGATGGGCTTTTTTCTAATTGCTGTCGTAGAGTAATATGCAAGGTAGTTACTCATAGTTTCGCTTTTTGTGAAATCAAAAAGCTTTATCCTCATCAGTTCCAGATGGGGATATTTTTTTTGCTTAAAATTCAGAAAATTAATTAGTTAGAGAGAAGTTCCGATTTGAAATCTTTACTCAACACCTGAGTTAGTTCTTCCTTAGATATATTAGTATAAAGCTTTCCGTTTTTAGAATAACCAACTGTTCCACTTTCTTCAGAAACAATTAGTACAATACAATCAGATAATTCTGAAATACCAGCAGCAGCTCTATGTCTCATTCCTAAATGTGGAGGGAATTCTTCGTTTTCAGTTACAGGAAGAACACATCGTGCAGCAACAATTTTATCCTTTTCAATAATAACGGCACCATCATGAAGCGGTGAGTTTTTAAAGAAAATATTTTCGATTAATCTAACATTAACATTAGCGTTAATAATATCTCCTGTAGATGTGTAAAAAGATAAATCACTACTGTTTCCTAAAACTATTAATGCTCCAGTATGGGTAGTACTCATATTGTAGCAAGCATTAATTATAGGTTTGTATTTAGAGCTTAAAGTACTTTTCTTTCTGAAAAATGGAATTAAATTAAACAACCATTTCGCTTGTGTAGAATTGTAGCTTTTTATCCCTATTAATATCAAGAATTTTCTTATTTCTTGCTGGAAAAGAATAATTAATGCGATTGCTCCAACACCTAAAACTTGTCTTACAATTGTACTCAATAGCTTCATTTGAGCAGCTTCTACAATCAATCCAAAAAGGTAGATTAGAATAATTCCAATAAAAACATTTACTGCAACTGTTCCTTTTATAATCTTGTGAAGTTGGTATAGTAAAACAGAAACCAAAAGAATATCCAAAGCATCTTTCCAATCAAAGAAATTAGTTAGAATAGTTAATGGAATACTGTTAGTCATTTAGTAAATATATTTAAGATTAAATTGAAAACCTAAGTTAATGGTTACTTAACCCTTCATTGCTTTAACAATTTGAGTGATTTCAACTGCTTCTTTTACATCATGAACTCTTAAAATATTAGCACCTTTTAGTAAAGCAATAGTATTAATTGCGGTCGTTCCATTAATAGCGCTTTCTGGATCAATGTTCAATAAGTTATATATCATTGATTTTCTGCTAATACCTACTAGAATTGGGCGGTTTAAGGTTTGGAGTGATTCTAGATTGTTTAAGAGATTATAGTTTTGTTCTATCGTTTTTGAAAAGCCAAAACCTGGATCTATAATTACATCATTAACTCCCTTAAGAGCTAGTTTTTGAGTGATTTCAGAAAGTTCTTTTACGACTTCGTTTGCTACATTTTGATAGTTAGTTTTTGTTTGCATATTTTGAGGAGTTCCTCTCATATGCATTGCTATATATGGTTTGTTTTCTTTAGCGATAAACTCAAACATCTTATTATCTAATTTACCTGCTGATATATCATTAACTATACATGCACCAGAGTTGATCGCTTCTCTTGCGACTTCACTTCTAAAAGTGTCAATTGAGACTAAAGCATTAGGGAAATGTTTTTTAATGGATTCTATAATTGGACTAGTCCTTTTAATTTCCTTCTCAATTGAAACGTCTTTAGCGTTAGGTCGGGAACTATAACCTCCAATATCTATAAAAGTAGCTCCTTCCTTAATCATCTTTTCAACTTGAGTAAGAGCAGACGAGATTGAATTGTTTTGTCCACCATCAAAAAATGAATCTGGCGTAACATTGAGGATTCCCATAATTTGGGGTGTTGATAAGTCTATCAGTTTCCCTTCACAATTCATATTGTATTTATTTGAAAAAAAAGTATCTTTCGTTTCCATATTTAGCAAAAATATAAAATGAGTAATACATCTGCAGAGTTTGACGTGATTATTAATAAATGTTCTAGTCTTTTTTTAGATAAGATGAAAGATTATGGTACGGCTTGGCGTATTTTAAGAACAACATCTTTAACAGATCAAATTTTCATTAAAGCTCAAAGAATTAGGACTTTAGAGATTAATGAAACGTCTAAAGTTGGAGAAGGAATTGTTCCTGAATACATAGGGATAATTAATTATTGCGTAATGGCAATTATTCAATTAGAACTTGGTGCAGCAATGAACGAGGAGTCGGATCAGGATTTAATTGCTAAGCTTCATGCTAAATATTTACAGACTGCTAAAGATTTAATGGCTAATAAAAATCATGATTACGGTGAAGCTTGGAGAGAAATGAGAGTTAGTTCACTTACCGATTTGATATTGATGAAGCTTTTAAGGGTGAAATCTATAGAAGATAATGAAGGGAAAACAATTGTAAGTGAAGGTTTAGATGCAAATTATCTTGATATGATTAATTATTCAATATTTGCAATGATTAGAATGGGTGAAGCGGATAGCGTTAATTAAGCGTTAAATTTTTGACTACCATTAAATGAATGTCGAAATTTATTTCATCTAAAAAAACATAAAATGAATATTGCACTACGAATTTTGATTTGGATTAGCCGATTAGGTGTTGGAGGTTTATTTATATTTTCAGGTTTAATTAAAGCAAATGATCCGTTAGGATTTTCTTATAAATTACAAGAGTATTTCGAGGAATTTGCAAAGATATTTTCTGAGAATGGTCTAGGGCTTTTAGCTCACCCTATGGAATGGCTTACATATATAGCGCTTCCTATGTCAATGTTTATTGTAGTGTTAGAGATCGTGTTAGGAATCTTAACGCTTCTTGGTATTCAAATGAAGAAAGTGTCCATTTGGTTACTTGTTCTGATTGTATTTTTTACATTTCTAACGTTTGTAAGTTGGAAATTTGATTTAGTTAAAACTTGTGGTTGTTTTGGTGACTTCTGGGTTTTAACACCTTTTGAAAGTTTTATGAAAGATGTTATTTTAATCTTTGGGATTTTACCATTGGTTATTTTAAGAAGTTCAATCGAAACAATATTAACTCCGGTAGGTGAAAAACTGACTATTTGGGTTTCAAGTATTATATTTTTCTTATTTACATTCTATTGTTTCCGTCATTTACCTATGGCAGATCATAGAGCATATGCTGTAGGGGATTCCTTACTGGAGAATATGAAAGTTAAAAAAGGAAATCCTTTGATATTATATAAACTTAAAAATAAGCAGAGTGGGGTTGTTGTTGAAATAGCTGATTTTCCAGATGACTACAAAAATTGGGAGCAATATGTTGACGAGGAAGATTCTTCAACAACTTTCTTTAGGGAAGTAGATGAGGAATTGGATATTAAATACATCGAGATTAAGAGTACTGGTCAGAAAACAAGGGTAGAAGAAGTTCCTGAAGAATTTAAAAACGACTGGATAGTTTATGTTGATACTACAGTATTATATTCTCCTGACAAGGATCCAAAGATTATGGATTTAACAGCTGAGTCTTTAGATAATGGAGAAGATAAATTACAAGAGATGTTAGCTGATTCTACTTACAGATTTATGTTAGTTGTTCGAGATCTAAAATTTTATGGACATTTTGAAGAAACAAATGATGGATTAGTATTTATGAAATCAGCGAAAGGAGAGAAAAGTTATGAACGAGTAAAAAAACTATTTGTCGAGTCTGCAGCAGAAGGTTTTGAGTATAATATTCTTACAACGGAAGTAGATGATCAAAAAATACAGGCTTTTAAGCACGAAATGAAAACGAGAGTTAAGTTTTACAGTTCGAATGATATTGAATTAAAAACAATGATCAGATCATCCCCAGGATTAATTTTGTTGAAAAAAGATACCGTAATGGGGAAGTGGCATTACAATGATTTTCCGATCTTTGAGGAAATTAAAAACGATTACAAATAATACAAGATAAATTAGATAGAATATGGCACGTAAAATTGTTGCAGGAAACTGGAAAATGAACAAAACTGTAAGCGAAGGAGCTCAGTTAGTAGAAGAATTAAAAAGCGGATTGGCTAAGCATGATGTGAGTGATGTAACTGTTGTTGTATCTCCAACTTATGTTAACCTTTCAGAAGTTGTTAAAGTTGCTGCTGGTTCAGCTGTAAACGTTGCTGCTCAAAATGTTCACCAAGAAGCTAATGGTGCTTATACTGGAGAAATTTCAGCTGATATGCTTAAAGCTGTTGGTGTTGGTTATGTAATCATTGGTCACTCTGAAAGACGTGAGTATTTTGGAGAAAACGCTGCAGACTTAGTGAAAAAAGTTGATGCTGTTTTAGCTCAAGGATTAGTGCCTATATACTGTTGTGGTGAGGTAAAAGAACAAAGAGAAAGTGGTCAACAAAACGAAATCGTTGGTGGACAAATTAAGGATGAATTATTTCACCTTTCTAATGACGCATTTTCTAAAGTTGTTATCGCATATGAGCCAGTTTGGGCTATCGGTACAGGTTTAACTGCTTCTCCTGATCAAGCTCAGGACATGCATGCATTTATCAGAGGATTTGTAGCTGGTAAATACGGACAAGCAATCGCTGATGAAACTCCAATTCTTTATGGAGGATCTTGTAAGCCAGGTAACGCTGCTGAAATCTTTGGAAAGAAAGATGTTGATGGTGGTTTAATTGGTGGAGCTGCTTTAAAAGCTGAAGACTTTATTGGAATCATTACTGCTTTCAATTAATGGATTATCATAAAATATCAATTAACATTCAACCCAGGACTCCCTGGGTTGATGTTTTTATTGCCCAATTGGGAGAGCTTGGATGTGAAAGTTTTGAAGAAACAAAAGAGGGTTTAAACGCTTTTATTTCAGCTTCGGACTACTCAAATGAAATCAAACAATATTTAGATAATTTAAGTTTAAACGATTCGTATAAACTGGATTTTTCTATAGAATTAGTGCCGACTAAAAACTGGAACAAAGTTTGGGAAAGCTCTTTCGAGCCCATTTTGGTGGAGAACTGGTGTAGTATTATCGCCCCTTTTCACCAAAATGTTCCTCAAACGGAATTTCAAATTATTATTGAGCCAAAAATGTCTTTCGGAACTGGTCATCATCAAACTACTTATATGATGGTGAATGCGATGAGAGAGATGAAGCTAGAAGGGAAGTCTGTATTGGATATGGGTTCTGGTACAGGTATCCTAGCTATACTAGCAAAAAAAATGAAAGCTTCATTTGTTGAAGCGATCGATATTGAAGAATGGGCTGTTGAAAATTGTATAGAAAACAGTGAACGAAATGATGTAAGTTTCGATGTGAAGTTGGGAGGTAAAGAAATGATTAGCAATAAAGAGTTTGATGTAATTCTGGCTAACATTAACCTTAATATTCTTCTTGATCAATTAAATGTTTATTCTGATAATATTAAGCAAGGTGGTATTTTAGCCCTTAGTGGTTTTTTATCAGTAGATGAAGAAATAATTACAAAAGCCGCTATTGAAGCAGGTTTTTTATTCAATAAAAAATACTCAAAAGACAATTGGTTATGCCTAGCATTTTCAAAAAAGTAACATTAGGATTATTATTTACTATTCTATTCCCTTTTTTAGCGGATGCAGGACCTGTGAAAGCTTTCTCTAGGGATAAAGCAGAGTTCTTACAACAATTACAAGATTTTATTGCTGAGACTAATGAAGTTGAATCAGCTAATTTAATTGGTGAAATAAAAGCTATTTGGCCAATGACTGATGTTGAGCCAAAAAAAGAAGAGAAAATATATAAGGCAGCGAATAAGATTTTTTTAACTAGAATGGCCAAGGCTAAGGTTACTAGTGAGTTTGTATATTCTGTTAATACAGGAAAGCTTAATGATTATCAAATATCAATGATTATTGATATGTCTAATAAAATGCTAAAGAATAGAATGAAAGCCATTCCTGATTTTAAGGCTTATCTTACTTCTATAATTAGCTTTTTCGTTACTTATCAATCTGAGGATTCTTTTGATGCATGGAACATCGCTACGAACAAACTAATCAAGGATAACAAAAGACATTTCACAAAATTTTTAAATAGTTGTAATAACATATTTATATATAATGCAATATATGTTACTCAGAATGTAACTTGGTATGGAACTTCTTCTAAGTTTTCATTTGATTACGACAGTTTACCAAAAGTTGTATTTCCTGAAATGGATATCTATTGTGTAGCAAAAAATGATACGGCGAGAATTTACCAAACAAATGGATCTTTTTACCCTACTAGTGGATATTGGCATGGAAAGGGAGGAAAGGTTTTTTGGACAAGAGCTGGTATTGATACAGCAATTTCGTATGCAGAATTATCTAGTTACGAGATTAAACTAAAGTCATCTAATTATGTTGCAGACTCAGTTAAATATAAGAATAAAAAATATTTCCCAGATATGCTTTACGGTCAACTCAAGGAGAAGCTTCTTGCGAACGTAAATGAAAAAAATGCTACTTACCCTCGATTTATTTCCTATTCAGAATCCATGAAGATTATTGAGATTGAAGATAGTATTGATTACGAAGGTGGGTTCATGATTAAAGGAAATAAATTTATAGGGAAGAGTATTGGAGATAGTCCTGCTAAAGTAATTTTTAAAAGACACAACAAACCTTTCTTAATAGCAAAGTCTAGAAGTTTTACAATAAGCAAAGATAGAATTGCAACAAAATATGCTGCAATTACGATGGTTTTAGATACCGATTCAATTTATCATCCAGCCTTACAAATGAAGTTTAGTCCGGCAAAGAGAGAGCTTACATTATATCGAGAGGGAAAAGGGATTGGAGCCTCACCATATTCAAATACATTCCATCAAATGGATATGTTTATTGAATGGGCAAAATGGGATATTGATAAAAACCATATGGACTTCTCAACAATACCAGGGAGTAGTTCAGGTGAGATGAGATTAGAGTCGGGTAGTTATTATTCTGAAGATCGTTTTATGAGTTTACAAGGATTAAGTGACACGCATCCATTGTATACGCTGAAGCAATTTGTAATGAAGAAGAATTATGGTGAACGACAGTTTACGGATGTTGAAATTGCGGGTCATTTTAGAAAAGATATTGAATCTGTAAAACGATTGATGGTAAACCTAGCAAGTCAAGGTTTTTTAATTTATAATATTGAAGAAGGTCTTATTACAGTTAAGGATAGACTATTTGATTATATGAATGCAAAATCTCAAAAAGGAGATTATGATAATATTGAAGTTACTTCAATTATAAAAGGAGAACCTAACGCAACAATGAATTTGATCAACTTTGATATTACTATGAGAGGTGTAGGTGGAGTTGCATTAAGTAGAGCTAGGAAAACAGGATTCATGCCTTCGAATGGAGTTTTTAAATTACATAGAAATAGAGACATGTCTTTTGCTGGTATTATTAGAGCTGGACGTTATGAGTTTCATGGGAATAAGTTTGAATTCTCTTATGATAATTTTGATGTTAAATTAGATGAAGTTGATTCAGTAAGACTACAGGCTGCGTATTTAGCAGGAGAGACAAGAGGAGATAAAGTTCAGTATAAAATGGTTAGAAGTACAATTGAAGATGTGAGTGGAGCATTAGAAATTGATTGGCCTCATAACAAATCAGGAATATTATCTGATTCATTTCCCGAATTCCCGAAATTCCATTCAACAAAAAAATCATATGTTAGATATAACAAAAGGAATAAAAGAGGTAATGCATATGATCCACATAAAGTCTATTTTCAGTTAGATACATTTACTGTGGATAGTATGATGTCTTTTTCAATTCCAGGAATATCTTTTCCTGGGACATTTGCTTCAGGAGGAATTTTCCCTGATTTCAAAGAAAAGTTGATTTTGATGCCTGATCATTCCTTAGGTTTTGTAAAAGCTGCACCACCAGAGGGGTATCAAATGTATGGAGGGAAAGCGAAGTTTAACAATGACATTATATTAAGTAACGAAGGTTTAATGGGAGATGGAGAATTCCATTACATTACTTCAACTTCAAAATCTAAAGCTTTTGTATTTTATTTAGATTCCATGAACGCTCCAGCATACGAATCTGAAATTCGACCACAAATGGCACCTGTTGAATACTGTGACGTTCAAGGGCGAAAAGTGAAAGTAGCATATTATGCAACTAAAGATTATTTCACAATGAAAAAGGTTAAAACTCCTATTTCAATGTATTCTGAAGGGTCTAAACTTCATGGAGGTTTAGTATATGATCACAAAGGAATGACAGGTGCTGGAATGATGGATTTTGATAATGCAGAGTTGAAATCTGAAATTTTTGAATTCCAAAATATAACTTTCAATGCTGATACATCCGATTTCAAATTAAAATCGGATACCACTGCTGCAGATGTTGGTGATGGAATAGCCTTTTCAACAAATGATGTAAATTCTAAGATTGACTTTAAGAAACGTGTTGGAGAATTTGTAGCAAATGGAGGAGCGTCTTTCGTTGATTTCCCTATGAACAGTTATATCTGTTTTATGGATCAGTTTAAATGGTTCATGGATGATTTCGAACTTGAATTATCTTCTTCTGACGGTAATGCAAGTAAAGCTGCTTCAACTGCTGGAGGAAATGATTTAGATTTAGCAGGTTCTGAATTTATATCTACCCACAAAGATCAAGATTCACTTAAATTTATCTCTCCAAAAGCGAATTACGATTTAAAGAAATATATAATTAAAGCGCATGATGTTAAATATATCAATGTAGCAGATGCTAGAATTTATCCATCAGATGGAGAAGTAGTTGTTAAAAAAGCTGCTGAACTAGTGCCACTTGATAGTGCGAAAATTATAGCTAACGTTACTACTCAGTATCATACAATTAATAATTCTACGGTAGAAATTAGAGCAAGAAGAAGTTATTTTGCTGAGGGAGATTATGAATACGTTGGTTCTGATGGTGGTAAACAATTGATCCATTTTGATAATATTAGAGTTGATTCTGCATTCCAAACTGTAGCTAGCGGTAATATCAACGTTGATGATAAATTCATGTTAAGTCCTGATTTTGGATATAGAGGAAGTACAAAAATTGAGGCCAATAAGAAAGGAATGTTATTTAGAGGAGCAGCTGTTTTACAGCATGCGTGTAATAAATTAAATAAACCTTGGTTTGGATTTGAAAGTGAAATTGACCCTTCTAATGTTATGATTCCAATTGATTCAGGAATTCAGTCTTGGGTTAAAGGAAAAGCGAAAGGAACTAAACTTGGAACAGGGGTAGTTATTAAAAAGGATTCTACTCATTTGTATTCTGCATTCTTATCTAAAAAGAAATATCATAGTGATCAAATGTTAATTACTGCGGCAGGTTTTGTTCAGTATGATTCTGAATTAAAAGAATACCAGTTATCTAATAAAGAGAAGTTAATGGAATCTAGTTTCCCTGGTAATTTTATTGGATTAAATACTAATACTTGTGTGATTAGAGGGGAAGGAGAAGTGGTTTTAGCTGATAAGTTGGGTCAGATAAAAGTGAAGAACTTTGGAGGCATAACACACGATCCTTATACTGATTCTGTTAAGATAAAAGGAGCAATGGCGTTCGATTTCCATCTGGATGATGCAATGTGGGCACATATTCTAGGTAACATCCAAGGTAATCCTAAACTAAGACCAACTAAAGTTGGAAACTTAATGTATGAGAAAGCAATTAGAGAAATGGTTGGAAAGAAGAAAGGAGATAAGTTGGTTTCTGAATTAAACTTATTTGGAGCTTTTAAGAAAGTACCTTCTAATATTCGTCATAATATTCTCTTTAATGATGTTAATCTATACTGGCAACAAAGAACAAAATCATACTTGTCTGATGGAGCACTAGGAATTGGTTTGTTAGGTAAAAAACAACTTAATAGATTTGTTAAGGGGAATATTCAAGTTGTAAGAAAGAAAGGTAAAGAAGCAGTTACAATCTATATTGAAATAGATGATAAAACGTGGTACTATTTTTCCTATTCAAAAGGAGTTATGAGATGTCTTTCTTCTGCTGATGATTTTAATGCAATTATATCATCACTTAAGGCTGATAAAAGAGAAGTTAAAGGAGAAAAAGGAGAAGGTCCATATACTTTTATGCTTGGAACCGAAAGGTCGAAGAGAAAGTTTTTGGCAAAGGTTGCTAACTAAGTACTAACGGTGTGTTAATAAAAAATTAACTAAACCTTTAATTGTTTTGTTACGATCCTGTATTTTCCCGTTATCCAAAAAAAAGATAATTATATGAGAAGTATTCTTACTGTTTTAGCACTTGTTTGGGGATGTTTAGCTTTCGCTCAAGATGATATTAATCAAGTTGATGCCGAAGGAAAAAAACAAGGGCATTGGGAAAAGAAGTATAAGAATGGTGAATTGAGGTATAGTGGTCAGTTTAAGGATGACGCACCTGTAGGTCTTTTTAAACGTTATTCAAATAAGGGAAAGATATCATCGACTTTGCAATATAAAAGTGGAGTTTCAGCAGTTACAGCGCAGTTGTTCCATGAAAATGGAAAAGTGTTAGCAGACGGTAATTATATCAGTCAAAAAAAGGATTCGGTTTGGAAGTTTTATAGTAAAAATGGACTCTTATTTTCTGAAGGTAATTATAAAGGTGGTTCATTAGACGG
>CAWVWF010000023.1:0-24969 GCA_963933885.1 uncultured Flavobacteriales bacterium | reverse complement strand
TGATACAACAACATGAAAATGTTGGAGGATTGAAGCCAAATTATACAGGAATAAATAATTTATTTATTCTGAATGAGAGGAGCCATATGATGCGAGAGTATCACGTACGGTTCTGTGAGAGGTTTAGGAGGAAGTTCCCTTTACCTACTCGACTACTTATCGAAAATAATGGGACCTACACTAAGATTTCGATACTACGTAATTTGGTTGTCATACTATATACGTGAAAGTGTCCCCTTACCATAAGGACTTTAATAGTATTTTGTATTGTGTTAACAGCTAACTTTTTCTAAATTTAGAGGCAGGTTGTTATTAATATGGTGACCTTTTTGGATCATAGTAAAGATGGCATCCATTTATAACATTAAATATTAGCTATGGATGATGCACTAGATACGTCGAAATTAACAGAAATTCATGTCAAAAAAGGTGCTATTCTTCAGAGAAACGGAGAGTCTAACATTGATGCATATATAGTTAAAAAAGGTCTGCTAAGGAGTTACACGATAGATAAAAAGGGAAAGGAGCATATATTCTTGTTCGCTCCTGAAGGTTGGTCAATTGCCGATGCTGAACCGCAAATAAATTCTAATCCGACTCAATTATTTATTGATGCACTTGAAGATTCAATAGTGCTTATTATAAAGAAACCAAACTTTAATTTTGGAGACTTATCAAAAGAACAAATGCAAATTCAGCTTAAGAAGAGCATAAAAAGAGCATTGGTCTTGCAGAATAGAGTTCTCCTGCCATTGAAAGATATCATGAGTTTCTTACTACTTACCCTGGTATTGTCAATAGAGTACCTCAACATATGATTGCTTCTTATCTTGGGGTGACGCCTGAAGCGTTGAGTTTAGCAAAAAAACAATATATCAAAAAAGAAAAATCTTAATATATATTAATGCGAGTTAAATCATAAGTGCTGAATTTTGTATTGAAATTTAAAACTATGAAAATGAAAAACTCAAAAGTATTAAAAGGTACATTATTATACCTAGGAGGAAATTTAATTGTAATTGGTTCTTGGAGGCTATTTGATCCAATATCATTCGCTCTAGTTAATGATATGGATTTAAATGGGCAAGTAAGCTTAATAAATGAAGCCAGAGGAGCTGCAGGAGCTATTGTAGGGTTTGGAATACTCATCGTATTAGGAGTTTTTATTAAAAGACTAACCTATACATCTTCGATTATGGGTCCTGTACTATATTTAGGGTATGGAGTAGCACGTTTATTAAGTTGTATAATTGACGGTTATCCTGGTGAAATGGCGATGGTTGGTATGATAGGCGAATTTGTAGTGGGTTCGATCGGACTATTTGCTTTGATGAAATATAGTGAGGAGAAATAGTGAGTTTTTAATGTCAAGCTTATAAGAATTGTCAAGCACTTTAACTTTATAAATTATGAAACAAATTAAAAGAGATCTTTGGGAAACCTCTGTAGAATCACCATTTCCAGGACTATATACACACGCTTATTTATTAAAATGTAAGAGATCAAACATTCTTATTTATAATACTTCCAATGAAAATGATCTCGATATAATTCTAGAAACTGGAGGAATAGAAACGCAATACTTAAGTCATCGTGATGAGTTAGGACCATCTATTAGAAGAATAAAGGATAAATTCTCCTCAGATTTGGTTTGTCATGAGCTAGAGAGAAAACATGTTGAAAAATATTGTAATGTTGATGTACTCATTAAAGAAAACACTTCTCACGTTAATGGCTTAGATATTTTGCATACTCCAGGACATACCAATGGAAGCATCTCTTTTGTTTTTGATTCACCTATTGAAAAACAACGCTACTTATTTGTAGGAGACACTGTCTATTTATCTGAAAAAGGATGGAATTCTTTAATTTTTCCTGGAAATGGAGGGAATATAGATTCTCTTATAAACACGTTAGAGAATTATATTTTATTAAAGCCGGATGTTATTGTCTCAAGTGGTTCTTCACAACCTATCACTTGTACGGAAGTAAGTTATTACGAATGGAAAGCTGAAATAACTAAATTGATTTCACGATTAAAGGAAGCATAAAATAAGCTTATACAGTGTTTTACTAAAGCTTAGATCCTAGATAAAATCCACCGATGGCAATTCCAACCCTTTCTAAATTCCGCCAAAGCTTCTTTCTTGATTTTTTTTCAGTTTAATTTCTATATTACCTTTGTGATCTAGGTTTAATGATTGGAAATCGGGAAGCTGATGTTGTTTGATTATCGGGATGCCTTCTGGAGTGATAATGTGAATTTTCAGAATGTTTTTATTCAGTTCCATTGCTAGGAAAAGCGTGTCATGGATTAGCCTTTCTCTGATTAATGTATCCGTTTTATGAATGTAGATTTTTTGTGGTTTGATCACCTCTTTGATGATGACCTCTTTGTAAGGGCGATTTATATAAATTGTATCTGTTTGAATTACTTCTGTAGAATGATTTGAAGTGGGAGAGCCCTTTAAAAAGAACAACCAAATCGAAAGCATTACTATGGCTCCTAAAACAAAATATGTGATTCCTTTTTTTAATATATTTTATTGGGGCTGCCCTGATATATTCACAACTATCGATTATTGTTGATGTATTTTATTCTGTCCCAATCCATCTACTATTTCTTATTTTATCAATTCTACTATATATATCTTCTTCTGCAAAAGGTTTTGTTATAATATCATTAATACCTAAGTCAAAAGCAAACATTATAAGTTCTTCGGTATCTGCAGAACTCATTGCTATTATAGGAGTAGTTCTTTTTAAATCTAAACGGATAGATTTTATAAGTTCAATCCCAGTCATTTTAGGCATATATAAATCTGTTATAACAAGGAAAGGATTAGATGTTTTTAACTGAAGTAATGCATCTTCTCCATTAATCGCCTCATCCACATCATAACCTCTTTCTTTAAGATAAAACATTAAAAGAGCTCTTGTGATCGGATCATCATCTACTATTAAAATTAAGTTGTTAATAGACATCACTAAATATTATAAATTTATTTTCAATGAATATACAATAAAGCAAAGCATTTTACCTATTATTAATTAACTTCTATTTTATGACAAGTAAACAATCAATAAATTACGAGAAAAAAAGATTAGAGGCCTTACATTCTTATAATGTACTTGACTCATTCGCTGAGAAAGATTTTGATGATATTACTAATATTGCTGCTGATTTATGTAACGCTCCAATTTGTTTGATAAGTCTTGTTGATGAAAAAAGGCAATGGTTTAAGTCTAATCACGGAATAGGTATTAGAGAAACTAGTCGTGATATTTCTTTTTGTGGAAGAGCTATAGAAATAGCGGACAAGCCGTTTGAAGTTAAAAACTCAAGTCTTGATATACGATTCAAAGACAGTCCTCTTGTTATAGGGGAACCATTTATTACATATTATTTTGGTATTCCATTAATTTCCCCTGAAGGCTATGCATTAGGAACTTTATGTGTAATTGATCATAAAGAAAGAACTTTGAGTGAAAGACAAAAATTCGCGCTTCAGGCACTTGCAAAGCAAGTTGTTAATTTACTTGAATTACGACGTAATAATGCAAAAATAAACAAATTACTAGCAAACATATTTCCTGTTTCTAAGCTAAAGGAAATTTCAGAAGAAGGAACAATTAGTGCAAAACCATACGATAAATGTACAGTCGTATTTACTGATTTCAAGGGATTTACAGATTTCTCGGCTAAACGATCGGCAAAAGAAGTAGTTAAAGAATTACATTACTTGTATAGTAATTTTGATAGTATTTTTTATTTTAATAAAGTTGAGAAAATCAAAACAATTGGAGATGCATATATGGCTTGTGCAGGAATTGATACCGACTCTAAGAATCCGGCTCTTGATGCGATTAAAAGTGCTTTAGAAATAATAGAATTCATGAAGAGTTACGAGAAAGAATCTCGAGCATTAAATAAAGAACCACTAAAAATTAGAATCGGTATTAATACAGGATCAATAATTTCGGGTGTTGTTGGAATCAAGAAATACTCTTTCGATATATGGGGAAACACCGTTAATATAGCATCTCATCTTGAAACAGCAGGAGAAATTGGTAAAATAAACATTTCTCAATCTACATTTGAGGAAATAAAGGAAACCTATGAAGTAATCCCGAGGGGAAAAATTCGCATAAAAAATAACGAGGAAATTGATATGTATTTTATAAAATAATTCATTACAACCAGCTTTAAATATAAGGCGTCAGGCCCCAAGTAAACATTTTGCCTAGAGCCGTATTTTGATTAACATTAATTTGATGGCAGTGGAAAGGCAGTATAATGGTGTCGTAAATTTCACTAACTACACATTTACAAACACAGTGTAGCAGTCTGTTATGAAATAAAAACTAAAAGATAAATTAAGCGAGTTTCAGGACGATTTAACTTGTAGGCTTTTTTGTTTTTATAGGATTCCGAATTGGACTTTTAATCTGTTGTACTCTTTACTAGGGGCCTGACCCAGTCATGGTCCACTTTAATAAAAAGGGATTATCCAACTTTGTTTTATCACTGGACAATCTTTAAAACACTTTAATTACATAACAAGAGCCGTATGATGCGAGAGTATCACGTACGGTTCTGTGAGAGGTTTTGGGGGAAGTCCCTTTACCTACTCGACGACCAAGATTTCGATACTACATAATTTTGCTGTCATATTATTTACTTGGTGAACGTCCCCTTTATTTAAAAATAATTTTTTTCATTAATTAGATTATCGCTAGGGTTCAATTAATTATGATTCCAATGTACGGTGTCCGCATAGAATTAAAATATAATTCAATTAAAAATATTAAGTATGAATTGTTAAAAAGTGTCCGCTTGATATCAGTGATAGTTAGTAGTTTACATGAATATTCTGCAATTAATTGGTTTTAGTCGGTGAAATTATGAAATGCAATATAGTAGTTGCTATTGAAGATATAGATTTTTGGGAGCTATACTATCAGTATAGTTGGTGCCAAGTAATTAAATATAAAACGGTTTCATTTATCAATTATGTTATTTGAAATAACTAATTCTGATTTTGTTAAGATTGCAACTTGTTTAGCAACTAGGAATACAAACTTCTTTATATCGTGATCCTGGATTTTATTACTAGAATTATAATAGATCGCTTTCTTAGAATCGTCTAGTATTAAATTGATAGTAAAAATGTACTTATCATAAGAAGGGGAATCATTACGAGAATTGCTAACATATTCTTTTGTTGTAGCAAATTCTACTTTATGGATTTCCCCAAAATGAAAGGTTCTTTGGTTGTTATCCACCTTAATTCCTACGTCGAAGGGAATTTTCAAAAAACTGGTTTCAGTATTCAAATGAAACCGACAGGCATCAGGCTGTATGGATCCATAGAATACTGGAATAATAATATATGATACAATACCACCAACACTAAGTAGACCAATATTTACAACCATTCCCTCAACATCATTATCTTCAAAAACGCCAAGGGCACCAAAACCAAACAAGCTTAGGGTGCAAAGCAACACAATTACTACTGCAATTATTTGAGCAACAACGGAAGTTACAAAATCGATTTCCTGTTTATTAAAAACAAACTTCTTAAAATCATTTTTTTCTGCATATTTGTTTAAAAAAACCAAGTCTTTATCAGAAACACTTTCTGAGTTATCATCACTTTCAACGTTAAATATTTTGATTCTTTTTGGTTTTGTTTTACCAAATAATGTGACAAGGCCTAGTAGTAAAAAGATACCGTAAAAGGCTCTGATTTCCACGATTTGACCTTCATCAAACAAACCTAACAAATCAGTCCATATTGCTAATGAACATAGGTATAAACAAATCCCTCCAGATAAGTATTTTAGATATGAATTCTCTTCTTCTCGAACTATATAATCATAACTATTACTAGTTTCAAACTCGATTAAGGTCATCGAAGAAACGATCTTATAAATTAAAAAAACACCATATAAAGTAGACCCGAAAATCCATTCAATCATTTGAAGTTTTATAAAGACTAAACCTAAAATGATTGCCCCGAGAAACTGAATATGTAAATGATTTGATTTCATTTTGAATTACTATTGAACACAGATTGAAATCTGTTGCTTTTCGAAAGTAAATCTAGATGAAAAAATTAGTAAACCCAAAAAAAGGTCAGGCATTCAGTAAAGAATAAGACAAAATATTGCCGTCTAATATTTCAGTAAATATTTATAATACCCAAAGAACTCTCGAAACGAAGAGTAGGGATCTCTAAGTTCAAAGTGATCACAATGTACACCCATTACATTTGAAATACCTACTTGTGTAAATGCTAATTTACAACGGGTAATATGAAAGTATTGGGATACAACTATGGCTACTGTTTCTGATGGATAATCCTTTTTGAAATTTACGGCTGTACTTCTTGTATTGACACCTAAATTGTCCACTTTTACTGAAGTTCTAGGAACACCTTTCGAAATTAAATACTCCGCCATTACAGTACCCTCATAATGCCCTTCTTTACCTAATCCTCCACTTACATATATTTCTTTAACCAAAGTATCTGTATACAGTTTTAAACCACAGTCTAAGCGGGCTTTCAATCTTTCAGATAAGCTTCCATCTGTATTTACTTTACTTCCTAGAATTACAGCAACATTTACTTGAGAAATATCATCATCGATAAGTCCATCAGAAATTATAATGATTTCGTGCAGCAAGAAAATAGCGCATAAAATTAATGTTACCCTTTTAATAGTTCGTTTCATAATGCCAAACTAAGGCATTATCAAATTAAAATTTCAGCACGTTTATTATTTGCCAATCCTGATAGAGAAAGCGTTGGGTATTCATTGATTACTTCACAACTACAACCCCTATAATATTAGAAAAAGGCATTAGGCCATAACCTCTTGAATCTAGGGCATTATGTCTATTGTCACTCATGAAAAAAACATCGTCGCCTTTAATAACTACAGGTCCGAAATTATCTCTGGTCCAGTCAGAAGAAAAATCTTCGTGAATTAGATTGTTATTTCCCCCTTTTTTATCCAATTTCAGGTAAGATTGAAGCTTGTTTTTTGTGGCAAACTTTTTATTGAAGTTGCACAACATATGATCTTTTAATGCATAGGCAACATTTTATATCGGATTCGTTTTCTATATTGGACATGTTGTTGATTAACAATAAATTAAAGAGCTAGTTTATCTTAATTATCCGAAGTAAACCACTCAGCAAATGAAGAAGGTGTTTCCCTTAAAAAAACCTTTTCTAAGTTCACATCCGAAGGCAATTTATCCTTTAAAGCATCCACAAAATAGATCAACATGTTTTCGCAAGTGGGGTTAAAATCCACTTCGATTTTTTTGGTTGATAATGATCTTAGTTCTGGGAATTGTTTAAAAGACTGATTATAGAGTAGTAATGCATGATCTAATTTTTCAATAATTTCTTTATTTACAATGAATTTGAGCTCTTTAAAATCTATCACAAATCCACATTTCTTGATCTCTCCTTTTAGTGTTATTTCTAACACATAAGAGTGACCATGAATGTTTTTACATGCTCCATCATAGTTGTATAATGCATGCGCCATTTCAAAATTAAATTGCTTTGTTATTCTCACTTTTGACATTCAGTAAAAATACCTTTCAATTGTAATTGAGGGACTGAATTAAATCAGTTTTCAGAAAAAAATCGTGAATATTGTACTTTCAATTTTTGCGTCTTGCCAGTCATATTTTCCAATAAAATGATAGAATGAATGCATTTCTTATTTACTTTTATCTTCAGTAGATTTGAAAGGGAAATAAGAACCTTCTAGCGTTACATAATGATCACAAAAAATAGATTATTTACTACGATTTTAATAAGTCTTTCAGGGTTAATCCTTGTTGTGTTAATATCGTTTTTCACGCCAATTGCTTTTACTGGAATCAATAAAGATTCCTTCTATCCATATATTTGGTTGTTTCTAACCGAAACAGGAGGGACTATCGGAATGCCAATTGGAACAGCGATTATATTGCTACTCATTCTTAAAAAAAACACAGCACTTCAAACACTAAAAAGTTTTGGTTTAGGCTTAACTTTTATTTTGATTTGTACAGTTTGCTTGGCTAAAGTAAACGAACACAATTTAAAACAGGTCACAAATTCTCCACGGCCATATGCTCTGATTTTAGAAGAACATAAGTTGCTGAATTTGGAAAATTTTTATGGAGAGAACAGCACTAAATTAAGCAGATCGATAGAACTTAATTCAGTCCTTTTAGGAGAGCAAGTTAGCCCACATATTAAAAATATTCACCCATTGGTTTTAAAGCATTGGGCATTCGAAACCGGATTTTCTTTTCCCTCTGGTCACGCATTTATTTCCTTTTGGATTGCAACATTACTCACCTATTTATTTCTAGATAGTTCATTTCCATTACTTAAATTAGGGGTACTTGTATTTGTTGGCTGGGCTGCATTAGTAGCAATTAGTCGGGTTGCCATTGGCGCTCATTCAGCATTGGATGTAAGTGTAGGAGGTTTGATGGGAGTAGCCATTGCATATCTAGTTATCCTTACAGGTGTATTTAATAAATTAATGATAAAGAAGCCATGAAAATATTATACGGAATCCCTAGCGAAGGTATGGGGCACGCAACAAGAAGTAAAGTATTAATTGAACACTTGTTAAAAGAACATGATGTTCGTATTGTAACGAGTGATCGTGCATATACTTTTCTTGATGAGTTTTTCCCTGGTAAGGTTTATCAGATTGAAGGTTTTCATTTGGCTTTTAAGAATGGTGTTGTTTCTAAATTCAAGACTTTTAAAGAGACTTTAAAATCAAGTCCGAAAGCGATAAAAGTGAACTTCGAAAAATACATTAAGGTTCATAAAGAGTTTAAACCCGACTTGGTTATATCTGATTTCGAATCATTTTCATTTTTCTATGCAAAGAAGTATAAATTACCGATCATAAGCATTGATAACATGCAAGTTATTGATAGATGTGAATTGGATATCAAGATAGCTAAGGAGGAAAAGAAGAATATGCTTGTGGCTAAAAGCGTTATAAAGTTGAAGGTTCCTAACTGTAATCATTATCTGATTTCTAGTTTTTTTGACTGTAAGGTGAAGAAGAAAAACACTTCGATTATTCCACCGATTCTTCGTCCGCAAATCATTAATGCAAAATCTAAAGTTAAATCTGGAAAGCATTTTATCATTTATCAATCTTCTTTAAAGGAGAAGGAACTAATTAGAATTTTACAAGAACTACCTTCTCAAACTTTTAAGGTATATGGTTTTAACAAGGATGCAAAACACGGAAATGTTGAACTGAAATCGTTTAGTGAAAAAGGCTTTATAAGCGACTTGTCGAATGCAAAGGCAGTAATTGCCAACAGTGGATATTCGTTATTATCTGAAGCAGTATTTTTAGGTAAACCAGTTTTATCTATTCCAATTCCTAATCAATTCGAACAATTGGTAAACGCTTCTTTTATCGAAAAAGAAAAATACGGAAGACATTTTAGTGAGATTTCAGCTGATAATATTAAGGCGTTTATTTACGATTTACCTGAATTTAAAGAGCGATTAAGTACTTTCAAACAATCAGGTAATAAAGAAACTTTCAAGGCTTTGGATGAGGTGTTGTCAAGTTTTAAGATTAGTTAGTTTTAATATCGATCACACCAATTTTTTTAACTTCATCGCCAATACGAATGATTCTTCCTTCCTGATTTTCGGGTAGGAAAACATCTACTGTAAATTGGTAGTAATTTCCGCGGGCAAGAAGAAGATTGTTTTCTGGTAAGCTAGCCTTTCTGCTGTCCATCATCTTTTTCACAAAAGATTTATCAGTTTCACCCGTCATGGGATCCTTGGGCGGGACGTTGCATCTCGCTCTTGAGCTGATTCCTATAAACTCAACATCACCGATTGTAAAGTGAACTCCTTTTCCTGGTTTATCAAATAGATCTTCTTCATCGAATGCTTCTAAAGTGCTTAATTCTAAATTTGTTCGAAACCGTAATCTAAGGTCTTCTAAAGCGTGATCTGGAAAATCTTTCTGTAGAGACTGGATTGATTTTGTACTCACAACTGTAATACTACTCAACTTCGGAATGTCCATTAACTCTCCTTGAGTAGAGCGAATTAATCTAATATTGGTTTTAAAAAAAGCACTTAAATAGGCTATTAATTCTTGATTGTTCTCATCCAACTTAAAGCTTTGTTGATTCGAACCATCTCTATTTGATAGCGTTACTTTTTGCTCTTCTAGTTGGTAAGTTGCTTTTAGTAGGTTGACTGGGAATTTACTTTTTCCATTTACAAATGTCCCGTCCTCAGCCACCATCGCGAACTCACGATCATGCAACAAAGAATACTTCCACACATGAACTTCATTTAGTTCAACCGGATCCAACCCTTTAATAGGATAAATACGAATGCGTGCTAGTTTTGCCTCGTTCATAGCTTTAAATATACTGATAGAATGATGTTTTCTGAAATATTTCCTAGAATCATCCTTTTGTTTACCGTTAAAATCTCCAGATTTACCGTTAATTCATTCAATGAAACTATGCGTTAAAATTGGAGCGGGAAACAAAATTAATCATTTAGATTTGATGATATAATGAGTCATTAAACTCAACAATAAGATGCACTAAGAAACTTATGATTTAGGTAGTAGGTTATTTCAATATCATAATGTAGCCCTGAGTTTAGATTTTGGTTTTTCTGGTTTTTCAGTCAAGTTATTTATACACAAAAAAGAGACCATCAAATTGATGAGCTCTAATTAATTCTTTTAAAAGTATGTATTTACTTTAATCTATAGATTGACATAACATCCTCAAGGACTTTTTTGAAATCAATGTTAAGGTCTATTAATTTACCAGAGTTTATATCGAAAACCCATCCATGAACTTTAATACCTCTATCTACATATGCTCTTTGAACTTCTGCAGTTTTAATAACATTGATACATTGTTCTAGAACATTTAATTCAACAAGTCTTTTGTATTTTGTGTCTTCGTCTTTGATGGCATTCAATTCATCTTGATGCATTCTATAAACATCACGGATATTTCTTAACCATGGATTTAAAATACCCAAGTCAGTACTTTCCATTGCAGCTTTAACACCACCACAATAATAATGTCCACAAACAACTACATGCTTTACTTTTAAATGTTGAACAGCATAGTCTATTACAGACATAGCACTCAAATCAGTATTGGGAACCATGTTCGCAATATTTCTATGAACGAATGCTTCACCAGGTTCAACACCCATTATGTCTTCAGCGGTAACTCTACTATCGGAACAACCAATATATAAAATATCAGGATTTTGCCCTTTTGAAAGCTCTTCAAAATATTTTGGATCTAAAGCTAATTTCTTATCAACCCAGTTTTTATTGTTCTTAAATATTTGATCGATTTCCATAGTTGTTTTTTTGGTGTTGGATTTAAATATACAAACTGTTCATTAAAGAATGACTACTAAGAAATAGAAAATTTTTATATGCTAATTAGAATTCCTAACCCCTTATTATTCATTAACATGCTTTGAAGACTATAAAATTTAAATTGCTGTGTTTAATTGAATTAATAAGGCTTAAATCCATTTGTCATTTAAATAGCAAAGACCATTTTCAGAACATTTTGTTCAAAGTTTAAATTGGAATTAAAAAAGGAATATAAAGCTTGATATTGCTGTTTTCTAGCGTAGGGAACGACATTTTGAAACGTGATTTCATATATAGGACAAAGAGCGGACAACCATCTAAACCGTTGTAAGTGTTAAGTTATTCATTTATATTAGGTAAGCCGTTAACCCTAAACTACCTAATTATGAGATTTAAAATTCCTTTACTAATTCTAACTTTTTTCACACTTAAATTAAGTGCGCAACTGCCAACTAATACCCTAGTTGGGTATCATGAAAATTGGTATAACATTAAACTTTCTGAAATTCATGAGAACTATAATGTTGTTTGTTTGGCTTTTGCTGTAGCTCAGGGCGGATCAACTAGTGATATGAAATACGACATTCCAGCGGGATATTCTGGAACTGCAACGCAGAAGAAAAATGAATTCATGGATGATATTGATGCTTTACATGCTGAAGGAAAACGTGTAATATTAAGTATTGGTGGAGCAACAAGTCCGATTTCACTTACAAACAATACAGAGAGAGATGAGTTTGTTACTACGATCAATGCTATACTAGCTGAATATAATTACAAGATGGATGGTATTGATTTAGATTTTGAAGGTGCTTCGTTATCCTTTGGTTCTTCTTGGACGATTAGTTCTCCAGCTGCTGGACAAACTAGAGTTGTGGATGCTGTTAAAAGTATCATGAGTAATTATTTAACTCAAACGGGTAAGAAGATGCTTTTATTAATGGCTCCAGAAGTTCTTTATGTACAAGGTGGACTTTCTAGTTGGGGAGTTACTAATGCAAACGGAGGAGCATATTTACCAATTATTGATGGATTGAGAAACGAACTAGATTTGCTATCTACTCAGCTATATAATACAGGTGGTTCTGCAGGCGGAACATTTGCTTGGGATGGATCAATTTATTACGATGCAACTCCTGAATTTCCATTAGCAATGACAGAAACTTTAATAAAAGGTTTTACATGTGTTGGAGGTAAGGGAATATTTGCCGGATTACCAGCAAGTAAACTAACGTTTGCACTTCCCGCATCAACAGCGAATAACGCTGCTGGGACTGGATATTTAAGTACTACTGATGTTTGTAATGCTGCTAAATATTTTAAAGGAGAGATTGCAAAACCAGGAGGGTATAGTTATACAATGTCTACTACTTATCCAGGTTTAAAAGGACTAATGACTTGGTCTATTAATGAAGATTCCTACGCAACTTCTGGAGTATATAGCTTTGCTGATAACTACTCATGTGCATTTCCACTTAATGTTACTTCAACACAAACAGTTGATGAGGCTCACGGAGTAGGTTATCCAAATCCTTTTGTAAACCAATTCACATGGTCTGGAAAAGCGACCAATGCTAAAGTATATGATAACAAAGGAGCTGTGGTTTTTAATGGGGTTTTAAATGAATCTCAAAAACTTGGTGAAAATTGGAATGCAGGAGTCTATTTTATTCAGGTCTTAAATAAAGATGACGTTCAGCATATTAAAATGGTTAAGATTTAAATAAAAACTCTTATTATTAAGAGCATAAAAAATCCTTACATGAGTTATCATGCAAGGATTTTTTATGTAATTCTAAACAGTTTGCATCCCTCTTAATTTTAAAAGTCTCAAATGAGAAATAACCCCACCAAAATAGGTAGATTGGTTGGGTGTAATATTATTCTTCTTTAAAACATCGTATAAAATTCGATTTACCTTTGGGTAATGGAAATGATTTATATGAGGAAATAAATGATGGGCAATATGATTGTTTACACCTCCAAAAATGAAATTGGCTATTTTACTGTAAGGGTAAAAATCGTTTGAGCTTTCAACTTGATTCATAAACCATGAAGTACTAATTAAACCTTCCTCATTTGCTATTGGATAATTTGAATTATCTACATGATGTGTAATGAAAAAAGTAAATAATGTATACAAAGATTGGATCATGTGCATCAGCAAGAAGGCTGTTATTACAACTGAAATTGGTTGTTCAGAGAATAATAGAGGCAAGACTAACAGGTATGAAATATAGAATGACTTCAGAAAAACGAACGTAAAGTAATATCTGATATTTTGTAAAACTCCTGAAGGGCTAAACTGGCCAAGTACTAGAAAATCTTTAATAAAAACCCAATAAAATGAATATGCCATGTACGCAAATGGGGCATAGATAAATTGATATTTATGGTACCACTTTACATCACTATTTGGTAACACACGAATTAAGCCCGTAATTGCCAAATCGGTATCGAAATTTGCCACATTTGGTGCGAAATGATGTGAGTTGATATGTCTTTTTTTCCACGCTTCTGGGTGTGCTCCTACCAAAGTGTAGATAAATTCAAATCCTAAATTGTCCCAAAATGGACGTTTAAAAATGGAATGATGACTTAGATCATGTGCAAAATTAAAACACAATAGTACAGAGATAAAACCGAAACAGATAAAGTTTAAAATGTATAAAACCGGATTGGAAATAATAAAGATTAGACTGTAGCTTGATATTGCAGCTGTACAATAGAAAATAGCTTTAAGAATAAAGTATATATTAGATTTCTTCTTATCGAAATTTATTTCTGTTTTCAGTTTCTTATTAATCGTATTATAAAGGTCGTTATGCGCCTCGATTTTTAAATGTTTAGCTTGCATATTTCAAAGGAGTTATAGATTGTTGATGACCCATTTTGTATAGAAATCTATAGTAAGATTTTAACGCCTCACTGTATGGCATGTTCATATAATTAATACCATGCTTTTTTGCTGTATCTATAAAAATTGGCAGAATATCCAAGTAGTGAACATGACTTATTTGTGGTAAAATATGATGCATTGCATGCGCATTAAAACCACCTAATGTCCAATTTAAAAAAGTACTGCTTGCATTATAATCCACAGAGGTTGTCATTTGTAATGTTGGCCAACTCATAGCTAATTTTCCATCTTCATCTGGCATTGGGTGATCTACGTAATCTGATAAATGAGAAACACCTAAAACACTTGTGAAAATTATTGAAACCATAAAGTGGTTTAGGATGAATACACAAAGAATATGATTGATTCCAAAAGGTAAAAAATAGAGTGGAAGAAGAATCATATATCCAACGTATAATGTTTTGAAAAACAAGATTTTCATTACTTCTAATGGTGGTACATTAATACTTATAGTTCGACTTGACCTTCTAAATAACATGAGTACTTCACGAATGAAAAACCAGTTGATGGAATATAGTAAACTCAATATTGGAGCGTATAAAAATTGGTACTTATGAAACGCTTTCAAAGGTTGGTTAGACGTCATTCTTAAAACTGGATTATTAAGAACATCAATATCACTTCCTTCGATATTCGTGTAGAGGTGATGTGATTCGTTGTGATTTTTCCCCCATACGTAAGCGTTATTCCCTTGGAGGTTGAAACTAAGAGAGAATAGAAGCTTATTCCAAAACTTGCTTTCTACAGCAACACCATGAGCTGCGTCATGAGAAACATTGAAAGCTGTAAGTAAAATAGAAAGCCCCATCAATAGGTAAAATGCATAAAAAGCGGAAGTGGATTCTGAGGTAATCATTAGCCCATAGAAAAGAGCAACTAGGCTGAAATAGAGGATGATTTTAAAAACCATAGTTGCATTACCACTTTTTGGTATTCCTTTACTCGAAAAATGAGTGTCTACTTTTTGAGTTAGTTCCTTATAGAAATCGGAACCTTCGTCTTTAGTGAATTTGATTTTTTGCATGTTGTATGTTTTTGTTTAAAGCAAGTTTAGAGAACTTCAATGGCTTAGTATTATTGAATTCCGCAACTGCGAATAATTTAATTGTATTAATTCTCAAATCTTCAAAAGATTCTTTTGAAGTTGATGAAAATTCATGGTTTTACGCAAAATACATGTTTCTCCTTCAATTAAAAAGTAATGCATCATAATTGAGTTCATTTATCATCTAACATTTAATTAGCTGTATATTTGAAGCATGAAGATGATTAATATCTTAAGTGATTGCTCTAAAAAAGATGCGGAAATGGTTCAGGTGAAATTGGAAATCCATGGCGTGAAATCGACCTTAACTGGTGGAAATAAAAAGGGAGCCAATATGGAATTGCAAATTAAAGAATCAGATTTAGAAAAAGCGATTGAAATCTTGAAGGTTTAAGCATGAGGATTTTTGCCTTAATCTTATTTATATCGTTATTTATTTCAGCCTGTACTTCTACTAAAGAAGTAACAAAAGAACTCTCATTTTCCAAAAAGGATTGGTTTATAAAACAACATGGATATGTTCATGGACCTGGGAAAAACTTATGGGATTCTACTTCGATTGTTCAAGATGAAAAAGGAATTCATTTTTCGATTGATTCAACTTCAAAAGGAATTGTTTGCTCTGAAATAATAAGTAAGGATCACAATTATGGATATGGTGTTTATGAAATTCAAATAAACGGTCGTTTTGATTCCTTGGCAAACAATACTGTTTTTGGAATTTTTTTATATCAAAAAAAGCGAAAATCTCCTGGAGAAATTGATGTGGAATTCACGAAATGGAACAAACTCAATAGTAATAATACGCATTACACGATTCATAATCTAAGTTCTAAATCACCACTTTCTACATCTCAATCATATAATTTAAAAGGAAACTATACAACGCACATTATTAAATGGACACCTGATAGCTTAAGCTTTGGATTGTTTCATGGTCATGTTTCTTATAACAAAACGATGGATGAAAAACTCCAAACCTTGAAGTCAGATCAAAAAACAACGCCCTTCAATTATCGTTTCCATATTAATTTTTGGAAACTACCCAATACGTTACCTAAAACAGAGAAGCAAAAGATAATTGTAAGTAAGTTTAAGTATACAAAGAAGCTTTAAGCTCAATAGATTTGTTTTTTAGATAATGAAAATAAAATGACAGTTTAGTGTTTGATAAATTGTTAACTTGCTGAAAACCGACTGTATGAACAAAGTATACTATCCTCCACATGCCGTTTTTTATTCAAGAATAGAAGCATTTATAAAGGCCGGCAATAGGGTAGTGATTAAGTTCAATGATCAAAATGACAATCGAACCGAAAAAATAGAAATGCTTTTAGAGCTTTTCAAATCCAAAGATTCCGAAACAGAGTTTTTACGCCTTCACTCGGGCTTAGTTATAAGATTGGATCAATTGGTTTCTATAGATGATAAGATTGGCCCAAAAGACACATGTGGAATAGATCGAAATCATAATCCTTGTGGTGATGCAAGTGATAATTAAATAGTTGGTTTGGTAGATGCAGGTGATGATATTTATGAATTTGATAAACCTGCAACAGAAAAGATCCGTTTTATCGCAGGAGGAGCAAGGTTAATTCCCCCTCTTTTTTTGTCTATTAATTTGCGAAAAATGCAAATTTCGAATTTGAACACGTGAAAGTCAATTGTCATCTTGCAAGCTGACTTGTTAGTTTTGTTAAAACTAACGAATATGAAAACGATCCTAAGCTCATTAATTTTTCTAATCTCATTTACGATAAGTGCTCAAACAGAGCCATCAAACCCTACTTATCAAATTGTAAAAACAAATGGAGATGTAATAAGAGGAATAATTATATCTGAAAATGAGCAAGAAATAAAAATGAAAACTGAAGGTGGTTATAAAGTAACTATTAATACTTATTTAATAAGTAGAAAAACAAAACTTAAGGCTGAACATTATAATGAAAAAGGGGAATATATAGGAGAAGATAAATTTGCAACAAGGTATTTTATCTCTACGAATGGAATACCAATGAATGAAGGAGAAGGGTATGTACAGGCAAATTTATATGGACCAGATGTACAAATTGGGTTGCCTTATAATATAGGAATTGGATTCGTTTCTACTTGGATTGGAGCGCCAATGTTGGGTACGATCAAAAAGAGTTGGGAACTTGATAGGAATACTCAATTTGCAATTGGAACAATCGTAGGTTCAGGATCTTGGCTGGCGCCTAGTTTAGGTGCGGTTTTACCTTTTGCTTCAGTTTCTTTTGGAAATAGAAAAAGTAATTTAGCCTTTTCAGGAGGATATGGAGCCGTTTTTCTTGGAGGACCTGCTCAAGGAACTGCACTTATGACAGTAGCAGGAATGACTCAAATTTCCCCAAAAATAAGTTTTGTGTTTGATTCTTTTTTCATCCCAACGGGCCATGAAGATGGAGCTTCAGGAATTATGATACCTGGAATTAGATGGCATCAATCAGAAGGAAGAGCGTTTCAGTTTGGGTTGGTGGCGTTCATGAATGACGGTGAATTTTTGCCAATGGCAATACCAATGTTGCAATGGTATAGAAGTCTTTAAACATATTAAAGGATTAAGTGTTGTTATCGGAATCGTCATAAAATGAAACCGTTGATAACCTTGCAGTCATATATAAGATCTCTGTTATGCAGTAGTTTAAAGGAATTGTATACCATCTTTAATTAATTGTATACGTTAATATATACAACGGCAGTATATTGTATTTTCAAATTATATTTTAAAAAATTGAACAATATGAAAAGGCTTGCAATTGTATTATTAATGTGTGTTTCTTTCAACTCATTCTCTCAGAAACTGGATGTTGTTGGTGGATATTTTCCTTATTGGAGAACTACAGCAGGTGTGGATTTCTCAAGTTATAACTATTTGTATTATGCATTTATTTATGCTAGAACAAATGGAGATTTGAAATTTCATGGAGGAGGAAACGAAGCAACATTTAATAGTTTTCTTACAGCAACTGAAAATGTAGATGCAAAAAGATTAATAAGTGTGAATACAGGTTGGATGTCTGGAATGGCAAGTGACCCTGTTGCTAGATTAGCTTTTGCTGATACATTGAGAAAATTTTGTCGTCACTATGATTTAGATGGAATCGATATGGATTGGGAAGGAATCGATAATGCTACTGATAGAGATAATTTCACTTTATTAATGAAGGAAATTAGAGCTGAAATAGATAGTACTGATTTAGAGTTTGTAATCACAATTGGTTTTGGAAACTACTGGTTACAATGGTACGAAAATGAAGCATTAGATCAAGCAGATTTTTTACAGATTATGATTTATGATCAAACAGGAACATGGTCTGCGAGTCCATATGGAGCTCACGCTTCAATGAGTCATTATACACAAGCTGAAAATTACTGGATTGGTAGAGGTTACTCTAGAGACAAGCTTGTAATGGGCTTGCCTTACTACGGATATAGATTTGATGATAATACAGGAGGAATTGCAGCTGCTGTGACTTATACTGAGATCATGGATCAATTTCCAAATGCCTTACCATCAGACAATGTATTGATTGATGCTACTGGACATTATTTCTTCAATGGTGCAGACTTGATTAAAGACAAAGTTAATTATGCAATCGATAATGGATTTAAAGGAGTAATGGTTTGGGAAATTGCACAAGATGATGCATCGCAATCAAATTCATTAACTAGTGCGTTAAACGCAAGTGTAGGTATTGATGGACCAATAGAAATTCGTAATGAAGGAAAGGTTTATCCAAATCCAGCAGTAAACCAAGTTACTGTTGAGATAGATAATGAAAAAGTTTTAGAGATAGAATTAGTATCTATCACAGGACAAATTTTAAAGAAAACATTGAATTCAGTTTCAATTTCTCTTGAAGACGTTTCATCAGGACTATACTTTTTAAAGGTTAAAACGGAAAGCGGAAAGCTTTACAGTATTGATGTTGTGAAGTAATAATCTTGAATTAATATTATTAGAAATTAAAAGAGGTTTGCAATAGTAAACCTCTTTTTTTTACTGCAATTTAGTAGCCTTCAAAAGTTAATCCCAGGAAACAACAAAGAATTTTTGTGTTGTACCATCTGTGGTTTTAATCCAGCATAACGGTGATCTTTGTTCATGATAGTAAACATTGATTTCGTTATCAAATTGATTATAATTTAACCACTCAACATCCAAATGAGGCTCTGTTAACCAAGCTCTTTTATTTGGAATGTAAAACTCATTTTGTCTTAGATCTTTTAGCTCAATATAAGGGATATAAAACCCTTTAATACAATCGTTATTTATACTTGGAAATGTATCAAGTAATTGTGACTTAGGAACAAACAATTGAGCTTTAAACAATACTTTTTGAAGTATGTTTTCATCGTTTATTTTTAAATCAATATTTAAAGCGTCAATTGATTTTTGTGCTTCTTCTCGAAACAGCATTGGAAGCTGCTTCTCTTTTAATTTAGTTAGTTTGTGAATAAGATTATCCTTTCGATTAGGACCAATCCATTTATGAAGATTAGAACCTTCAATACGCTCATCATATAGATAGAATTTGTAAACTATTTCAAGATGAATGAGCTCATTAAAATGTTTTAAAATACAATCGATTTCTCCGATGGAAATTTTCTCTTTTCTTATCTGAATATTTTCTGCAATTATTTCAGTGGATGCAGACTGATTGAGTACTTCGAAAACAAATTCTTCAACGAGTTTACCAAGCCTTAATTTAGGATTAAATTCCTTACTAGGAATATCACCTTTCATTCCTGTAAGTTCTAGCTGTTCCATTCCAAACACAGCTTTCTCTTTCCAAAGATTAGGAGTATTTAAAAAACCGTGAAATTGTTGTTGTATGGTCATTGTAGGAGGACGAAGTTAAAACATTTAAAGAATATCAAATTTAAATTGACAGGCTCTTAATATTTTATAATTATATTTGAATCATATTAAATATTTTTAGTTTAAAAGATGCAAAAAAAATCAAAGAATATCATTGTTTTTTTAACAATATCAATTTGTTTATTATTTGGGTTTAGCGTAAAAGCATCGACTTTAACTTTAAATGATTCACCCTATTATTTTTTGAATGACACCACTATAACAGGTGCTCTGATTATTGAAGCTGGAGTAGTTGTTAATATTGGTGAAATGGTTAAAGTTAGGCTAGAAGGCGATTTAATAATAAATGGAACGGCAAACGATCCAGTAACCTTTAATCCTACTCATTCTGATGGATGGGAAATTTTTTTAGTTCATGCATATACTGGTCGTGTTAATATTAAACATGCAATTATGAACGAAGGAAGATTCGAGTTTAGGGTTAAAGCAGTTCGAATTGATAACGTCGTTTATAATAGCAATCAGAACTTGGCATGGAACGGTGCTTTCACAAGAATTAAACTTGATAACTATGATTCGCTACATATTTCTAATTGCGAATTGAATGGAATTAATAAAGGAGAAGGATTTTTAATTCATAATGCAGTTAATCCAATTGTTGAAAATTGTATTTTTGATAAAGTTCCAGATGCAGTAGAATTTATAGATTGTATTGGAGGAATTATCACGAATTCTAAGTTTACTGATAATAATGATGATGCAATTGATTTGAATAATTGTGAAAATACAGAAATTAGTTATAATACTATTTCAGGGGTATCAAATAGAGGTTTAGAAATTGGATCTGAAAATTTTGGAAACAGTGTGGGAATTCATGTTTTTAAGAATATTATTTTCAACTGTAGTATTGGAATATCATTTAAAGAAAATTCGGATGGATTAGTTGAGAATAATACGTTGTATAATAATGATTTGGCAATTTCTTCTTTAGAAGATAAAGTAGATTTTGGTGGGAGTACCATAAATGTTTTAAGTACTCTTTTGAATGAAAATGTTGAAGATTTTGAAGTAGATGGAGTCTCATTTGTAAATTTCAATTATTGTATGACTGATAATGCACCGCTTTTAGGAAGTAATAATTTAACTGGTTCAGCCGAATTTGTAGATGCTCTTGGTGATGATTTCCATTTAACGGCAATATCACCTTGTATTGATAAAGGAAGTCCTTTGAGTTTGATTGATACTAATAATACTAATGCTGATATAGGTGCGCTACCTTATTATTTGTTAGTAAATGGGAATTATGTTGAAGGGGTTAGTAATTTGAGTATCTATCCAAATCCAACTCAAGGAATGGTAACGTTTGAATTGGGTAAATTCTACGAGGATGTTACTTTAGAAATATTTGATACTGGTGGACGATTGATTAATAAGCAAGAAGGTAGTGGATTAGCTTTTCATTTCAACATGTCAGATAGTAAGTTTAAAGAAGGAATTTATTTTGTTAAAATTACTGGTGAAGAATTCGGAATTCACAGTTCCAAAATTGTAAAGTATTGATTTTCCATCTTGCTTGATGTTATAAATCAACTAATTTTTGTCTGTTATCACATCGATTTTATTTAGTTTTGAAATGTCATTTTTATTCGATTACAAATCGGGGTTAAAATCTGACATATAAAACTAAAGTGCTTTTTTAGAAACCATTACGGGTGTAAGGCGTAGGTTTTTCAAGTGGAATTTATGTTTAAATGGTGGGATAAAATATTGAATATCGGGATTGCACCTGAGTTAACTTCGGAACGTAAAAAAGTTTTGCGCGTTGCAACGAGTTTGCAGATGTTCCTAGCGCTTACCGTACCGCTTTATGTTTCCATATTTTATTATGTTGGAATGCAAGAACATAATTGGGTTATGTATCTTGCGCTTGTATTAAATATCATTTCTTTAGTTTTTAGATATAACAAAAAATATTCTTTCAGTTTTTATGCTGTTATCCTTAGTTTCTTAGTCCCAATTGCTTTTTTCTTAAGTTACTATGGACCAGCATTCGGGATTGAGTACTACCTCTTTATTTTACTTACTTTGGCTTATTTCTTATCTAACAAGAAGGATAAAGAGTTAACTGCATTTGTGTTTATTGCTGGAGTAGTTGTATTTGTTTTTTCTGTATTTGTTGAACGAGATCAAGAGATTGTAAAACGTGCAGATGAGTACAGGTATCTATTTATTGTTTCTTGTTTCTCTGGAAGTATAGGATTGTTATATTTTTTATTAAGAACTTTTAGAAAAGAAGGCTTAAACAAAGAAATAGCTTTAGAGGAAGAAATTAAATCTAAAGAGAATTTAAATATAGAACTCGATAAAACGAAACGTGATTTAGAAAAATATGTGAATCACCTTGATGAATTATTGATTGAGAAAACAAAAGAAATTGAATATACTTCTCAAGAAGTTATCAAATTAAAAGATGAATTTTTAGCCAATATGAGTCATGAAATTCGCTCCCCAATGAATGGAATTATTGGGATGATTGATGTTTTAAAAGATAATGAGGAATTGAATGATGAACAAAAGTCTTATGTAAATACGATCCATTCATCTTCACATCATTTACTTGGAATTTTGAATGATATTTTAGATTTATCTAAGCTTGAATCTGGTAAAATGACGGTTCATAATTCTCCTGTGAATATTGTTAAATCTACTCAAAAGTTAGTGGATTTATTTCAAAGTAATTCGGTTGAGAAAGGCATAGAATTGAAGTTTGAATATGATTCAAAAATACCTGAATTCATTATCAGTGATAAAGTTAAAATTGCGCAGGTTATAACGAATTTAATTAATAATGCTGTTAAGTTTACTAACGCGGGAGAAGTAACTGTTAAACTATTTACGATTGATATTTCACCATCTTTAAAGAAGTTAAAAGTTGAGGTTTTAGATTCAGGAATAGGTATATCAGAAACAAATATTGAAAAGGTATTTTCTCAGTTTCAGCAAATGGACCAGAGCAATACTAAAATCGTAAAAGGAACAGGGCTAGGATTGTCGATAAGCAAAAATATTATTGAGTTATTAGGAGGAGAAATTGGACTGGAAAGTGAATTAGGAAAAGGAAGTAATTTTTGGTTTTCTATAAATATGATTACGCCTAGTGCTACCATTCTTAAAGATCTTGAGAAAAAGAAAGACGTATCCGTTAAGCTTAATAAAAGAATACTAGTTGTTGATGATATTGATGTTAACTTGAAAGTAGTTTCTTTAATGCTAGGAAAGTTAGGGTGTGAAGTAGAAACTGCTAAGAACGGTCAGTTAGCGATTGATAAATTTGAAGAAGGTAAGTTTGATTTAATTCTAATGGATATTCAAATGCCTGTAATGAACGGAATTGAAGCCACTAAAATCATTAAGCAAACTTATAGTAATGTCCCTCCTGTAATGGCACTTACAGCAAACGCACTTTCTGGAGATATAGATAATTTTTTATCTAATGGTTTAGATTATTTCTTAGCTAAACCAATCACTAAGGATGCTCTATCGGAAAAGCTTGGTGATATTTTTATATCGTAGTAATCTTCTAATTAGAAGAATTAGTTCCTGATTCAAGCTTTTATTAAATTTACGGCATATGAAAACCATTCAAGTAAAAAAGGGAGAAATTTTACAGCGCGCTGGTGAGCCAGTTCAGTACGGTTATAAAGTAAATAAAGGTTTACTTAGAAGTTATACTATTGATGAAAAGGGGAAGGAACATGTTTTTATTTTCGCTCCCGAAGGCTGGTATATTTCAGATATGGATGCCCAAATTAACGGTGGTAATTCTGATCTTTTTATTGATGCAATTGAGGATAGTGAATTGGAAGCAACACCAAGTTCTGAATTTAATTTATCGGAGTTGGTAACAACTAATGAGGATACTATTAGATTAATAAAGAGAGCTGCTGTTTTACAGAAAAGAGTGATCATGTTAATGAGTGCTAGTGCAAGAGAACGTTATGAGCATTTCATGAAAACATACAAAGCCATTGTTAATCGTGTTCCACAAAGAATGATTGCTACCTATTTAGGTATCACACCTGAAGCTTTAAGTAAGATTAGAGGGGAAATGGCTCGAGAAAAATAAAAGTGCTTTCTTAATCTAGATTAATGCACAGGATATATTAGTTGCGGATCTTTGTTATATAAACAAACAAAAACAACAGATATGAAACGTACAAAAATACTTTACTGGATTTTCACAGGACTTTTTTCTTTAATGATAACTGGAGGTGCTATGATGTACTTTATCCAACATGATATGGTAGCTGAAATGCTAACTGCTTTAGGTTATCCTGTATTTATTATTTATCCGCTTGCCACTGCAAAACTACTTGGGGTGACTGCAATTGTTTCGAATAAATCAAAAATGTTAAAGGAGTTTGCGTACGCAGGATTCTTCTTTGAATTACTGCTGGCTATTCAAGCTCATATAATGGCTGGAGATGGTGGATTCCCTGGACCTTTAGCTGCACTTACTTTGGTTGTAGTATCTTATGTTTTCTGGAAAAAATCAGAAGCTTCTACTAAATAAATTATAAAGTAAATTCAATGATACACTAGGTTATCTTATATGCTTCTTTACCCAAGACTTTTCTTTATATATAATCACCCAACAACGTTACCCCTTTGCCGAAAGGGATCAAGAGGCTCATAGCACCTGATTTTTAATTTAACTTT
>CAWVWF010000022.1:0-25204 GCA_963933885.1 uncultured Flavobacteriales bacterium | reverse complement strand
TGAAGGTATTTGGCATTCAGGATCTCCACTAGGGATGATAATTAATAGTTTAAGAGGTTTGGTTATTTGTGTACCTCGAAACATGACTCAAGCTGCTGGAATGTATAACACACTTTTAAAGTGTCATGACCCATCTTTAGTAATTGAGCCATTATTAAGTTATAGAAAGAAGGAAGAGCTACCTACTAACTTAGGCGAGTTTACAGTACCAGTTGGTATTCCTGAATTAATTTCAGAAGGTGAGGATTTAACAATCGTTACTTATGGAACTTGTGTTTCTATTGCTCAGGAAACTTTACAACACCTTAGAGAAGTTGGTATCTCTGCAGAGCTTATCGATGTTCAAACATTATTGCCTTTTGATGTTAATAGTATGATATCAAAGAGTGTTAAGAAAACCAATCGATTAATAGTATTGGATGAAGATGTTAGTGGTGGAGCAACTGGATTTATGCTTCAACAAATCTTGGAAGAGCAAAATGCTTATTTCCACCTTGATTCTGAGCCTCGTACTTTATCTGCTGAAGATCATCGTGCAGCTTATGGATCTGATGGTAACTACTTTAGTAAACCAAACCCAGAAACATTATTTGATCTTGCTTATGAGATCATGAATGAGGTTGATCCAGAAAAATTTCCAGCAATTTACTAGCGGATAATTAATCGTTTCTTTCGGATAATATTTTGTACTCAGTATCACTTTAAACTTTTCATAAGTTTGGAGCATGAAGAATATTCTCGTTGCTACTTTATTGCTTTCTTGTTTTAGTTCAATTGGTCAAATGACTTTGAAATATAAGAAAGCTGAATTGTCTGTTGATTATCATGTTGATTCGATGATTACGAATTCAGATGATTACAAAGGTAGAAGAATTGTTCTTCGAAGTCAGTTACTTGAATTTACACAACAAATTATTGATTTAGAAGATATTCATTTTGAGAAGTCTTTTTCTAAAGAAGCTTTGAGAATTGTTGATGTTGATTTTGATGGATATCAAGATGTTATTGTTCTGTTGGGATCAGTTTATTCACCTGCCAATTATGACTTTTTTATTTTCAATCCAAGAACTGAGGCTTTTGAACAATATGATAAATCTAGAGAGTACTCAAATATTTCTTTTGATTCAATTTCTCAAACTATATATCATAATTGGCGAATTGGAGTTAGTGAAGTAGGGCACGGATTGTTATCATGGAATCATGGTAGGCTTATTCAGGTTGCTGAAGAAACTCTGATGTTTCCTCCTTCACATGAAGAGAGTTTCCCTTCTTATAAAAGTTTGAAATGGATTGTAAATGGAGAAAAGAAATATCTTGTTTACGAAGTGGATTCTTTATTTAGTGATGATCAATTTCTAGGTTTTAATTCAGACAGATCACGCTTGGAACGATTAGTTAACATTAGCGAATCAGTTTCTGAATCTAAAAGGAAAGAGTTAAGAGATTCAATAACATCGAATATAGATTCTTCCAGTTATGGACGTTATTTTACTGGAGACGAATTATTGGACATTAATTATGACGGTGAACTAGATCTTATTATTGAAACTTATGGTAAGCCAGGAAGTGGAGAAGCGGGAGGGATGTTGGTTTACCCATTCAGTAAAACGGATAATAATTATATTTTTAATTCAGAACTATCAAAAATAAAGAATCCAAAAATTGATCTTGAAAATAAAAGTATTGTGGGGTATTATCTTTCAGATTCAGGAGGAACTGGCGAGCAGTATTTATTTCAAGATGGCTATTGGAATGTTGTTAAAACTTTCGAAGTCGAAAACAACTTAGATGCTACAGTATGGGAAGTTTATGATGTTGTAGCAAATGAGCATTGGAATTATAAAAGCCCTTATCAATATACATGTCCTAATTGGATGTACGATGATGGTGGATCCTTTAAATAATCGTTATTAAAAACTAAAGCAAAAAAAAGACTGCTTGAGTAGCAGTCTTTTAATAATTATTTTTGTCCGTGACACTGTTTGAATTTCTTACCGCTACCACAGGGGCAAGGTTCGTTTCTTCCTGTTACAGGTCCAGTTGTGATTGGCTTATTAGGCTTTTCTTCTTCAGCTATAGATCCATCAAGATTTCCTCTCGTTGCTTTTATTTGTGGAGCACGAGCCGCTTGTAATGGTGGTCTTACCGGAGCAACTTTTGGTCTGTCTTCAGGACCTTGTTGTAAAATTCCAGCTTTCATTAAGAATGCAACAATTTCCAAGTTAAGGTTTTCGAACATTACAGTAAAGATCTTGAATGACTCTTCCTTGTAAATTAAAAGTGGATCCTTTTGTTCAGCAGATGCATTGTTAACATTCTGCTTTAAATCATCCATTTCTCTTA
The DNA here is from genome assembly GCA_963933885.1 of uncultured Flavobacteriales bacterium. Classification (GTDB taxonomy): domain Bacteria; phylum Bacteroidota; class Bacteroidia; order Flavobacteriales_C; genus CAWVWF01. The sequence continues at coordinate 22,861 of CAWVWF010000022.1, read as the reverse complement.
AATGCTCTTTCCATTCTTGATCGATAATTGAAAGTGTAATAGATCTTTCGAACTGCTTAACAACTTCAGCACCTTCAGTTTGGAAGGCTTTTTCTAAGTTTACAGAAATTTGTAAAACCTTAGCTCCATTTGTAAATGGTACAGAAAGGTTAACAAATTGATCACTTTGATTTTGGTAAACATCTTTGATAACAGGGAAAGTAGTTTGAGCTAAACCTTCCTTTCTTTTCTTGTAGGTGTCTACAACAACTGTAGCCAGTTTATCAAATAAAACCTGAGCTGGTTCTCTACCAAATTCTTCTTCAGAAATAGGAGACTCAATTCCAAAATTAGTAATGATGTCAGCTTTGAACTTATCGTAATTTTTAGAGCCTGCATGTCTGTGAATGATTGTTTCAATAGCATCCATGAACATATTAGAAATATCAATACTTAAACGATCACCATAAAGTGCATTCTTACGTTTAGCATATATAACTTCTCTTTGGGCGTTCATTACATCATCATATTCTAGTAAACGCTTTCTTTGTCCAAAGTTATTTTCTTCAACTTTTTTCTGTGCTCTTTCAATAGATTTAGAAATCATAGAATGCTGAATTACTTCACCTTCTTCTAGTCCCATTTTATCCATTAATTTGGATATTCTTTCAGATCCAAACAATCTCATTAAGTGATCATCAAGAGAAACAAAGAACTGAGAAGATCCAGGATCTCCTTGACGTCCAGCACGACCTCTTAACTGTCTATCAACTCTTCTAGACTCATGTCTTTCAGTAGCAATAATTGCTAAACCACCTTTTGCTTTAACTTCAGCAGATAGTTTAATATCTGTTCCCCTACCAGCCATGTTCGTAGCGATAGTAACCATAGATGGCTGACCAGCTTCTCTTACAATTTGAGCTTCCTGACCGTGACGCTTTGCATTTAAAACATTGTGCTTAATTCCTCTCATCTTAAGCGTACGGCTTAATAATTCAGAAATATCAACAGATGTTGTTCCAACTAGAACTGGTCTTCCTGATTTAGAAATTTGAGTAACTTCTTCAATTACTGCATTATATTTTTCACGTTGTGTTTTGTAAACTTTGTCTTGCTTATCATCTCTGATAATGGGCTTGTTAGTTGGGATCTCGATAACATCAAGTTTGTAGATATCCCACAATTCAGCAGATTCTGTAACAGCAGTACCTGTCATTCCTGACAGTTTATGATACATTCTGAAATAGTTTTGAAGTGTAACAGAAGCATGTGTTTGAGTAGATTCTTGAATCTCAACACTTTCTTTTGCTTCAACAGCTTGATGTAAACCATCACTCCATCTTCTACCTTCCATGATACGTCCGGTAGATTCATCAACGATTTTAACAGCGTTTTCCATTACAACATAATCAACTTCTTTTTCGAAAAGCGTAAATGCTTTTAAAAGTTGTTGCATTGTGTGTAAACGTTCTACTTTTTGACTGTAATCTTGAGTGATCTTATCTTTTTGTTTTGTCTTCTCTTGATCAGTAGCTTCTGTTTTATCTACCTCGATAAGTAGTAAACTTAAATCAGGCATGATGAAGAAATTCTTATCTTCAATCTGCTCAGAAATCAAGTCTAAACCTTTATCCTTTAATTCGATAGAGTTTGCTTTTTCATCAATAACGAAAAACAATTCATCATCAATAATATGCATGTGTTTACCCTGTTCTTGCATAAACTGATTTTCAGTTTTCTGTAAAAGTTGCTTAACACCTTGCTCACTTAAGAACTTGATCAATGCTTTGTTTTTAGGCAAACCTCTGAAAGATCTTAAAACTTCCTTTCCAGCCTCTTCGTATTTTTCTTCTTTGAAAAGCTTCTTCGCTTCAGAAAGCTTTTTAGTAACTAATTGTCTTTGCGCTTGAACCAATGTATTTACAAACGGCTTCAATTGGTTGAACTCTAAGTTTGTTTTTCTTGTTGTTGGACCAGAGATAATTAATGGTGTTCTTGCATCATCAATTAAAACTGAATCTACTTCATCAACGATAGCGTAATGAGGTTTTCTCTGAACAAGTCCTTCAATATCGTCAGACATGTTATCTCTTAAATAATCAAATCCAAATTCATTGTTCGTTCCGTATGTTACATCACTATTGTAAGCTGCTCTTCTGTCTGGAGAGTTTGGCTGAAAGTTGTCGATACATTCGATTGAAATTCCGTGAAATTGAAATAAAGGTGCCATCCAATCACAATCTCGAGTTGCTAAGTAATCATTTACTGTTACTAAGTGAACACCTTTTTGAGCCAATGCATTAAGGTAAACAGGAAGTGTAGCTACCAATGTTTTTCCTTCCCCAGTTGCCATTTCAGCAATTTTCCCAGAGTGTAAAACAACACCACCAATTAATTGAACTTGGTAATGTTCCATGTCCCACTTAATTTCATTTCCACCTGCATCCCAAGTTGTTGAGTAAATAGCTTGATCACCATCGATATCAATGTTCTCTTTTTTTGCAGCTAGCTCCTTATCCATTTCAGTTGCAACAACTGAAATTTCTTGATTGTCTTTAAATCTTCTTGAAGTTTCTCTAATATTAGCGAAAGCTCTTGGAAGAATTTTATTTAAAACCTCTTCGATCTTTTCATCTATCGTTTTAGTAAGCTGATCAACTTCTTTAAAGATGGCTTCTTTTTCCAAAACTGGTAAACCAACTTTATCAGCGTCAATTTTAAGTTGTTCAATTTTATCTTCTTCAGGCTTGATGAAGTCTTTAATTTCTTTTCTGAATATATCGGAGTTCTTTCTTAAGTCATCATTTGATATATCTTTTATCTTTTCCTGTTCTGCAAGTATCTCTTTTACAAGGGGTAGTATGAACTTAACATCTTTATCACTTTTCTTTCCGAAAAGAGAAGTGATGACTTTTCCAATTGAAGCAATCATGGTAATATATTTTGAGTGTAATTTGTATCTAAATCTAGGTGCAAATTTACGTTAAAACCATCAATTAATGAGGGGATTTTTAGATTCTTTAAGAAATGATATTTGATTGACAGAAAATAGTCCTTGAATAGTGGAAGGGAGGATGTTATAAAAACAACTGAAACAAAAAAAGAGTTTAAAAAATGAATTTCTGTTGAAGGAAATTCATTTCTTAAACTCTATAAAAATATTGTTGATTAAATGATATTAAATTTTAACTAAAGAGGTAATTTAATACTCATCTTCGTTAAATAAATAGTCATCTTTGGTTGGATAATCAGGCCAGATTTCTTCGATAGTTTCGTAAGAATCAATTTCTTCTTCTAACTCTTGTAAGTTTTCTACAACTTCTAAAGGTGCTCCAGATCTCATCGCGTAATCTATCAACTCATCTTTCGTTGCTGGCCAAGGTGCATCTGTTAAATACGAAGCCAATTCTAAAGTCCAATACATAATTTAAAGGTATTTATATGGTAATTAAACGCGAAAATCCGAGTTTAATTATTAATCAATTCCGGCAAAAGTATCATTTTTGAGTTAAGATCAAAATATTTTGCGATGTTTTTGTCGAATTGTTGATAAGTTGACTTTTGAATGTACTTGAAAATTAGTCTAGTATTCCAATATTATTTCTTCTCCATTCAAATCTGCTGTTAACTTTCTTCCAAGAACAAAAAGGTAATCTGATAATCTGTTCAAATATTGGATGACAAGAGGATTAACGTTTTCATCTATGTTATTAAATCGAATAACACAACGTTCAGCTCTTCTACAAACACTACGAGAAATATGCGTGTGAGAAACAGTAGGATGACCTCCAGGGAGGATGAATTTAGTTAACGGCTCAAGTTCCTCTTCCATTTTATCAATACTTTGTTCAAGTAGCTCGATAGCTTCAACGGTAAGAGATGGAAGTTTAATTTTTGCTTTTTTCTGATCATTGGCTAAATGAGCACCAATGGTAAAAAGTTTGTTTTGGATTTTAATTAAAACAGATTTTACTTCACCGTCTTGAACTAGATCTCTTACGAGGCCAATATTACTGTTTAATTCATCTACTGTGCCGTAAGCTTCAATTTGAAGATCTGATTTTAGTACTCGAGAACCTCCAAGTAATGATGTTTTTCCTTTATCTCCTGTTTTAGTATAAACTTTCATAATTAGTACTGAGTTGTTCTGATAATAAAGTTCTCTTTAGCTTGATCTGTTTTGAAAAAAACCAACCCAATCCAAAACAAATCAATCGTAACTGTTACGTCTGGATGATTTTTAATTTTCTCCCAAGCTTCTTCCATAGGTATACTCCAGTGAATGTCATCAAAGATGAACAGTGAATCCTTGTTTGCTTTTTTCACGCAAGTATTAAAGTAATCGATGGTAGGTTGTTTTTGATGGTTTCCGTCGAAAAAAGCATAATCAAGACTTTCAAAACTATCAACTGTGTTAGGTAATGTTTTTTTGAAATCACCAATTACCATTTTTATATCAGAAGATCGAAAAGAGGAGAATACTGTTTTAGAAATTTTTGCTGTTTCAGGACAACCTTCCATTGTAATGAAATTTGCTTTTTTATTTGCTCCAAATTGATAACAAGCTGAGATACCTAATGAAGTACCCAATTCAAGCATGTTGTGTGGTTTGAAATGATTGATCAATCGAAACATCATTCTTCCTAAATGTGGTGCTTTAGCAGAGTTTTTAGCGATATCTGAAATCTTTCTAGTGTTGGATTTGTTTATCCTGCTTCCAGCTCCGAAATCGGTGATGTTGATCGTTCCACTGTTACTTTTTAAAGCTGATCTGATTCCTTCAATTTCTTCGAAAGCATAATAGTTGTTTTCACTCATCAATACATTCGTAATTAAATCATTTACAAATGGTGATTGAGTGCTCTTTTTACTTTGTAGCAAATAGATGAAATATCTAAAAACGAGCTTTATGTTATTTAACATGCTACAAATATAGGATCAATATTAAAATTTGAAGCTTAGTCTTTAAATTTCTTATAAAAAAAAGGAAACAACGATAATCTGTTGTTCCCTTTTACCAATCCTGACAGATGGATTTAATTATCGTTTTATAGTCACTGTTCTAGATATATTATGAGGGATTCCATCTAAACCTCTTACTTTCATGAAAACTGTTACTGTAGAGTTCTTGCGAAGTGCTTTTATTTGAGCAACTCCATTTCCTATTAATTTTCCTTTTTTACTCATTTTCCCTGGAGAAAGGTTTCCTTTTGTATTTGATTCAAATCGAGCGGATTCTATCCTTGGTTGGGTGCTAATAGGAAACGATTTATCATATTTTGCTTTGGCACCGAAATCCTTTAAAATTTTAGCTAAAGCACCCTTAGATATTTTGTTGTTCTTAACTCCACTGATTTCGATTTGAGGTTTTGGCAATAAGGTGCTTTTCCACGTTTGAGCACTTAATACTTTATTTTGACCATTGATTTCAGTACTTATTGTAATTTGAATTCTTCCGGCTTTTGTTGGTTCGAAATAATATTTCCCATCACCTCTAGATGATACTTTGCAATTGGTAGCACTAACTTTTACCTGATCAGCTTTTAATCCTGCTGCAGAAACGCTCATTTCATTTTTTAAACCTTTGTACATGATGTTTAGTTGATCTGAAGATATCACTGCGCTTGGGGCTGCAACTGTGTAGTTGTTAACGAAAGGATAAACGAGAAACTCTCCTTTTCGTTTTGGATTGGGGTGTGGGACCTTCATTATTCCTCCCCAAGCGTGATTACCAGTGATCTCTGTGTTAACTCTATAATTTCCTATTCCTCCATCAACAGGTAAGGTGTCCGTGGATGAAATAAATTTTATTTGACCTGTTCTATTGTATACTGAAGTGTCATAATCTCCCACAATTACTATTGGTTCTTGTGTAGTATCTGCAGCAGCAAGGAAGATATTAGCAGAGTACTTATCACCTTGTAAAATATACCCGCTTTCAGCAATTGACGTAGCCATGATCTTGTTCACCTTATAAGTGTCCATGTTGATTTCTTCGTACATGTAATTCAATACTTGAGATTCTGCGTTTCTTACGTAGCTCTGTAGATTAGTAAGATTTGCAGTTACTGCAGCAAGGGGTAAGTGCTCACTTATGTTGTTTTCCCATGGGATAGTGTTTTGCTCATAATCAACAAAATCAGGCGTATTTAGTAAAGCGTTCAAGCTTGTTAACATCGAAGTATCTCTTGTGTCGATAAAGCTTCCTAACATTGTTTTGTAATTCAATAATTCTTTTTTAAGAATTTCTCCATTTCCTCCAACAAGTAGGTATTGAGCTCCAACGTTTGCATCATCTTTTCCTAATGGAATATTCGTTTCTGGATCAATTCCACCACCAAGTTCGATGATGTCATTTTTATACTTATCTAATAATGTGAAAATCTTGTTTGATGATGTTAATATTTGGTCTGAATTCTTTTTTGTTTTAATAGCTATCTCAGAGCCTAATGCGGCTGAATTATTTATTTTATTATAGATAGATCGATTTGCATCATTGAAATTATGGGTTGTTACATCGATCCCATTCTCTAGAAATACAAATGCATTTAATAAATCTTTTGAAGCATTCATGGCTAACATTGCTAGTAATACTAGATACATTAAACCAATCATTTGTTGACGTGGACTTAGATTCCCTCCTGACATATTTTGCTGTTTTTAAATGTGAATATTAAAAAGATGGACAGTCTTCCTGATTATTGCCCTGCTTTCAATATGTTAATACAGCTGTTTGGAATCGTTACAATATTATTTAAAATAAAATTTTTGGGCACAAAAAAAGCCGGAATAGAAATTCCGGCTTTTAATATTATATACTAAGTAAACTTAGCGATTGTTTTACTCTCCTGTTACAACAGTAGTTACAGTTGTAGTGAATAAACTACCTTTTACAGTTTGATCAACAGTAGCAATCTTAGTGATGTTACCATTTCTTGCTGCTGCGATAGCACCAGACTCAGAATGCATTGGAGAAATACCAAAAACAACCTTATAAGAAGATGTTCCTGTTTTTGTTCCAACAGCATTACTTGTTACCAATAGTGGAGCACTAACTGCACAAGAAGTTAAAACTCCTGCAATTACTACAAATGATAATGTTTTGAAAATTAACTTTTTCATAATAGTTTTTTTTATAATTTGTAGATTACTCTCCAGCAACGATTAATTCGTAAGTCTTAAATAAATAGTAGTCTGTTTCTTTAAGATCAACAGCTCCTACAGTTGTGATTTTAGCATCTTTCGCTGCTTCAATCATACCATAGTCTTTATTTAAACAAATTCCAGATGCAATAATAAAACCAGCTCCAGTAGTAGTTGCAGGTGCAAGACTAAAAAGACAAGTCGTTTTAGAAGATCCTGTTTTAGTTCCTATTGAGTTATCTGTTACAGCTAATGGACGTGTAACTGAACATGCAGTTAATAAAAATGCTGCAGCTCCAAATATTGATATTTTCTTTAAAATTTTCATATTATTCTCCTGTTACTTCAGTTTCGATCTTGAAAAAGATACCATAATTAGTTGTTGTAAAAGTTGCACTACCGATCTTGTTGATCTTTCCGTTTTCTGCTGCTTTCTTAAATGTGAAATCAGGAGCTTTTTGAAATGGTTTTGCTGTAGCTTTTCCAGTTTTTGTTCCGATTGGGTTATTTGTTAATTGAAGCGTTTTTACTTGACATGAAGTCATTAAAGCCCCAATTGCCGCAACCGCTACAACTGTTTTTAATCTAGACATTTTTAATTGTTTTAGTTAATTCGTAATTAGTTGTTAATCAGGTTTTAAAAAGGACTTGTAGTTGTTACAACGCCTTCCGTCGACCTAATAAGTCACAATGATAATAATTAAAAGTTATTTTTTTGTCAAAAATGGTTGTTTTTTTATGACGTAATTATATTATTGTACAATGCATATTTTTATTTGTTGTTGGTATATTTGACTAAAATGTAGTGTATTGGAAAAGCTAGAATACGATAAGGTTTATTCATTTAGGGAGTTGTTATCTCTGATTTTGTTGTTTTGTCCTGCATTGGGTTTTGTCTTTGTTGTATGGTTTTCTAGCCAGTCAAGTAGTTTAGAGTTAACAATTGACTTTCCATATTTTCCAGTTGAATTTTCATTAATTGCTTTCTTTGGAACTGTGGCAACTATAGGTGGGACCTTAGATTGGTATTATCACAGGAAAAAGTTAGGAATGAAAATTTCAAAAAAAGAAAGGGACGCTGAGGCGAAAGCTTTAGGCTTTGGTGGGATTTCGATGTTTATATTAATGTGGTCAGCAACATTCTCCGATTCAAAACATCTTTATTTAATCCCGATAATTCTTGTTCTTATCTACACTGTTGTTATGATTAGTTACGATGAGTTTGTTTTCCATCAAAAACGATGTGGAAAGCTTGAGACCATCTATCATAGGATGTTGGTTTTCGGTAACGGTATGGCTTGGTTAAGTTGGATGTACTTTATTTATTATTAATGAAGTTTAAATCTTTAATATCGAGAAGTAAATCCATCTTAAAAGATCGTAATGACGATTTTAGTTTTGGTGATTTTAAAAGTGGAGCGAATTGGATGAGTCAGCTTTTATCATACGTAAGAGATGAGAAGTTCATAAATTCTAACAATGCTGTCCCTTTCAATTATTATGGAGTTTTAAAATATGGTTTGAGCCTGCTTGGGGCAATTGTTCCATTTCTTTTGTTAGACTTTTCTATTATAGCTTGTTTTGTATCTGTCGTCTTGTTCTATTTAATTGAAATACACTTTTTGTTCTTATTTCCGCTTTTACTTGATGACGTAAAAGAACCATTTCGAACTAACATTTTAATGATTTATAAAATTGGATTAGTTCAATGTTTTCTTATTGTAATTCCAATAGCTAGTTATATGATTTTGGGATTGTTGAATTTTAAAAATCCACTAAAATATTGGTATACAGAATGTTTAAGTGTTTTAATTTTATATACAGATGAAACTACAAATAGGTAATTCATCCAACTTTGAGTTGAGATCTGAAGTTGTGACTGTCACAAAGGATATTAAGCTGAAGTTTCTGTTTCTTAGTGATTTTCATTTTCGAAAAGGTAGTAGGGCTTTAGCTGATAGTATATTAGTATGCTGTAGAAAAGTATCACCTGATTTTGTTGTTCTTGGAGGTGATTATATTGAATCGAAAAAAGGTTTATCTGTTTTAGATGGGTTTATTAAAAGTCTGAGCTTAATTACGGAGGTTATTGCAATTCCTGGAAATCACGATTACTATTTCGGTTTAAGCAAAATACAATCTGCTTTTGAAAACAATGGGTGTAGTTGGATAGATAAAGAAAGCAAAGTTATTTACGTAAACGAAATTGCGATCCAGATTGATGGGAATTATCAATCAGATAAATTAGGAGGTGATATAAATATCTTATGCTGCCATAATCCGAAGTTATTTAATACGATCAGTTCTGGTTATGATGTTGCTCTCGCGGGGCATCTTCATGGATGCCAAATAGTATTCTGGGAATCTAAAGATGAACTTTACCCAGGAGCTCTTTTTTACAAATGGAACGGGTTAAGATTTATTAACAATGGCGTTAAAATTTTAGTAAGTAAAGGATTAGGAGACACCATTCCTATTAGGTATAATTGTGCAAAGGAGGTGATAGAAATATCGATACAAGGAAATTCTAAAAAATAAATACATGAAATTTTTAACTGCAACTGGAGCTGCTGTTCTATATGGTTTATCTGCGAGAGGCGTATTTGGAATGGTAAAACCACTTCAAATAATGAGTGTTTCTTTTTTAATAGTAGCACCATTTGTAATTGGATTTATCACTACTTTTTTAATAGCGAGGAAAAAACATATATCTATTGTTAAGGCATTTTTTCTTCCTTGGCTAACTAGTTTAGCAATTCTCATAATTACGTTATTAGCTAGTATAGAAGGTGCTATTTGTTGGGTGATGATTTATCCTTTGTTCTCTATTGCTGCAGGTTTTGGAGGAATGGTAGGAAACTGGTTTTGTAGGAAGAGGGGACATAGAAGAACAATTAGCCCTGAGGAAGAGATTTTAGATGATACTAGTGGTGATTTGAAAATTTATATTGTGATGATATTACCTTTTGCTTTAGGTTTTTTCGAAGGAGATAATAGTTGGGAAAGATCTGATATTACTATTAATAGAAGTATTACTATTGACGCCTCTTCAAAAGATGTTTGGTATTCTATTTTAAATATTGATTCTGTGGATCAAGGTGAGAAATCAGACGGGATAACAGCATGGATAGGATTCCCTAGGCATCTTGAAACAACACTTGATTCTGCTAAGGTAGGCGGGGAGAGAATAGCTACTTATGAAAGAGGTTTGTTTTTTAAAGAAACAATAACACAACTTGAAGAAGAGAAGCTACTTGCTTTAAAAATAGATGTTGATCCACATAAAATTCCTCCAACTGTAATGGACGAGCATATTTTAATAGGAGGGAAGCATGTAGATGTTTACGAGGATATTTATAAATTGAATTCAGATGAGGACGGAAGCATAAACCTATCTATATCAAGTCGTTTTATGATTAATACGCCCTTTAATTGGTACACGAGTATATGGGCAAAATATCTAATGAATGATTTGTTAGATGGTCAATTAGAATTGGTTAAGCTAAGAGCTGAAAGTATTAATTAATCGTTAATCCTTTTTTTGAATTAAGTAATCTGCAATTATTGGATTCTGCTTGTAATTGGCTCAATAATTCTTGGAGTTGAAATATAATTAGATTGTTTTTATTTTTCAAGAAATTTACTTGCTTGTAAGAAGATATTTTGAATTCATCAATACTTTTAGAGGTGTTTTTTGTTTTTGAATCAGCTATATTCAGAAGTGTTAATTCATTTTTTATTTCGTTAAATGAAGTATTGGTATAACAGGAATACAGTGAGATGATATTACCTGTTAGGTCTCCGTCTCGATGAGAAGAAGCTCTAGATCCACTGAGTAAAGAGAATGGTAATTCACCTTGCATGTTTTCCAATAAGTTAGAAACAGTTCCGAAAATCTCCGTGTAGAGTTCTTTCTTTGCTATCATACTTTTTACAACTGGTACTCGATAAGTGTTTGAACAGGATGCAACAATGAATTTGTTTTTAATCTTAATTTTCATGTCCATTGAAAATGAGAAGTTGAATGAATCAACTTGCGTTAGTTGAAGTTTTTTAAACCTTCTAAACGCTCTTATGTTTCTTTCTGGGATTGCATGACTCCAGTTTATCCACCCTAGTTCTTCGGAAAATTGAATAGTCTGATCTTGAATGTTTTCATTTGTTCCAGGTTGATTGAAATCAATGTAAATCATTGAAATAACTAAGGATGTAAATATTAACCCAGTAATTTTCATTTTGCTTCTGACAAACTTCTTCATATCTGAATTCCAAAAAATGATAAAGAAATTATCCCTTTGAAAACTACAATTAGAATTCCTATCGATATAGTTTTTCTCATCGGAAGATTATAATAAACAGAAAGGCCCTTGCAAATTAACAAACTGAATAAAATACTTTGAATTGTTTCCGAAATTGTACTAGAAATGTTAAGAGCTAATTGTAAAATTGGGCTAGAAATAAAAACTAGAGCTGAGATTGCAGATATGGAAATGCCTTCTAGGAGATCTAATTTTACTGTTATTGTCTTACTAGATATTATAGCGACAACAATTCCTGTGATAAGAATATTGGTTAACAATCCAAGAGAATACACAGCGCTTATATTTAGTGCTGTTTTTTCAGTGAAAAAGTGATGAAATGTAGTTGTGGTTATAAAAGTTAAAATGATTGTAGTTAATGAGATTAGTTTTTTATTCTCATTAAGTTGTAATCTTTTAAAAGCTCTTTTAGGAAAAAAAGGCGCGATTAATATTAAAAAGAGATCGCTAGGTTTCATCGCTTTTTGTTAAAAACGATCAAGGTTTTATCACCTTGATCGTTGTATATTTTTTAAAAGTCGAAACTAACTTTTACTTCTTCAGTGTTACATTTTGTTTGACAAGCTAATGAATATCCACTATCCACTTCGTCGTCACTTAACGCTAAATTCATATCCATTTCAGCTTCTCCTGAGATTACAATACATTTACATGCACCACAAACTCCACCTTGACAAGAGAACGGTATATCATTTCCAGATCTTAGTCCAGCTTCAAGGATAGATTCATTTTTATTTACAGGAAACTGAACGTCTTTACCATCAATAATGGCAGAAACAACACTTTTTCCAGAACCAGATTTCTTTGTGCTAGTTGCTGGAGCAGTAGCTGTAAAAAGTTCAAAATGGATTTGAGTTTTAGGGAAATCAAACTTTTTGGTTAAAACTTCCTTTACGTTCTCAGTCATTTCCTGAGGACCACACATGAAAACTTCGTTTACATTTGCAATCGGAGATTCTTTTTTGAAAAGCTTTTTAATTTTTCTTCCTTCAATTCTACCAGTATGAAAACGGCTTTCACCTTTTTCTTCACTATAAATAAAGTTAAGGTTTAAACGATCTCCGTGAGTAGTCTTAAGATCTTCTAATTCGCTTTTAAATATTGTTTGTGCTTGATTCTTATTCCCGTAGAATAAATCAACACTGCTAGAAGGTTCTTCAGTTAATACAGTTTTAAGAATTGCGATAACTGGAGTGATACCACTTCCTGCAGCAATTAAAACATATTTTTTACTGTTATCTGATTTGGTTTCTAAAAAGAAAGTTCCAGAAGGTTTCGCTACTTCTATTTTATCACCAACTTTAAGTTGAGTGTTAGCGTAAGTAGAAAATTTTCCATTTGGAATCTGCTTAACCACAACTTTTAATTCTCCAGACTTTGGAGAGCTACAGATGGAATAAGATCGTCTAATGTCTTCTCCATCTAAATCTGCTTTTAAAGTAAGGAACTGCCCTGCTTTAAATGCATAGTCGTTTAGGTTTTCAGAAGGAACATCAAATTCAATAGATACTGAGCTTGACGTTTCTTTTTGTATGTTTTTTATTGTTAAAGATTGAAACATATTGTTTTGTTATTCTGATTTCTACTACAAAAGTAATTACTTTGCAGCTATAATAGAAGAAATGGTTTATAAAGTTATTCAGATTTTACTAAAGTTATATTTACCTCTTTTTTTTAGGAAAGTAGAAATTAGAGGTTTGGACAAGGTTCCCGTTAATAAACCAGTCATATTTGCTGTGAATCATCAAAATGCTTTTTTAGATGCCATTTTGGTAGGAATCTATGTAAAGCGACCTATTTACTTTTTAACAAGATCTGATTTGTTTCAAGGCAAATGGATTTTGAAAATTTTTAATGCTTTAAATCTTGTGCCAATTTTCAGACAGAAAGATGGTGATAAGGATTTTAAAGAGAGGAATGAGGAGACTTTTAAGTATTGTATAGAGCAATTGGAAAATGGTAATTCGGTGTTGATTTTTCCTGAAGGGCAAAGTGAGCCATTGCATCATTTGTTTAATTTGAAGAAAGGAGTTGCAAGATTGGCAATTGAGGCTGAAGCAAAACATAATTTTAATTTGCATGTGCATATTGTTCCAGTTGCTATTAATTATGTTAACCACTTTTTACCAGGTAAAGATGTTTTTGTAGAGCATTTAGATCCTATATTAGTATCGAAGTATAAAAATATATTCTCGCAGAATCCGTCTAAAGTAGTCACTACTGTTCTAAACGATCTTACGAGAAATTTGAAGGAGAATATTTTACATGTAGATGGTAATTATACTCGCTTTAAAAGGAAATATTGGAAGGGGATAATTAGGCATTCTAAGAATGATAAAGAAATGTTAGCAGGTTTAAATAGTATTACTGTTAAGGATAAAACATTCTCTAAAAAAGATTTTAATTGGAAGAAGGAAAAGAGAAGGTATGAACGTAAAAATTCTCCTTTCATCAGAGTTTATTCCTTCTTAATAAGCTTGCCTGGGATATTACTTTTTTTGCCTACTATTTTAATTACAAAACTACTTCTATTAAAAGTTAAAGATGAATCATTTTATCTTTCGGTTTTGTGTATTAGTTGGTTGGTTTTTGGCTTGATTCAATCCGTTGTTTTTGCTGCCTATTTATGGACTTTTGTTGATTGGGATTTTTATATATTAGGGATTGTCTTAAACTTTGTTTTCGTTATTATTTCTTTACGAAATATGAATCGTATCTTTTAGTTTTAAAAGAGTAGATTTTGCTTGATTAATAGACTTTACGTTTTGGTATGAAATAGTAAGTTTCCCTTTTATTTCTTTCATTTTACAGGTCTTCATGTTCTTCTGAACGTACATTAGTATTTTACCGAATTTGTCTGACTGATAATACTCACTTTGAGGGTTTGCAACAAAATAACCTCTTAAACTTCCGTTCTTTAAGTAGAGCTTTTCTAGTCCGATATCTTGAGCAATCCACTTCAATCTCATCGTATTAATTAGCTCCTCTGTAGCCTCCGGTAATTCACCAAATCGATCAATTAGATTCTTAACGTAAATGAGTAATTCATCTTCATTTTTAACATCATTAAGAGCCTTGTATAGTTTCAGTCTTTCATCAACTGCATTTACATAAAAAGTAGGTATTAAGATCTCAATATCAGTTTCAATAGAGCAGTCTTTTACAAAGACTCTATTCTCCTCTTTAAATTCATCGGCATAAAGTTCTTTGAATTCACCTTCTTTTAATTCTTGAATCGTTTCATCTAGAATTTTTTGATAAGTATCATATCCTATGTCTGAAATGAATCCACTTTGTTCAGCTCCAAGAAGATCTCCAGCACCTCTTATATCTAAATCTCTCATCGAAATATTGAATCCACTTCCTAAGTCACTAAATTCTTCAATAGCTCTCAGTCTTTTTCTTGATTCATCATTTAAAGAACTTAACGGAGGTGCTAACAAATAACAAAATGCTTTTTTATTTGAACGTCCAACCCTTCCTCTCATTTGATGAAGATCACTAAGCCCAAAGTTTTGAGCTTGATTTATAAATATTGTATTCGCATTAGGAATATCTAAGCCTGATTCGATAATTGTTGTAGCAACTAGTATGTCATAATCACCATGCATGAAATCCATCATTACTTTTTCAAGCTGCTTACCATCCATCTGTCCATGACCAACACATACTTTTGCATCAGGTACTAAACGATTCAATGTTCCAGCAACTTCTTTTATGTTTTCAACTCTATTGTGGATAAAGAAAGCTTGTCCTCCTCGTGATAATTCATACACTAAAGCGTCTCTGATAACCTCCTCATTAAAACCTGTAGTAATTGTATCGACAGGATGTCTGTTAGGTGGTGGTGTATTTATAACGCTTAAATCTCTCGCTCCAAGTAGAGAGAATTGTAAGGTTCTAGGAATTGGTGTAGCTGTTAAAGTAAGTGTGTCGATATTGGATTTGATAGACTTTATCTTGTCTTTTATAGAAACTCCAAATTTTTGCTCTTCATCTATAATGAATAAACCTAGATCTTTGTATTTAATGTCTTTTCCAACTAAACGGTGGGTTCCGATTAATATATCAATTTTACCGTCTTCTAAATTTTTAAGAATTTCTTTAGTTTGTTTAGGTGTTCTAAACCTATTAATATAATCAACGGTAACAGGAAAGTCTTTTAACCTTTCTGTAAATGTTTTGAAATGCTGGAAAGCTAATATTGTTGTGGGTACTAGAATAGCCACTTGTTTTCCATCTGTAGCAGCTTTAAAAGCTGCTCTTATTGCGATTTCTGTTTTTCCAAAACCAACATCACCACAAACAAGTCTGTCCATTGGAAATGCTTTTTCCATATCCTGCTTTACGGCTGTAGTTGTTGTAACCTGATCAGGAGTGTCTTCAAACATAAATGAAGCTTCTAGTTCGTTCTGAAGATATGAATCTGGACTGAATTCAAAGCCTTTAGCAACTTTTCTTTTAGCGTAAACCTTTATTAAATCATAAGCGATTTGCTTGATTTTTTTCTTAGTACTTGCTTTCTTTACTTTCCAAGTTGTTGTTCCAAGCTTATTTAGTTTTGGTTCTTTACCTTCCTTTCCAGAGTACTTAGCAATCCTATGAAGAGATTGAATGTTTACATATAGAACGTCTCTGTCTTTGTAGATTAATCTTATTGATTCAGTTTTTTTACCGCCTTGTTCAACAGCTTCCATTCCATCAAAAACTCCAATACCATAGTCTATATGAGTAACATAATCTCCTTTTTGAAGACCAGTTAACTCTTGCATTGTTATCTCTTGATTACTTTTTCTGAAAGAATCTTTTAATCTAAACCTGTGGTATCTATCAAAAATTTGATGATCTGTATAACATACAATTTTATTATCGTGATCAATAAAACCTTCGTGAAGTGTGAAGTATCTCGGTTGGAAATTTAAATTATTTCCTATCTGTTCACCTTTAACTTCGAAGTCATTAAATATAGCGTGAATTCGTTCTATTTGTTTCGCATTCTCGCTTATAATTGAGACCTCATATCCATTCTTAAGGTTGGATTTAATGTCTTTAATTAGTAACTCGAAATTCTTATTGAAATTTGGTTGAGGTGAAGTATTGAATGTTATTGTTTCAGAATCCTTGTAAAATGCATTTGCTTCAAACTCTACTGTTTTAATTCCTTCTAACGTTTTAGCAAATTCAGTATTGTTTACAAAAAGTTGATGAGGTGGGAGTTGAGTTGTGTTTTCTTCAATTCTGCTCCAAGCATCAACTGCTTTCTGGTATGCTTTTCCAATTCTATCAAGCGTGAATTGTACATTCTTAACCCATACAGTAGTATCTAATCCTAGAAATTCTAAAAATGAAGTTTGTGATTCATTTAGAATTTTTTCTTGAATATTGGGTATTATATTTATGTGATTAAAATTATTAATGGATAGCTGATCAGCTGGTTCGAAAGATCTTATTGAATCTATATCATCTCCAAAAAAGTCAACTCTGAAAGGCTTGTCATTTGAATATGACCATATGTCTATTAATCCACCACGAACTGCAAATTGACCAGGAGCAATTACAAATTGTTCTTTATTAAATTCATACTCGAAAAGTAAATCAATTAAAAATTCCATTGAAAGACTATCTCCAACTTGAACTTTTAAGCTATTTTTTTGTAATTCTTTTTTAGTTACTACTTTCTCAAGAAGCGCTTCTGGGTAAGAAACTATAATTTTCTTTTTAGAGTTATTTAATTCCGTTAGAACCTCAGCTCTCTGAATAATATTGGCATTTTGAGTCTTCTCCGTTTGATAAGCACCCTTTGCACTTTCTGGATAGTAAAGCGCTTTGGTTTCACCTAGTAAATTCTGAATGTCATTATATATGTATGCAGCTTCCTCTTGATCGTTAGCTATAATTAATTGTTTCTGAGGATTGTCTAACTGAAGTGTTGCAATTAAAACCTGTAAAAAGGAACCTTTATTTCCTTTAATATGAAGTTTTGTATTCCCTTCTAACCCAGCCTTTAGTTTTATGTATCCTTGATTTGTTTCGAAATCAGGTAACCAATTCTTTGCATCCATATTACAAAAATAAAATATTATGGAATAAAAAGCCTCAATTAAAAAAAGAAAAGATGTTTACCAGTTTTTAGTAGGTAGTGGAGCTGTTACTGAGATTTTTTCGTTGCTAACCGGATGAATGAATTCAACTTTTCTTGAGTGCAAACAAATAGATTTATCAGAATTTGGAAGCATGGCTCCATATTTCAAGTCTCCTTTAATAATGCATCCCATTGAAGACAATTGAACCCTTATTTGATGTGGTCGTCCTGTTAATGGTGTTACTTCAACAAGAGCTTTTCCGTTTTTGAACTTTACGAATCGATAAGTGAGTTCAGCCTTTTTACTGTTTTTTACTTCGGTGTCGTGTGCTTTAGTCTTATTCTTTACCGTGTCTTTTACAAGGTAATGGATGAGCTTTCCAGATTTTTCTTCGGGTTCATCAGAGCAAAGTGCCCAATATGTTTTCTGTATAGTTTTATCTTGAAACATTTTATTCATTCTAGTTAATGCTTTACTTGTTTTAGCAAAAACTATGGCTCCGCTTACTGGCCGATCCAAACGATGAATTGTACCAAGAAATACATCTCCCGGTTTATTGTACTTGTCTTTAATATACGCTTTAACCTTATCGGAAAGTGGCTTGTCTTTGGTTTTGTCACCTTGAGTAATATCACCTGGGCGTTTGTTAACAATCACTAAGTGATTGTCTTCGTAAAGAACTTCAATCATACTAGTATTGTTCTTTTTCGTTAGGGAAATCACCAATTTGAACATCGTTACAATAACGATTTACAGCATTTGTCATATCGTCATATAAGTTCAAGTATCTACGTAGAAAACGTGGACTGAATTCATGCGTCATACCAAACATGTCATGTGAGACTAAGACTTGACCATCACAACCATTTCCAGCTCCAATTCCTATTACCGGAATAGTAAGCATTTTAGATATCTCTGTAGCTAATTTTGCGGGAACTTTTTCTAAAACCACAGCAAATACTCCTGCTTCTTCAAGCGCTTTAGCATCAGCCTTTAACTTGTCAGCTTCTTCCTCTTCTTTAGCTCTTACTGTATAGCTACCGAATTTATATATACTCTGTGGTGTTAAACCTAGGTGTCCCATTACTGGGATTCCTGCAGTAAGTATTCTTTTTATTGAATCTACAACTTCATCTCCACCTTCAAGCTTTACAGCATGAGCTCCAGTTTCTTTCATCATTCTAATAGATGAGTTTAAACCTTCTTTCGTATTTCCTTGATAAGTTCCAAATGGAAGATCACAAACAATTAATGCTCTTTTAGCTCCCCTAACAACAGAAGCAGCATGATAAATCATTTGATCTAATGTAATAGGCAGCGTTGTTTCATGACCTGCCATAACGTTACTGGCAGAATCACCAACTAAGATAACATCAGCACCACCTGCGTCAATAATCTTAGCCATTGTATAATCATATGCAGTAAGCATAGATATTTTATGTTGAGCCTGCTTCATGTCATGAAGCGTTTTTGTTGTTACTCGTTTTTTATCTTGAAAATGAACCGACATTGTTTTAATCTTTAAATTCTCCTTTTACAGCTTTTTTTACTGGAATTTTCTGTTCTGATAAAGGTAGTAAAACAGGAGATGCTTTTTCTTCAGTTTTCACTTCTTTTTTAGTTTCTTCAGTTGACGGTACAGAAGCGGAAGGAGATCCGATACCTAAGGACGGTTTTGCAGGTTCTTTAGCTTCTTCTTTCTTTGAAGCTAAGTTGTTTTGTAAATGGTTTTTTACTTCTTCAATTTGAGTAGCCATAAATTCAACTTCCTTTTCAAGAGTTTCACATCTGTTTTTCAATGAGTCTCGTTCATTTGTTAGCGTATTTATCTTTGTTACCGTTTCTGTTGACTCCTTCTCTGATTCTTTAGCATCTATTGAAGGCTCCATAGCTTCGTATTCTTTCAAGAGTTTCTTTATATGTAAATTTTCATTTCTAGAAGATGTAACTTGATCTTCTAATATCTTGATTGCAGAGATTGCAGACTTATTACTCTTCTTTCCTCCATGTTTTGCGGTTAGAATTATTGTTCTTAGACTGTCGTTTTCCGCTTTTAATAAAGTGATTTCTTCAAGTAGATTGTCGGTGTTGATTTCTTTTGGAGCGTTTGGTATTACTAAAGAGTATACGTTAAAGTACATTATTTTAGCTTCTGAAAAACCTCCAATGTAAGCACCAAAAGCTCCTTTTTTATAAGTCTTGTTTATAAATGAGTATATATAGGTGTTGTTAAAGTATATATCAAACTTCCCTCGGAATGCTTTTATTTCTACTTTATTATTTTGTCTTACACCGAAAATAGATTTAGATTTTATCCAGCCTTCTTCACCTTGAGTAGTAATAGTTGTATTACTTCCGATGTCTTTAATTCTAAATTGTTTCTTTTTATTTATTTCAAGTAAAAATCCACCTCTACCACCAAGTTGTGTCAGGAATAATATTCCAACAGTACTAGATTTAGATTTTACAGGTCCTAATTGAATCTTTGTTTTTAAGTAAAAATCTTTAGAAGTCCCTTTAAAGTTTGCCAATACAACCCTTGGTCTTTCTATTTTTCTTTCCATGAAATAATACCCGTCACCATATGTTCCCCAGTACTTAGGATCTTTACTGCTTGTTATTGGAAAACTCTTAGATACATCGGAGAAGTCTTCAGAGAAAACTTTAGAAGTTGTTTCTCCAGTAACGTATGGCTGAGCATAGCTAGGAAGGGATATTAATGAAAGTAAAAAAAAGGAAACGGCTATAACTTTATTCATATCGTAAATATTTTGAAGTAAAAGTAATAAGTATATCTGTATTATGCGGTTTTGTTTCAGAAATTCCATGTTGATTCTGAAAGTATGTCATAATTTGTGACAGCATAGTTGTGAAAATGACTTCATTGCATGTCATTATTACACGATTATCTCTGAAAAACGTGTAAATATCAAATGGCACATGGATTGACTTAGCCATCCTGAATTAGAAAAATTTAAGTACAACATAAATTTAATTATTATGAGTAAGATTATTGGAATTGATTTAGGAACAACAAATTCATGTGTTTCTGTAATGGAAGGTTCTGAGCCGGTTGTTATTGCAAATAGCGAAGGAAAGAGGACTACACCATCTGTAGTAGCATTTACAGAAGGAGGAGAGAGAAAGATTGGAGATCCAGCAAAGCGTCAAGCGATTACAAACCCAACAAAAACAATTTCTTCTATAAAGAGATTTATGGGATCGTCTTACGACCAGATCGTAGGAGATATTGATAAAGTACCTTACGAAGTAGTTAAAGGAGACAACAATACACCAAGAGTTAAGATTGACGACAGAAACTATACGCCACAAGAAATTTCGGCTATGATTCTTCAGAAAATGAAGGCGACTGCTCAAGATTTCTTAGGTACTGATGTAACTGAAGCAGTTATTACTGTTCCAGCTTATTTTAATGATGCTCAAAGACAAGCAACTAAAGAAGCAGGAGAAATTGCAGGTTTAAAAGTTAGAAGAATTATTAACGAACCAACTGCAGCTGCTTTAGCTTACGGATTAGATAAGAAAGATAATGATTTAAATATCGTTGTTTTTGATTGTGGTGGAGGAACTCATGATGTTTCTATTCTAGAATTAGGAGATGGTGTTTTTGAAGTAAAAGCAACTGATGGAGATACTCACTTAGGAGGAGATGACTTTGATCAAGTAATTATCGAATGGTTAGCTGCTGAGTTTAAAAGCGATGAAGGTTTAGATCTAAGAAAAGATCCAATGGCACTTCAGAGATTAAAAGAAGCTGCTGAAAAAGCTAAGATTGAATTGTCAAGTTCAACAACTACTGAAATCAATTTACCTTATATCATGCCTGTTGATGGTGTGCCAAAGCACTTAGTTAGATCTTTAACAAGAGCTAAATTTGAACAATTAGCAGATAGTTTAATTAAAAGAACAATTGAGCCTTGTAAATCAGCGCTTAAAAATTCTGGATTATCATTAAGTGAAATTGATGAGGTTATTTTAGTTGGAGGATCTACTCGTATTCCTGCTATTCAGGATGCAGTAAAAGCTTTCTTCGGAAAAGAGCCATCTAAAGGAGTTAACCCTGATGAGGTTGTTGCAATTGGAGCAGCTATTCAAGGAGGAGTTTTAAGCGGAGACGTTAAAGATGTACTTTTATTAGATGTAATTCCATTATCATTAGGAATTGAAACTATGGGAGGTGTTGCTACAAAGATGATTGAAGCAAACACAACTATTCCAACTAACAAGAAGGAAACTTATTCTACTGCTTCTGATAACCAGCCTTCAGTAGAAATTAACATCGTTCAAGGTGAGCGTCCAATGGCTAAAGATAACAAGTCTTTAGGTAGATTCCACTTAGATGGTATTCCAGCAATGAGAAGAGGTGAAGCTCAAATTGAGGTAACTTTTGATATTGATGCTAACGGTATTTTAAGTGTTTCTGCAAAAGAGCTTAAAACAGGTAAAGAACAAAACATTCGTATCGAGGCTTCTTCAGGATTATCTGACGATGATATCGCAAGAATGAAGCGTGAAGCTGAAGAGCATGCTGAATCTGATAAAGAAGAAAAAGAAAAAGTTGATAAAATCAACGGAGCAGATAGTTTAATATTCCAAGTTGAAAAACAATTAGAGGATATTAAAGGTAAAATTGATGAAGCTAAATTGGAGCCAGTATTGGCTGCTGTTGAAAAATTAAAATCAGCACATGCTTCTCAAGAAATCGCTTTAATTGATGCTTCAACAGAAGATGTAAATAAAGCTTTAGAAGGAATTCAAGCTGATATTCAAGCTGCATATGCACAAGGTGGTGCGGCAGGAGCAGAGCAAGGAGCTCCTCAAAGTGAAGCTACTGAAGATGCAGAGGTAACTGATGTTGACTTTGAAGAAGTAAAGTAAGTTTATAACAACTTATTAATATTAAAAAAGGCCTCGCAAATGCGAGGCCTTTTTTTGTTGAATAAAGTAAGAGACTAGTTCGTAGGGGAATAAAATTCTTGGTAATCGTTTATTCTATTGATAAAGCAGTTTGTATTATTATGCGCTGCATTTGACGTTAAGTCGTAATGGTCTTTGTTGGAATAATCGATCGAATATTGGTTGTCTTTATCATGGAACTCAAGTTTATCACTTGATGAGCATGTTGCTATATCTGACATGATATATTGTCCATTGCCCATAAATAATCCAGCCTTCGTTATTACTGACTTTGAATTTAAATAATATGTCCTACCGTTTCTATATTCATATTTGGTATTTGAAAAAGTCTCTATTGAATTAAGTTTTAGGGTTACCCCTTTAAGTCACATTGTATTTCATTGATTTATAGCTCATTGG
>CAWVWF010000021.1:0-27191 GCA_963933885.1 uncultured Flavobacteriales bacterium | reverse complement strand
TGAATACAGTATCATTATCACAAACTGCGAATTGATTACAAATCTGGTAGATGATCGTGTCTAATCCCGCGAAGTTGTTATCAGGGTTATAAGAAATCGAATCCGTATTGATAATAGTACCAGTACCGTTGTTCCCGTTATCAAGGATAGTAATAGTAGTAATATTTCCAGTATCGTTTTGCCCTAAATAAACATCAACAGTCACATCATAATCCGTAGTTACATAATCTGTATTCGCATCAACCGAATCAGGATTAACAGTTATGAAAACGGTGTCGTTGTCACAAGCAAGAGATGGATCACATACTTGATAAATTAAGGTATCAGTACCTACAAATCCAGTATTAGGAACATAGCTTATAGAATCCGTATTAATTACAGTTCCAGTCCCGTTATTTCCATTTGTTAATATTGTTGTTATTAATATACCTCCATTGGGATCAGTATCATTAAGTTGAACATCAACAATAACAGTGGTATTCAATAAAGTTGTATCGTAATCAGTTACAGCTATTGGATCTAAATTAATTCCATTTCCAGTTATATCGTAAACATATGGGTTTTCATCTGCATCATTACTGGCAACAGAAACGGTTGCATCTCTTGTTCCTAAAACAGTTGGAGTGAATGTTACTTCAAAACTGATACTGTCACCTGGAGGAATTAGTAAATTTGAAGGTTGAGTTGATACGGTAAAATCAGCATCACCTGTTAAACTCACTGGATTAGGACCAGTTAAGTCTAAGGTGTCAGTCCCTGTATTGTAAATCCAATAGGTAACTGTATTTGAGGCATTATTCACCGATACGTCACCAAAATCAGTACTGTCAGTTGTTGTTGGCGTTATATCACCGCTAACAATTGAAATTTTATTTCCTTTAATATCAATTTCAGGTTGTATTAAAGTTACACCAAAACCTGTAATTGTTAATCCATTTGTATAGTTCTCTCCAACAGGACTTGCATCTAATCTCGTATTTATATAATCTTTTCTCTCAAATAACACTTGATCAAAAGGGACAGAAGAAATTATACTAATAACTGAGGATTCATCCCATCCATTTGCTAATGGTTCTCCTTGTCCTTCTATATCCCTAGTTGTTTGGTTAAATGAAACTGGTGCTGAACTCGGATGATCATAATCAACTATAATAGAAAAAGTACAATTAGCTAAAATTGAAACACCTCCATCAAGTACATCAACAATTCTTAACTTTTCTACTCCATCTAAATTATCATTTATTGCACCAATGGTAAATTCAAATTTTTCTAAAGGATTTGAAAAATCAAAAGTATAAGTTTCACTTCTAATTTGCCCAAAATTATTATGCCATCCAGTTCCGTTGATACCCCACGTACGACCTAAGTGAAGCCCTTCTATGTTATCAGGAGTCGAAGGAATAGCCGTTGCAATTGTATTCATTGGGGATCCAGTAGGATATATAACATCTACTGGAGAAGCAGTAGTACCGCCAGTTTTAGTAATGGTTAAAGAAGAACCTGATTTAGTTAAAGTAGCGGTTATCGATCCGTCTGGGATCCCTGCTACGATGTCTGCTGTAGTATATGTAACATCTTGAGAAAAAGATGTAAAAAACCCTAATAAACTTATTAAACTAAATAGTATTTTTTTTGGAAACATTTTTTAAAATTTTGTGCAAAGTTAGTGATATATTGAATACAAGGCAATAAGAAAGTGATTATACTCGATAAGTACCCCTTTATACTCGGTTTTATTAGAAATGAATTGTTATATATTAGGTGGGTTTTTTTTGTATAAAAACAGAATAAATGGTGAATTGTTTTTAAAAACATCCATTTATGAATTGATATTTCCCGAATTATTTTTGTCTTGTATGTAAACATGATATTATCCCGTAACATAAGATATTTAGGAAAAAAAGAATAGGTTTATTAAGGAAACGATTTTTATTTTTTCTGTAACATATCTAGATATAAGGACGTCTTGGAGTTGCTACATTTATTAGTAAATAAAAGGTCAGGCCCCTAGTAAACAATATGACAGAATAAATAGAGACGCTCACCTTTATGAATTTAAAAGGTGAACGTTCTTATTAAGTTTGAATTCCTTTAAAAATTGAATAATCGGGTTCAAATTCTCTCCCGTCGGGAGTACATAAAAAAAGCCTGCAAGTTTTAACTTACAGGCTTTTTGTTTTTATGGAAACTTTAGGACAGACTAAGACTGTCAAAAACCAGTGATTTTACACGTTTTTTTATTAGTGTAAGACGCTGTTAGCTATTCCATTGTATTGGTTTTTTATAAAGTGTCCGTCACCTTTTAATTTATAAGCTCAATATCTTCCTTCAAAAAGTTCGATGTTTCACCTGTTTCGGGTACATAAAAAAGCCTGCAAGTTTTAACTTGCAGGCTTTTTGTTTTTATGGAAACTTTAGGACAGACTAAGACTGTCAATAACCAGTGATTTTATACGTTTATTTATTAGTGTAAGACGTTGTTAACTATGCGATTGTATTGGTTTTTCATAAAGTGTCCGTCACCTTTTAATTATAATATCAAAAGAATCGCCTTTTTTAATAAAGTTGTAATCTAACAAAAATATTTGAACATTATTTTAAATAGAAACCTTTTTGTCAGTAGTCAAAAAGAATTGTCAGTAAGGATATGAAAACTTGTTAATTGTTTGTATTTAACTGATAATAAGTAAGTAATGTAATTGATTGACTTTTCAAAAGTCAATCAATTAACGCTATAATAACTTGTTCGCGAGCCAATTTATCAATACTTTCAAAGTAACTAAAACTACCGAAACAAAAATGTAATAAAAAATACATTTTTTTCAACCCATAACATCAGTAACATGCGAATTTTAAAACCGATTAGAATACTTCTTATATTATTATGCGTTACTTCTAATATCAAAGGTCAAAAGGTAGCAGGTTTTTTCCCTGACTGGGTTGCTGCCTCAAAATTAAATGATGTAAAATGGAATGCTATAACAGATGTGTTTTATGCATTTTCCTATCCAGATGCTTCAGGTAACTTATTACCCACTACAGCAAATGGTTTCACCAACATACTTGCTCCTATGGCGACGCAAGCTCATGCTAATGGGAAAAGAGCTCACGCTTCTTGTGGTGGAGCGTCAAGTTCAGGAAACTTTAGTGCTGTTGTGGCATCTTCAGCCAATAGAGCAACTTTTGTCAGTGCCGCTTCTAACTTAATCCAAACTTACAACTTAGATGGATTCAATGTTGATTGGGAATTTCCTGTTGGAGCAGAGGCTACTAATTTGGCATTACTAATTTCAGCTTTGAAAACGGAAATGGATAATCTTGAAGTAACCATGGGTAAAAACCTTGAACTATCTGTTGCAGTTGCTCCGCTACTATGGAACAACGATGGAATCAATTCAACAATTATTAGCACGGTTGATTACATTTATATTATGGCATTTGATGCCCAAGGAGCATGTTGCGTTTGTGGTGGAGAACACCACTCTTCGTATGATATAGCTCTAAAGTCTATGCAAAAATGGACTACTGGAATATCTCCAGCTCCTTCATGTGGCGACGGGACAGGGAAAAATGCCCCTGCTTCAAAATTAGTGTTATCAATTCCTTTTTATTCTACTGATCCTTATGTAGCATACAATACATTTTCCGCGAGTAATCCATCTTTGTATTTTAATGATGCAGATGGTTTAGTTGGGAGTGATGATTATAACTCCTGTCCTTTAATTCAACAAAAAACAAACATGGCTCTAAACACCTTTGGAGCAGCAGGAATTTGGACTTGGGAATTGTCTCAAGACAGGACAGATGCTTATAGTTTAACACAATGTATGGCCGATGCTGTGCAAACTTATGGTTGCTCTGCGCCAGTTCCAACTCTGGGTGCGGACCAATCCATTTGTGGAAGCAGTTCTATCGTATTGAATTCAGGAATAGGTACCTCAGCTGGAAGAACTTTTACTTGGAAAAAAGATGGTGTTGCGCAAGTAACAGGAAGTTCTAGCGCAACAACCTATACAATTACTCAAGCAGGAACATATACTGTTGACGTCATTGAAGGAACTTGTAGCCAAACAGATGAAATCATTATTGGAGGTACTATTAGTGCAATTGATTTAGGAGGTTCTTACGACTTATGTAACCCTTCTTCTCAAACACTCGATGCAGGAATTAGCTCAACAGGAATTACTTTCGCTTGGAAAAAAGATGCAACTACCATTTCAGGAGAAACCAATAGTACCTATACTGTAACTACAGCAGGAACCTATACCGTAACAGCTTCAGCGTCGGGATGTACTTCACAAAGTGATAACGCGACAGTGACATCTTCTTTACCAACTGTAAACAACGACACCATTTGTAGTCCTGGTGTCGTAAACTTAACGACATCGGCGAACGTTGACTGGTACAGTGCAATAACAGGAGGAACAAGTCTTAATACTGGAACATCATACAGTCCGAGCATTAGTACGAATACGACCTATTACGTACAAGAGTCCGGAGGAGCAACCAGTACAATTACTACCATGAGAACTGCTTTTCAAAATGACGGATGGCAACAAGACGCCAATGTTTACGCTACAAAATTCACTGCACTACAAGACCTTACTTTAAACGAAGTTCAAATTAATGCAGCTGGAGGAAACGTAATTATTAATGTGGTAGCAAGCAATGGAACTACCGTTATTGCTACTAAAACATTCACTGCATCTGTAGGAATGAATACTTTAGCCTTGAACTTTAACTTAACAGCGGGAACCTATTTTTTAAATACTGCAGGTTCTGCATCTACAGTATTAGTTGATTTAATTCCAGCTGCAAACTATTCGGAAGCAGGAATAATTACTGTTGAAGGTGATGCATATTGGGATTGGTCTGCACCATATGGAGACGCTTATGTAGTAAGCGGGGATTATGGAACCTTTGTAAATTTAAAAGTAACTACAGGAGGAAGTTGTGAAAGGATTGGAGTGATGGGTGTGATAGACGCCAACCATGCTTCTTGTACAAACACACCACCAGTTGGGGATTTCACAAACGATAAAACTACGGCTTGTACTAGCGAATCTATTGTTTTTACGGACGCCTCCACTGGGGGAGCTGCTGATACCTATTCATGGAATTTTGGTAGTGGAGCCTCTCCTGCTACTGCCAGCACCAATGGACCACATACTGTTTCATATAGTACCGAAGGGAATAAAACAGTGGCTTTAACAGTGTCTAACGCTTTTGGAAATGACACTAAAACAAAAACGGATGTAATTAATATCAATAATACTCCTGGAACAGCTGGAACTATTACAGGGGTTTCAAGCGTATGTATTGGAAGCACGAACAGTTATAGTATTTCTTCGGTAACCGGAGCTAACAACTACACTTGGACTGTTCCTTCTGGAGCAAGTATTACAGCAGGACAAGGAACTACAAGCATTACCATTGATTATTCAGGTGCATCCACAGGAAACATTACCATCACTCCGTCCAACGGATGTGGAACTGGAGGAAATTCAGTACTTGCTGTGTTAGTTAATCCTGTACCTAATGATCCGGGAACAATTACTGGAACTTCCACAGTTTGTGAGGGGACAACTGGTGTAAGTTACTCAATAAGTACTGTAACAAATGCTACTGGATACAACTGGACTGTTCCAACAGGAGCAACTGTTACTTCTGGAAACGGAACGAATTCTATCACTGTAGACTTTACGGGAGCGTCCTCAGGTAGTTTTGTGGTTTCGCCATCAAACTCTTGTGGTAACAGTTCCAACTCGAGTTCTTACAGTGTCACCGTAACTTCGGCACCATCAACTACAGGAAGTATCATTGGGAAATCAAGTATTTGTGCAAACGAAAGCGACGTAGCTTATACTGCCTCACCAATAAGTGGAGCAACAACTTACACTTGGACAGTTCCTAGTGGAGCAACGATTAACAGTGGTCAAGGAGCAGAAGATGTATCAATTAGTTTTGGAACTAGTGGTGGAATAATTACCATGACTCCTTCTAATAGTTGTGGAAATGGTACTGCAGTAAACCTTACTGTGAATGCAAGCGGACAAGTATTACCGTTGATTGAAGATTTTGAAACTGCTGTTCCACCAAACTCTTGGACATTAACGAATAGTGACCAAGCAACAACATGGGCACAATCCCCGAACGGAGCAAATGGTACTTCAAGTAACAGTGTATACATGAATTTTAAGAGTTACGGTACAGTAGGACAGTATGATGATTTACAAAGTCCAACCATTGATTTTAGTGGAACTTCAAACCATACCTTAACATTTGATCATGCATATTCTTGGTACGATAGAGGAGGAACTAAATTTGACAAATTCGATTCATTGGAAGTATTAATATCTACAGATTGTGGTACCACTTTTACGCAATTGTGGAAAAAAGGAGGAACACAATTAACCACAACCGGAGGTGGACAGCAAGCAGCGTTTACTCCTACTTCTAGTGAATGGGTAAACAATACTATCGACTTATCCGCATACGATGGTAACGGTGCTGTAATAGTGAAATTTCGAGCAGCAAATCAAAACGGAAACAACTTATTTATTGACAACATAAACATTACGGGTGTCACTTTATTAGCGCCTACTGCTGATTTCTCAGCTGATGTAACGAACGTGTGTACTGGTGCTCAAGTAACTTATACCGATAACTCTACTAATGGACCAACATCTTGGTCTTGGGATTTTGGAACTGGTGCATCACCAGCAACTTCAATAGGTCAAGGACCTCATTTGGTAACTTATGCTACTAGCGGAACAAAAACTGCGAGTTTGAATGTTTCAAACTCAGTAGGTGCTAATTCTAAAATACGATCCAACTACATCACAGTTGATTCCTTACCAAGTACTACAGGTAATATTGCTGGTACTGCATCTGTATGTAAAGCTAACACTGAAGCGTATTCGATTAGTTCTGTTAGTGGAGCAACAAGCTATACATGGGAAATACCAACCGGAGCAACAATTTCATCTGGTACAGGAACAAATAGTATAACCGTTAACTTTACCTCGGCAGTGTCAGGAAACTTAAGTGTAACACCTATAAATGCATGCGGTAACGGAACAAAAAAAACCATTGCAATTACAGTGAATGATATACCTCCTAGCCCTAGTACTATCCTAGGTTCGGCAAGTGTTTGTGAAAATCAAACCAATGTAAGTTATAGCATTACTACAATTACAGAAGCAACCTCTTACACATGGACACTACCTTCGGGAGCAAGTATTATAGGGACAGCAGACACCAATGAAATAGTGGTGAACTTTGGGACTTCTCCTGGAAATATAGAAGTTCTTGCTACCAACCAATGTGGAAACTCTACTTCAGAAATTTTAGCGGTTGCCATTACAAATGGTGCAGGAAATGCAGGAGCGATTACAGGAAATACTATTGCCTGTGAAAACGAATCTGGAGTTACTTATTCCATAACAACGGTAACCGGAGCTTCAACATATACTTGGACGGTACCAACTGGTGCTGCGATAGCAAACGGACAAGGAAGCAACAGTATTACGGTAAACTTTGGAAATACAAGTGGAAACGTAACTGTAACGCCTGAAAGTGCTTGCGGAAATGGGGCTTCGGCTTCATCTACTGTTATAGTAAACCAATTACCACTTGCAGCGGGAGCAATTACTGGTTCAGCTACTGTATGTAAAGGAACTTCAGGAACATACAGCATTACAGCGGTAACTGGAGCAACGTCCTACACTTGGACCTTACCTACAGACGCTTTAATTACAGCAGGAACTGGTACGAATACGATTACTGTGAGCTTTGCAGGAAATACAAATGGCAACATTGAAGTAACTCCTGTAAATTCTTGTGGAAATGGAACAGCAACTAGTTTAGTTGTTAATGTTAATGATGTCCCAGCCACAGCTGGTTCAATTACTGGTGTCAGCTCTGCCTGTGAAAATACCGATAGTCATACCTATTCAATAACAAGTGTAGCTAATGCCGATTCGTACACTTGGACAGTACCTTCTGGTGCATCAATTAGCTCAGGACAAGGAACCGAAAGTATTGTAGTGAGTTTTGGAACCACTTCGGGAGATTTAACTGTAACCAGTGTGAATTCATGTGGTAATAGTGCCAGCGCTGCTACCTTAACAATAACCATTACCAATGGAGCTGCTGACGCAGGAGCCATTACTGGATCAAATAGTGAATGTGAATTAACAACTGGGGTTGCATACAGTATTGCAACCGTATCAGGAACCACTAATTACAATTGGTCAGTTCCTACCGGAGCCTCAATTACTTCAGGGCAAGGAACAAATGCTGTTGTAGTATCCTTTGGAAGCACAAGTGGTAACGTGTCAGTGACTCCTGAAAGCGCATGTGGAAATGGTACAGCTGCAACCTTAATGGTAAAAGTTAACCCTATTCCAGTAGCACCAACATCAATATCAGGGTCAAGCATTGTATGTGAAACCACTTCAGGTAGTTATTCAATTAACAGCATAACAAATGCTACTTCTTATTCGTGGATTGTTCCTATAGGAGCATCTATTTCTTCAGGTCAAGGAACAACGGGAATCACTGTTGATTTTGGAACTGCTACCGGCGGAAACATTAAAGTAAAAGCTTTAAATGGAACTTGTATCGGTGCTGAAACAACTTTAGCAGTTGCCATATTGAGCATTCCAAATAAAGCAACAGCAATTACAGGTGCAACTACGACTTGTGCACCATCTACTGAAGCTTACTCAATTTCAACTGTAAGTGGAGCTGATTCTTACGAATGGACTTATAGTGGATCAAATACCACTTATAGTTCCACTTCTGAAACGATATCTCTTTCGTATTTAAGTAATGCAACTTCAGGAAAATTATATGTTAAATCGGTGAACACTTGTGGGAAATCTGATTCAACAGATATAGATGTGGTGGTCACTGTTTTGCCAGACGATGCAGGAAGTATTACAGGGGTGAACACTGTTTGTAAAGGAGCTAGTGAAAACTATAGCGTCTCTTCCGTGACTGGTGCAACCTCTTATGCATGGACTGTTCCATCTGGTGCATCGATCACTGCAGGATCAGGAACAAATAGTATTACGGTAAACTACGCAGGAACAATTAGTGGAAACGTTGAAGTTACTCCAGTTAATGCTTGTGGAAGCGGGGTAAAAGCAAGTTTAGCAATAACGGTTAATGACATTCCTACTGACCCACTTGCAATTACAGGAGTAAATAATGTATGTGAAAATACAGGTAGTCACTCTTATTCAATCGCAAGTGTAACCAATACAACATCTTATTTATGGACAGTACCAACCGGCGCATTTATTACTACTGGGCAAGGAACCGAAAACGTTGTCGTAGCATTTGGTAATAATTCTGGTGATGTATCAGTGAGTAGTGTAAACGGTTGTGGAAACAGTGCTACTTCATCAAAAGTAACTGTTTTAGTTAATCAGCTTCCTTTAAGTGCTGGGACTATTGCAGGTAATTCATCAGTATGTGAATTAACTACAGGATCAGTTTACAGTATTACTCCTGTTTCAGGGGCCACTTCATACAATTGGACAGTCCCAACAGGAAGTGTTATTACAGCGGGACAAACTACTAACTCAATTACTATTGATTATGCGAGTATATCGGGTGATATCAGTGTTACTCCACAAAACAGTTGTGGGGATGGTGCTCCTGCTGTACTTGGAGTAAGTGTGAATGCGACCCCGTCGGTTTCTGTAAATAACAACATTATTTGTGATGGTGATGTGGCGGCTACCTTCATTGCTACTTCATCCGCTGCTACTTCTTATTTATGGAGTGGAAATGGAAATGGAATAGCAAATACTACTAGTGGTACAGCAAGTGGAACATATACAGTATTTGTTACAGACATCAACGGTTGTAGCAACAGTGCAAGCGGTACATTGACTGTTAATACAAATGCTGTTTCATTAGGTACTGATATCAGTATTTGTTCGGGAAATTCTACTATACTTGACGCAGGAAGCGGAGGCATATCTTATGTATGGAATACCGCAGAAACCACTCAATCTATATCTGCATCTAGTTCTGGTGATTACCATGTTTCAGTGACTGACGTAAACGGTTGTATTGGAAAAGATACTGTTACAGTTACCCTCGGTGTTGCTTTAACAGTAAACTTAGGAGGCGACCAAAATATTTGTACAGGTACATCAATTACTTTAGATGCAGCTAATATCGGAGCATCCTACTTATGGAATACTAATGCAACTACACAATCCATTTCAACTTTAAATGCAGGTTCGTACCATGTAACTGTTACTGATGAAAATGGATGTGTAGGTAGAGATACAGTCATAGTGATTGTAAACCCTCTCCCTACTATAAGTGTAGATCCTGCTTTTGATACCGACTATGATATCAACAGCGGAAACATATCTTTAACTTTTGGTCAACCAACTGGAGGAGCTTACACTGGGACTGGAGTGTCTGGTGGACTATTTAACACGACGAATGCTGGTATAGGATCACACAACGTCATGTACACTTATACCGATGGAAATGGATGTAGTAATTCAACGACTTTAGCCTTAAATATAAGTTTCACTACTGGAGTAAATACAACTTCAGTAATGGACAACCTTACCATTTACCCAAATCCTTTTAATGATCAATTAAACATAAGTTTTTCCACTATAACAATTGATGCCGTAAGTTACTACAGAGTGGTAGATGAGAGAGGGCGACTAGTCCTAAACGGAAATATAATAAGCAAAGATGGAGAAGTTAAAAAATCAATTAATACAGAAGTCTTAGAATCAGGGTTCTACTATCTCATTGTTGTTAATTCAAGCGGTGCAAAAACAATAAAAGTAATTAAAGCAAACTAACTTATCTACGTTAATAAGACATAAGCCTTTTGATGAATAATCGAAAGGCTTTTGTTTTTAGATCAAATAAAATAATCCAGGAGAGTCTTGCTTTTACTACTTTTAAAAAGGATCTAAAACTTAACAGTTGCAGCTGTTTCAGTGGTTTTTATAGGTTTAAAAAAAGATGTTTT
Source organism: uncultured Flavobacteriales bacterium (assembly GCA_963933885.1). Classification (GTDB taxonomy): domain Bacteria; phylum Bacteroidota; class Bacteroidia; order Flavobacteriales_C; genus CAWVWF01. The sequence goes on along the minus strand of CAWVWF010000021.1, from coordinate 16,168 downwards.
TTGAACCGTTTTTTGAAGTGATTATTTGAGGGGCGTCTTCATTTTTTTTACTGTTTACAACGAATTTAAAAGTGTCATCTTCTACTTTTTTTGAAGTTGTAGGAAAGGGTTTCACTTTCGTATATCATTAGCCTTCCCTAAAAAAACTTACACAAAATTATAGTATATAAGATTCCTTTATTAGATTTAAACACCCGTTTCAAAGTCGAACACAAAGAAATCTCATTGCCAATAATGAAAAAACTACATAAAATTTTATTTGGTTCCTTAACTCTTTTCATTGTTTTTATCGTAGCTATATTTGGTGATTTTCAGTCTTTTACCGTTTATCCTATTGATGATCTTACAGATTATGAAGTCGGTACGTATCATGAAACAATGGATAGTAATTGGACCATTGCAAAGTTTGATACGCTTAATAAACAAATCGTTTTTTCATATCAACTCTCAAAAGATAAAGAGGAGCCGTTTGCAGCTTTTTATTTCAGAGATAAAAACATAGACAGTAGTATTGTTGATGTAAAGAATTATGATAGTTTCTCTATTTACCTAAAAGCAGATAAAGCTCAAAAAATTCCTATCAGTTTTCGGTTTCAAAATGATTCATTAATAAAGCTGAGCAAAAGTTATCCTGAAATATCAGTAACGAAAGTAGTTGATTACACTACAGAAGGTGTTTACACCGTAAAATTAGATGAATTTGAAATTGCAGCATGGTGGCTGCGTTACCATGGTATCGAAAAAGAAAATATCGATCTAAAATCAATTACTCAACTAAAATACCTAGCTATTGGGAGCTGTCAAGCCTTAGAACCGGGAGCCAGTGATGTAATTGTTATTGATCAGGTTAAGTTTTTTAATGACTATACTAAGTTGTACATAGGATTAGTTGTTTTCTTAATTGTTGTTTTCATAGGTCTGTATATTCTTGGAACCTTTCAAGGTTCCAAAAAAACTATCGTAGTAGAGCAAATTAATATAGAAAATCAAGAAGAAAAAAGCGCGAAACAAGTTGCCGAAATTAAAAATTACATTGGGCAAAACTTTAGCAATCCAGATTTGAATATGTATCGTTTGCAAAAAGAATTTAAATATAATGCCACAGAGTTAAGAAAGGTTTTCAAGGTGCATATTAACGACTCATTTATAGGCTATCTGAAAGCTGTAAGAATGGCGGAAGTTAAAAGATTATTACAAGTAGATTCTGATTTATCAATTTCTGAAATTGCCTATAAGTGTGGCTATAATGATATACCATATTTTAATCGACAGTTTAAATCTGAGACAGGTCAAACACCTAAAGAGTTTAAGAATTCATTTCAATAAAACGCTTTCCTCAAGGATCGGCTAGATCCAATGTTTCATTTTTCACTTGGTATTTCAGGTATTTACCCTAAAGTAAATCTTATTGTCAAAAACTTGTAACTATTTTGTTTTCAGTTCTTTGTAACGTTATGACAAGTTCAAGGCTTACTTCTGACAAGGAATAAATATTTTCTAAACAAATCGTTCACATTTATAGAATCAACCCTTAATTGGTAACCCTTTAGCAGTCGAAAGTGCTCAAAATTCAAGAAAAAGCGTTGATAATGACAATCTTATTTATAAGAGATAATACATAAATTGGTCATGTAATTTGATTTTTTATCAAATCACTACCGAACCCAATAATACAGACATCATGACAAGAGGATTACTAAAAAAAGCAAGTGTAAGTTTTTTTATTTTTTTAATGACAATTGCACAACAAACATTTGCACAAGATCCTTGTGCAGGAGTAGATACATGGAGCAATAAAAGATGGTATAACGTAGGAAATCAATCTGTAAGTAATAACCACTTATGGGAAAGTATTAATAGAAACAGGAACCAAGTCCCTCCAAATAGTAATTGGACAGACTTAGGAGCATGTGGTACAAGTACACCTAATAATGCACCAACAACGAGTATAACTGCTCCAAGCAATGGAAGTTCAGTTAATGAAGGAACAAGTATAACTGTATCGGCAAATGCATCCGATTCTGACGGAAGTATTGCGAATGTTGCTTTTTATAGCAATGGTATTTTAATAGGAAACGATGCAAGTTCACCTTACTCATATAATTTAGGAGTATTGCCTGCAGGAGCATATAACTTAACGGTGATTGCTACAGATGATGATGGAGCAACAACTACTTCGTCTATTGTAGCTGTTACGGTAAATGCAGTTGTAGGAAATCAATCGCCAATTACAAGTATTACTGCTCCAAATAACGGAGCTTCAGTTGACGAAGGAACAAATGTAACTATATCAGCAAATGCATCTGATTCTGACGGAAGTATTACGAATGTTGCTTTTTATAACAATGGTACTTTAGTAGGAAACGACGCTACTTCTCCATATTCTTTCAATTTAGGAGCTTTGCCAATTGGCTCATATAATTTAACTGTAGTTGCTACAGATAACGAAGGAGCTAATACAACATCTAGTATTGTTAGTTTAACAGTTAGCGCCGTTTCTGTAGGAGGTCCATCGTGTGCAGGAATTGCATCTTGGTCTAGTAAAAAATGGTACAATGCAGGTGCGCAATGTGTATCTAATAATCACTTATGGGAAAGTAATAATAGACATAGAAACCAAAGTCCTCCAGGAAGTAACTGGATTGATTTAGGAGAATGTACTGCGGTTCCAAATATGTTACCAACAACAAGTATAACTGCACCAAGCAATGGTAGTTCAGTTAATGAAGGAACAAGTATTACAGTTTCAGCTGATGCATCTGATTCTGACGGAAATATTACGAATGTAGCTTTTTATAACAATGGTACTTTAGTAGGAAACGATGCTACTTCACCATACTCATATAACTTGGGAGCATTAACAATAGGTTCATATAATTTAACTGTAGTTGCTACAGATAACGACGGAGCAACTACAACTTCAGCAGTTGTAAATGTAATCGTAAATACGGTTCCAAATGTAGCCCCAACAACAAATATAACTGCCCCAAGTAATGGAAGTTCAGTTGTTGAAGGAACAAGTATTACAGTTTCAGCTGATGCAGTTGATTCAGATGGTAGCGTAACAAGTGTAGCATTTTATAATAACGGAAGTTTAGTAGGAACGGACGCTACTTCTCCTTACACGTATGATTTAGGTGTTTTGGCTTTAGGAACTTATAGTTTAACTGTAGTTGCTACAGACAATGACGGCGCTGCTACAACTTCATCAATAGTTAGTGTTACTGTAAGCGAAACTCCTCCTCCAAGTTCAGGAACCAATGTAATTGGTTATATGCCTTATTGGGCTGGAAGTGCTTCAGCAATACAGTATGATAAATTAACACACATTAATTATTCATTTGCAATTCCTGATGTTGATGGACATTTAAAACCATTAGAGAATACAGCTAAATTGCAACAAATTGTAACGAATGCTCATGCTGTTGGAGGAAAAGTATTAATTGCAGTTGGTGGTTGGAGTGAAAATGGAACTCCATTAGATGCAAGATTTGAAGCTATTGGAGCAAATGCCACTTATAGAACCAATCTTGTTAACGACATCGTTACTTTAATTAATACATATAATTTAGATGGTGCTGATATGGATTGGGAATTTCCAAATGCAGGATCAAGTGCAAATAATTTTGAAGCCTTAATGACTGAATTGTACAATGCTTTGCATCCAGCGGGTAAACTAGTTACTGCTGCTGTAAGTGGAAGTAGCTGGGGTGGAGATGGAATCAATGCTAATGTTAAAAATGTAGTGGATTGGTTAAACATTATGGCTTACGATTTTAACGAATTTCAGCATTCAACTTACAACGACGCGATTGGTGCAGTTGCATACTATCAAAATAAAGGGTTTCCAAATTCTAAATTGGCTTTAGGAGTTCCTTTTTATGGAAGAAATTCTTGGGAAGCTTATTCTACTATTATCAATAGTGGAGGAGATCCTTATGCTGATATATACAATGGGGTTGGATACAATGGTATTACAACAATAAAACAAAAAACTAATTACGCGATTGATAACGGTTTAAGAGGAGTAATGATCTGGGAAATTTCACAAGATTTAACTAATCAGTATTCTTTATTAACTGCAATTGACGAAGAAATTGCTAACGGAGGACCTGTAAACCAAGCGCCTTCTGCAAGCATTAGTTCACCAACAAACGGAAGTTCAGTTGATGAAGGAACGAGTATAGTTGTTTCTGCTAATGCTGTAGATGCTGATGGAACAATATCAAATGTTGAATTTTATTCAAATGCATCATTAGTAGGAAGTGACGCAAGCTCTCCTTACTCTCTTGATCTTGGAGCACTAGCAGTGGGAACTTATAGTTTAACTGTAGTTGCTACTGATAACCAAGGTGCTAGTACAACTTCGAGTGTCACGAGTGTTACTGTAAATTCAATTTCAGGAAATGTAGCACCAACAGTTTCTGTGACTAGTCCAACAGCTGCACAAGAGTTTGATGAAGGTATAACTGTTATAGTAACAGCCAATGCCACTGATTCTGACGGTTCAATCACCAAAGTGGAGTTTTACTTAGATGGAGTATACCAAGGAGAAGATGCCGTTGCACCTTATGATTATGATTTGTTAGGATTAGCAGTTGGTAATTATAGTCTATCAGCTGTTGCTTTCGATAACGAAGGAGCAAACACCACTGCTATTTCGGTTGGATTTGTTGTTAAAACAGTTTCAACAGGAGGAGGTTGTACAGAACCAATTTATGTAGAAGGAAATACCGTTTATACAAATGATCAAATTCAAAACGTAGGGAATTTATACAACTGTACTGTCGGAGGATGGTGTTCTGGAGTAGCATGGGCTTACGAGCCAGGTGTTGGAACATATTGGACAGACTGTTGGGAATTGATTGGATCGTGTGACGCTCAACCAGCTAGTCCACAATCCTTCTCAGTATCAGCAGTAAATAATGAAGTTACTACAGCAGTTTCAATCGTTTCTGAGGTTGATCAAGTATTAAATGTTAAAGCCTACACAAGTACTGGTCAATTAATATATACAGGATTGGCTTATGGATCAAAAGGTCTTAAATTTAATCATGTAATTAATAGTTCTACTTGGAAACAAGGTTACTATATCGTGACTGTCGAAGCTGGTAACAACGTTCAACGAGTTAACCTAATAAAGTAAATATTTGAGGATTGATTCTATTTATTAAGATCGCTATTATAGCTTCCTTTAAAAAGTTCGATACCTCACCCGTATCGTGTACATAAAAAAGCCTGCAAGTTTTAACTTGCAGGCTTTTTGTTTTTATAGTTTCTTTAATTCGTCATATTCTTTACTAGGGGCCTGACCCTTATTTCTATTTCTGACCCTTATTTCCAGTATAGGACGCTGTTAAATAGTCGATTGTATTTGTTTTTTATAAAGTGTCACCTTTTAATTACTACCTATCAAAAACCAATTTAACAGGGGTTATCAACTTGTTGTTTACGAGTTAGTTGAGGTTTTATACTTTATTAAAACAGAAGTCGTCGAGACAACTTTTGATTTGGTGACTGTTACTAACTTGTGTTTACTAAAAAGTATTATTAAAATTTATTTTGTAATACTTTTGATTATTTTTGTGATTTCTTTTAGTTTTACACTATAATTTAAAAAAAACTCAGTATGAAAAAGTATATTCAACCTATGTGCCCCGGCATGTGCGTTAGTCCTTTTAATGTCTAATGTTAATAGCTGTCATAATAGTAGACCAGCTGTAGAAACTGCGACTTTTAGCACGAGTGGAAGCTTTTCTCAATGCCTGCCTAATTCACCAACACAATTGGTAAATCAAGGTGAAGGTGTTATTTTTGTTCAAGTAGTTGGTACAACTTACGACGATGGTGGTAAATTATTAAATCAATTCAGTTCTGGAATTGATTGTAATATGGCTGGTAACTGCTGTGTTAATGTTGAAGTGCCAGCGGATGAACCTTATAAAATATTTATAAGATACATACAGAGAAACACAGTTAATTGTGATTCTTATTCCAATCAGTGCAACTGGTTTCAGAGTTCACAAGCTAATGTAACACAATATCCAGTTGGTTATCACAATACTGTTAGTTGTGATTCATGGAATATTCAAATAGACCAATCAACAGGACTTGGAACTTGTTATTAATAATTAAAACTAAATTAAAATGAAAAAATCTATATTAATAATAACATGTGTGGTAGCTCTTATTGGTTGTGTTAAACCTAAGAATATAATCCAATTTACTAACAGTGATAAAGAAATTTCAAATTCAGAAATTGATAGACTTACAGAAATTTATTCGCATTTAGAAGCGCAAGTAATGACTCAGCCCGCTGGTGACGGTAAGTATAAAATTTCTAGTGGTAGTTCACTATGTAGTGATAGTTTGACAATCAACATTGCTAACAATGAATTTAAATCTGAATTATCAACGGTGAGTGGAAATTGTTATATTGTCGACCAATTATTTACCGACAATTCTTTATTTGGTAGCACGGTATCATTTAGCGTAAGTACATCAAATGGTAAATCGGATTATTCGTATTATGTGCCTAAGAAAATTAGTATATCACATCCTAATTCTACGGTTAATATGCATGATGTTAAATGTAACCGAACTGGTAACACAATAACATGGGATGCTGACAAAAACAATAAGGGTGGTATTCTACTTGTATATACATTATATGACAATAATGATTTAATAAATAAAAAGGTGATTCAACATTCATTCATGACAATTGCAGATGATGGTAGTTTTAACGCAGATTCATTTTTTACAGATGAAAAGGTTAAAGGACTTTTCTTATCATTACAACGTGGTAACGCAATTAATCATACCTTACCAAGTGGTAAGAAATTAACAATTGACTTTATAACTAGCACGAGTAAAGAGCTTTATCTAATTAATTAACAAATGTATTTACAATCCCTTAGATTGCTTTTAAGGGTTTTTTTTTAATCAATAAATTTTTCTGGTAGCATCTTATCTAAAAAGCACTGTTTTTGTCCTAGAACGATACCCATACTATCTCCATTTTGGTGGCAGTGAGATGGCAGAAAACAGGAGGACAGTCCTGCTCATACAAAGCAACTAAAGTACAATTTGATAGGTGTTAGAAAGCTTTTTAACGCGTCAGAAAAGGGTGTTTTTTGACACGTTATTTCACTATGTTTGATATAAGAACGGGAAGGGGACAGCTTGAGGTTTCGGATGTGACGTTAACTAAATTAAGTTTTCAGTTTTTTTAAAAATTGAATAATCTGGTTCAAATTCTCTCCCGTCGGGAGTACAAAAAAAGCCTGTAAGTTAATTCTTACAGGCTTTTTATTTTTCATGGATTGTCATATTGTTTACTAGGGGACTGTCCCCTTATTTCATGTCTGGTTTCCAGAAGTGTACGTCACCAATGTTCTACCGATAACACTACATCTTCATCCATTTTTTTACAATTATCTTGTTACGATCTATCACTTGTAAAAAATAGGTTCCCGATGAATAATTGCTAACTGGAATTAAATTGCTTTCCCCTTCATAAATGAGTAATCCTATACTATTCATGACCCTCACTTTCATACCTGGCTGTAAACCTTCAATTTGTAAATTTTGAGAGGTAGGATTAGGAAATATTTTAATTAAGTCATCATTTCCTACATTATTGATAATCGTTATTACGTCAGCACAACCCCGAAATTTCATCTCGGCAATTGAACAATCACTAAAGGTTGAAATAGTTGAAATTATTTTGAATTTAAGGTATTGAAATGAGGTGCTATTAGCAAAACTTGCTGTTTGCCACGAAGTAACAGCGTCAAATGTCCAATTGTAAGGACCTGCCCATGTAGTGCCATCATTACTGGTGTATATTTCAACAGCTTTTAACATTCCATTCGAATTATCTTGTCTGTTAAGCATTTCAAGAGAACTAATATTATAACTTGAATTCAAATCAAATACCATTTCATGTGGAAGTGGTGCGTTAGCCGCCCAGTTGTTGTGCCAAATAGTATTAATGTCTCCGTCAAAAATTTTGTCGGGTGTTTGTGTGTTGTATGCTGAGCTATAACTTACAGTTGATACACTAGGGACTAGAATTTCATTTGTTGGAATATAGCTAACAATTGAATTATCCGAAACATTATCACTAACTCCATTCGGAGAACTAACTATTAATTCAATTTTTGCAACACCAGTTAAATCCAAATTGTTAAAACTAACTGTTTCGGTCAATCCTGAAGCTAGCGATGTAGTAACCGGTCTAAGTTCATGAAGTTGATCGTTAAAGTATATCGAAATTGAGTAAGTCGTTATCATTGGTAAACCTTTATTATAAACCTCAACGTCAAGTGAAGCTTGTTGAATACAGGCCGCTGTTCCTAACCCATTTACATCAGTAAGCGCTATTTCTGCACTTGCCGTACAACTTCCAGAGACTGTAATATGGTTTGTTAGAGTTTGTGTGCTTGTCCCATTGCCATCGGTAACGTTTAAAGTCACGTCGAAAGATCCTGCTAAAGGATAGGATACACTTGGACGAGATTTTGTTGAAGTTGAAGGAACTCCGCCCTCAAATGTCCAGAGAAAAGTTTTATTCGAATTAGAAATCACAGAGTTACTCGCAAATTCAATTGTAGAACTACCACAAGTTGTAGATTGCGAACTTGATGTAGCAACAGCTTCTGGAGTGGATGCTGTTGCTACATCATTTTCCCAAATACCTCTTCCTGTTGCCGCACGAATGATACCTTTTGCATAATTTATTTTCAAAAAGTTTATGCTTATTCCAGGTAAGTCACCACCGTATTTTTCCCAACTACTCATTGTATTATCTCGATAGTAAACACCGTTTAAAGTACCAACATAAACTCCTCCGTTGCTTCCTTTTTGATGAATCATAGAATAAATAGAATAACCTCCTAAGCCCGTTGAGTAATCATTCCATGTTACACCTCCATTTGTGGATTTATAAACTTTTGGTAAGCTTCCATTAGCGCTTGCCCAGGTAATGTTAGGATCGTTACTTGAAATTTCAATATTTCTAATTTTGTAATTAGATGTAAGGCTTGGCATGACAGAGGTCCAGCTGCCTCCTCCATCACTAGATTTATGTAAAGCATTACTGCCACTTGTTTCATCTGAGACATATATTACATCTGGATTAGATGAGCTAATTTTCACCTCGGAATACGACCAACCGTTTCCAGGTTGTAAATCTTTAATAGATGACCACGTAACTCCGTTATCCGTACTTTTTTTCACCTTATAATTGTTGTAATCAATGGTGTATAAAGTATAATATTCATTAGGGTGAACTTGCACGTTATTGTATCGATCACGATATCCCGAGCCAAAGTTTATTCCCTTTGCACTGTTGTAAGAAGGGTGGCCATGAGAAGGTCCTGCAGCTGGACGTTTAAAGATGTTGTCTCCACTTGGACGAGCATAAAGCCAACTATCGTCAATGGGGTTAACTGAAGCTCCTGAGGCATCTCCCCCACCAAGTGGTTTCCACTCACTTCCGTAAATATCAATGTCTTTTACTGCAACACCGTTATGGTCCATTGCTACCACAATTACATCTCTTTCTCCTGGTGTCATATCAAAGCCTAGGGCCATTGTAATTGGCAATCCATCGGCCCTTTCTTTAAAGGTTATGCCTCCATCTTCAGAGATCGCAATACCTCCATCATTTGCTACCCAAATATCATTTCCTTTTATGATCATTTCCTGAATATCCCCATGAATATCAGTTCCGCAATTATCTGATTTATTCTTTACAATTTGTGGTCTTCCGGATATACTTGTTTGACTACCGGTCCAATACCATGTTTGCATTTGATCAAAAGAAAAACGAGGTTGAACGTTTGTGGCAGCAGCAACAAAATTGGGATTAACATCTGAAATTGCAAATGCTGTAGCCCATCTTATTTGAACAGCACTAAAGCCTTCACCAAAATAATCGCGATCATTTGCCGATTTATTTACTACGTTAGTAGAACCTCCACAACAGGTTTTCCCCCAACTTACTCCGGCATCCGTTGATTTATAAAAACCAACACCATCATCACTTACATTTAAATAGTAAGCTACTAAATCTGGCTGTGCTATTGTTAAGGCAATTTTCCCTCTTATTTCTTTATTGTTTGGGTTAGTGAAATTGGCAAACCCATTGGTTACTTTTGTGAAATTTAGACCACCATTTATAGATCTGTAAAAATTAATATCTCCATTTTCAAAGATTAAAGTGTAAGCAATGTTGTGATTTGTAGGATGAAATCTCACATCAATAGTGAAGTTCTTATATCCGAAGTTTGAATTTGAGGTCCAATTTTGACCACCGTCTGTTGAACGAGCAATTGTAGACACTAAACCGTTAGGATTAATGTCGCTTGCAATGACAATATTTTCATCCGTAGGGGAAACGTCAACAAACATGTATTCTTTCCTATAATCATCTCCGCCATAATCGATGTTGGGAAAACTAGAAGTGTAATCGATACTTGTCATAGCAAAAGAAAGTCCTGAATCAGTACTCTTTAGTATTCCTGCATTCGAAGCAACATAAACGACACTAGGATTACTTGGAGCAAATACTATTTTATTAATTAAGCCAACGAGTGGTAGGTTTTTTATTAGACTTTCACTCCAAGTAAGTCCCTTATCTGTAGTCCTCCAAATCCCACCATTCATTCCTCCTGCTAATCCAATGTTTGAATTAGTTGGATGAACAGCAATACTTCGAACTACCCCATTTTGCCCTGTGTAGTAGCAATCTGATCGTTCAATTTTAACGGGTAATGCTTTCCATTCTTTAGTATAAGTTTGAGGCATTTCATCAGGACTATCAGTGCCTAAATCAAAAACACTACCTGCAGGAATTATCGGTGAACCATCTGACTTGAACGTATAAATAGGATAACTTCTTACAAAAGAATTGTAAGCTCTTGTGTAATCATTTTTCACCCATTCATGAGTTTTATAATACCCATCATACGCAGCCATTATTTTATGGATGTTTGGTTTTTCAGCATTCAATAGATGATAATAAGGAGGGAGGGTAGCGGTTTCTTGCGCGTTAAGAGTTCCGCAAAAAAGAGTAATAGCAACTAAGACTATACATTTAAATAGTTTCATAATAAAAGGTCATTAAGGTAATATAAACTTAAAGAAAAATTTAGTTGGAAAACTTTAAAATCTAGACACGTCTTACGTGTCTAGATTTTAAAGTTTAACATATTACCCATTTAAATAATAGGGTATGTCATTATTTAATCTTACGCGATGAGTTTAACCTTCAGAAAAAGTCCTAAATGAATTTAAAAATTTGGGCTTAAAACGTGTAAAATCACTGGTTTTTGACAATCTTAGTCAGGTTTTGAGAATGATGGCTCTTTTACGCTTTTTTGATGTGGTTGGTTTTGTCCTGAATACCAATTATATTCGATCGTTACGTTCTTTGAGGACAGTTTTCAATCAAACTTCCATAGAATGTTACATCTCTAAAATTGACCTTATATCCTCTTTCAAAAAGTTCGATCCTTCACCCATTCGGGGTACTTTTTAACACATTAATAATGAAATTGTTAGGTGTTTTTTTAGTTTCAAAAAACGATTAATGGCAATAGATTCCTACTTTGTTCCCAAAAAAATGCAAAATACATTCGATTCTAATAAAACTAGAAGGGGATAACCGATGAAATAGTAATGAGGAAAAATCAACTTATTTCTAGTTAATTCAGATGTCAAGTAGTGTATAATTCCCCCTCTATTTCCTACTTAAATATTTTCGTTCACTAATTTTATTTGTTCACGTAACGTGAACATATGTACATTAGAAAAGTAAATGACTTTGCCCTACTTCATGGGTTAAATGTGAAATACACCCCTGCAGGACCACAAGATGGATTTCTTAAGATTGGAAAGGAAAAATATGTAGTGTTTTGTAGAGGAGAGTTAAGAAGCTATCAGATTCCAGATTTGATAGAGCAGAAAAACATTCACAAAAAAATAATTGTAATAGCAGAAAACCTATTCCCCGCAGTTAAGCAAGAATTAGTTAAGCATGAGATCAACTATTTAGAAGAAAATGGTAATGCTTACATGAAAGCAAATGGATTGTATGAATTTGTAGATGTCAATCGAGGACCAAAAACAAAAGTAGCAAAAGGTAATAGAGCATTTACTAAACAGGATTGAAAGTAATATTTCATTTATTGAGAAACAAAACCTTAATCAATGAAACACAAAGAGAAATAGCTAAAGCTACAGACGTTGCACTTGGAACAATTCCACAAGTTATTGAAGGATTAAAAGAGACAGGATATATAATACCGTTAAATAACAAAGCGTATTTGTGGGAAAACAAACTGGAATTATTCAATAGATGGGTAGAAGGGTATAATACTGATTTAAGACCAAAACTTCTAAAAGGAAACTTTACCGTAAGGGGAGAATGGCGAGAAATTCAATTTGATAGAAATCAGAATCAATGGGGAGGAGAGTTAGGAGCTGATCTTTTAACGAACTACCTAAGACCTGAGAAGTACACATTATACACTAAGGAAGCTCAAAAAGACCTAATAAAGAATTATAGAATAATGCCAAAAGAAGATGGTGAATTAACTATAATGGAGATGTTTTGGGAAGTGGATGGAGTTGATAAAGTGGTACCACCACTTATTGTTTATGCCGACTTAATATATGAAGGAGGTAAAAGAAATAAAGAAACAGCTGAAATAATATTTAATGAGCACATCGAAAAAAACCTATAAAGATCTTTCAATCCCATTTTTCAAAGAAGTCTTTGATGATATAGATGAAATAATGGTTCATCATAAAGTACCTTATTACTTAATTGGTGCAAGTGCGGTAGCATTACAAATTATGCATAAGGATAGACATCCTCCTCGTGGTACAAAAGATATTGATTTTGCAATCATGATTTCTTCCCTAGATGAGTTTAAAGAAATCACAAAATCGTTTGAGAAAAAAGGCTACAATAAGGTAAAGGCACCGTGGACTTTTTATTCTGAAGCCTACAAAATAGCAATTGATATTTTGCCGTTCGGAGAAATAGAACAGAATGATACAATTAATTTTAGTGAACGTTCAATTGATTTGCATGTATTAGGTTTTAAAGAGGTTCTTAATAACCCAAAAGAAGTATTAATCGAAGATAAAATAGCAAATGTCCCAGCATTATCGGGAATGATTATTTAGAAGTTAATCTCATGGAGTGATAGACCAGAAGAACGAGAAAATGACTTGGCAGATATATTAAAAATCATTGAAAATTACTACGAAGTTCAATGGGATGAAATAGTTGAAAAACATAATGATATTTTTCCCGAGAATGAAGAATTTGATGAACTTAAAATTGCAGCAGAAGTTCTAGGAAGAGAAGCTAAAATTTACATTCTTAAATCAGAGAAATTATCTTCAAGAATAATGTCAGTGTTGCAAGAAAATTTAGGTATTGAATCCGAATCCAATATTGCAAAAGATTGGGCTCGAAAGTTAGATAAAGATGTAGAATATACTTTTTCTATATTGAAGGCATTTCAAAAAGGAATCCTAGGGAATTAGGGGGAAGTATTTTTCATAACTAAAGAGTTACCTACTAGTTCTGACATATCTGTTTTATAATTCGCCAGAACTAAGTAAATTTATCTGTTTTGGCGACTTATAAAATAATTACACTCTAAGAATAACTTCTATATCTTCCTTCAAAAAGTTCGATACTTCACCTGTATCGTGTACATAAAAAAAGCCTGCAAGTTTTAACTTGCAGGCTTTTTGTTTTTATGGAAACTTTAGGACAGACTAAGACTGTCAATAACCAGTGATTTTATACGTTTATTTATTAGTGTAAGACGCTGTTAACTATGCCATTGTATTGGTTTTTCATGAAGTGTCCGTCACCTTTTGAAATAGATATATATTTTTGTGTCTAAATAAAGGTAGCAACTCCAAAAATAAAGTGTTAGTCTGAAATAATTAGCTACTGATCGATGAAACTAGTGAAATGTTAAATATCCTTTCTATCTTGCTAATGCTTAATAAGCTATATGTTTCAATTATCCCATGTTGTTAATGAAAATAATTAATAAGAAAGTTCTACTTATTTACTATTTCATATTGTCTACAATTTTTCTTGTTGCTCAATATCAATCAACTGGTGCTTCCACATATGTAGGGGTAAATAGAGATAACAGTAATTGGAATACGGAAACTTCCGCATTTTCTCAAAACGATACTTATTGTGAAATAACTACAAATTCATTTGACAATACAGAAGAATCCGATTTAGTTCGATTCAAGGGATTTGGATTTAACATACCCCCGGGTTCAGTAATTAGCGGGATTGAAGTTGAAATAGATAGGAATTTAGCTGCTGGTAGTTGTATAGATAACTCTATTCGATTACTAAACGTGTTAGGGGTTGAGGAAGGAAGCAACATGTCTTTAGGAGATGCTTGGCTCAGTGTTGATCTCGACAACTACAATAGTTTTGGGGGGGAATTTGAGATGTGGGGTACAACCTTAACAGCAGAAGATATTAATGATCCCAACTTTGGGGTGTCTTTACAAGTAGTAGCTACTTCTAATAATACAAAGCCTAGGGTTGATCATGTGAAAATAAAAGTATTCACAACTTCTCTCTTACCTGTTTCTCTTGTTAGATATGATGTTAGTCTTAATTCGAGTACTGAAATTCAGGTAGATTGGACTACGGTGTCGGAAATTGGGAATTCCTTTTTTAGTATTGAGAAATCTATTGACATGAACGTTTGGACAGTTGTGGGTGAAGTGCAAGGGAACGGAAACTCTTCGGATGCTATTGAATATCAGTTTATTGATAAGTATCCATTTCAAGGGGAATCTTATTACCGTTTAAAACAAACTGATTTTAATGGAAGTTTTTCATATTCTCCAACAAAGAGTATCAACATATTAAGTTTGGATTTAGGCTTTGTTTATCCTGTAGTTAGTCGTGATTATTTTACTCTAAAAGTTGCAACAATTCAACATGTAAAAGTGTCATTATTCAGTAGTTCGGGTGGTTTTATTAGGTGGATAAATCCTTTGGATGTTAATACTCGTTTTGGAGAAGATTTAAAAAACGGGGTTTACTTTCTAAAGATTCAAAGCTATAATTCTTTTAAAACTTTACGAATTATAAAAAGATAACTTTACTCGTTTCATATATAACTATCTAGAAATACTAGGTGCCGTATACTTTATAAAAAACATAAATAAACTTATTGTTTACGGTACTGGAATTAGTAGCACAAAAATATAGACCTATTCTAAAATATCTACATTAGAATTATAGGAAGAGCAAAACGACATTATATCTCCATAAACTCTCAAAGTACTTCCAGGTAGATAATTGGTGGGAATACCTTACAGCTAGAATAGATCTAGATGAGGTTTGGGAACAAATTAGACTTTTCACAAAGAGAGGAATCCCATTGGGAAACGAAGAATTTATAGATTCTATTTCAAAGATTAAAGGAAGATATGTTGGTGTGAGAACTAGAGGAAGACCACCTTTAAGTACTTAAAAAAACAACTGTTACATAACATATTGTAGTTCCTTGGTTACCTAAATAAATAATCTCTGATATATACGCACGTCCAAGAAATTACGAAATAAACAGAAATGTTGGGGACGTAGTGTGCCGTGAATCAGATTCTTTTGTATTGAATCTGAATGTTGGTTAAAAGATGGTGGTAGGCCCACCATTCTCGGTTTGCAAGAACAGGGAGTAAACAACCCCTCGGTGCTTATCCAGTAATGGATCGGTATTGAACGAAAAGGGGTCCCCGGAAGGGTACATGAATTCCAAAATATAATAAAGTAGTATGAATAAAAGGCTTGCTAGACAAGTCACGTATGGATAAGAGAGATGAATGCAAATGAACCACTGATGAAGTGATGAGATCTTACAATATTGTCAAAATCTAGTGTAGCGTCTACTAGTTAAAGATTGTAGCGGTTACTTGCTTACTGGCTACAAGACAATCGTTATAGAGGTGGCATGACTCTTATCTAGGCTTTTAACTAGAACTCGGGAAGTCCTTTGAAAATGATATGTTACTTATTTCAACCTTTCTCCTGTGGAGTGGGGAGTAACGAAGTGAAACACCAAGAGAAGAATATTCTCAAGGTAAAATAGCG
>CAWVWF010000020.1:0-28191 GCA_963933885.1 uncultured Flavobacteriales bacterium | reverse complement strand
AGATTGGACCAATTTATTTTGGTAAAAATATCACTTAAGCCCTTCGACTCCGCTCAGGGTGACATGAATAATAAGTATAAGTGAGTTTTCGTCACCCTGAGCGGAGTCGAAGGGCTTAAGCGCCGTGATTTAAACAAATAATTGTACTGCGGTTAGATGATAAGCCTCTTTTTTTTAATGACAACCCTTCTTAAAGAAGACTTCGTTACTAATTATAATTACTGTAATTTATTATGTAACTGGGGTTTATTTGGCGAATTAAGTATTTGTTCTAGATGTCAATTTTTCCAAACCAATAAGCTCGTTGGTAACAATTGATCTCGAAGCTTGAACTTGATCTCCGATTTCAAGTATTAGATAATCTTCTTTATCAACGTATAGTTTAAGGTCATCTATAAAAATATAGTAATCAATTAACTTGGGAGTTAAAACGGTGTTAGCTATAAAACTACCGGAGGTCCCATACTTGACATCTCTTTCCTTATTAGTTACGAGTCCCATATTTACCTTCTTTTCACCTGCTTGCAGATTAGCCGTTGGTTTTTTTAGACTTCTCAAATAGAAAAATCCATAAATGGATACTGAAATCAGTACGAATATTACAGAGCTCGCTAAGAAGTTGTGATTTAGGAATGGAATTTTTTTGAAAGATACAATTCCACCTAAAATAACAATTGACATCATCATTAATACCATAAAATAGGCTTGATGTATTATGGTAATTTTAGATTGAAGTACTTTCTTGTCTTTATCTGTTAATCGTTCAGTCATATTATAAAAATGCGTTATTTAAGATTCAAAATAACCAATTCCAATTCATCATTGGTTTGATTTTGATATCCAATTTTCACCTCCTGAATTCCTGAAGAGGTTTCGATTTTAAATACACCAAAATAGCCCAACTCATTAGATTGAATACCCTCTAATTGATCAAACGTTTTTATTTGTAATTCCGGTTTCAATAAATCAACTTCATTGTTGATTTTATTGAGCGCTTCAGCAATTTCAAATTTCATTTCTTTATCAATCTCAGGATTATGATATAAGGCTTGAAGTTCTTTAATATCTTGTAATTTCACCAATACATGTTCAGATAATTCTGGTAGAACTTCGCTATCAGAATCTTGTAATTTCGCAAAAACGGTTGTCTCTACTTCATCAGATCTTTCCCTACTTACTTTCGCTAAAGAATTCTCTGACTTTGAAGATGAGGATGGGCTTTGCATTTCTTCTTGACCACAAGAAAGTAAACATCCAATCAAAACGATATAGTATACTAATCCTCTCATTTTCGTTTTACGCGCATATTAATAATTTTACCATCTTGTCTTTCAATAGATAGTATATCGAGTGATTTTAAACTACTCAAAGGCAGTGTTAATCTATTAATGAATTCCGATTTATTATAAAACTCAACACCAATATTGTTTCCTATTACTTCGATCACTTTTACTTCCTTGTGAAATATCTTCTTTAGAATATTTCTCCTTTTTTTCCAATCATCAACACGAGAACTTGAGAAATAATCCACCATCAAAGCGTAATCATCAGTCTTAATCTTAAATATTTCTCCACCTTCAGCTTCGATGATTCTAACAATAGTATCTTTCTTGTAATAAGGCGATTTTACGATAATCGAATTTCTACTTTCGTTGATCGGTAAAGTAATTCTACCCAAGGAATCTGTAGTTAATAATTTGGAAGACTCTCCATTCTGCAGCCATTCAAATTGAACTTGTTCTTTAGGCGCTTTGTTTGTATCAAAATCAATGATCTGAATTGTATAATTTCCTTGAGTTCTAGAGAATAAAATAATCAATAAAACAGAAAAAATGAAAGCAAATATCAATAACACTTTCTTTGTGATGTTCGCCTTTCTTGGTAATTCAGGATCAGTTTGTTTTCCTGCAAATTCTGTCCAGTTTTGATACCCCGAAAATTGGGATAATAAATTGAGCACATCAATTCGAGGAAGCTGTTCACTTTGGGATTTCATATGAGTATAAAACCACTTTGAACTTATTCTTCCATTTACCGATTTTTCAAGTTCTTCTTGAAAGAAAACAATGTCGTCACCCTTCCATTCCGAAATTTCAGATGAGCTCATCGAAAATTCAGTACACATTTTCTGTGCAATTTCAGTTTTTAGCTGATTGAAGTATGTGATTTCTTTTTTCAATAAATATCTAAAAAACAGCGTTTTACCCTTTTGTAAAACAGTTTACAAATGCTCTACAAAGAATTTCACAGCGAAAACGCCAATGACTCTGTAAGTTAGACAAAACTCAAAAAAAAAAGTCATGGTAAAAAACTTATTTCAATCAATTTCAGGATTATTATTAACAGGATTAATAATTAGTTGCGGACAAGAGAAGATTGCTAACTCCCCAGATTTCTCGAATGAGAAACAAGAAACTTCAAAAGCGTCTAACAATTTAAGCAGGAATGATAACAACAAATTACTCGATAAGGGTAATGTTGCTTTACAAAATCGAAAGCTTATTAAGACGGGAAGTATTCGGTTTAAAACAGATGATTTCCAGTCTACAGATGCACGGATAAAAGCAATCGCATTTCAGTTAGGTGGATATGTATCGTTTGAGCAACAAACAAACTCAAGCTGGTCTATCAGAAATGATTTGGAAATTAGAATCCCAAATGATCGATTATACGCATTATTAGATTCGATTTCAAATGGAGGTTATCAGATAGAAGAGAAGAATATCAAAGTTGTGGATGTGACGAATAAATATGTCGATACAGAATCAAGGATCAGAACTAAAAAACTAGTAGAAGAAAAGTACATCGAGCATTTAAAGAAAGCTAAGAATATCAAGGACGTATTAGAGATAGAGCAAAAGGCAGGATATATCCGCGAAGAAATAGAAAGTGCAGAATCTCAATTTCGTAAAATGAATGATCAGATAAGCTTAAGTACTTTAAAAATTGAATTTTATCAAAGTGTGGAACAACCCATTTTTACGAGAGAAAATCAATATCTAAAAGGATTGGCAAACGGATGGGACGGATTAAAACTCTTCATCATCTTCTTAATAAATGTATGGCCTCTAATAATCGCAGGAATAATCGCATTATTCTTCATCAGAAGAAAACTAAAAAAGGATCAATAGAAATCGGGATACCCCTACGTTAATAATGTAGGGGTACCCTTTTTGGGTAACCGAAACACAGGACGTCCCCATTTAATTGATCCTCTTGTGTCAAAGGATGTAATAATTACGATCTGATTTACTGATTGTCGTATTCTTTACTAGGGAGGCCTTACCCCGTTTTTTATTTTCCTTTTTTTGTCATTCCTGAGAAGGCAGGAATCTAGACGTCTCGCTAAGCGACGTCTTTAGTTTATAAAAGCACTCATAAAACGATGAAAATTGATAAGTGAATTATAGTCGTTTACCATGTGGTTATTGATCTAGTCTGGTTTTCTTTTTTATTTGAATTCTTTAACTGAACTTACGCTGGCGCAAGACTGTGTCTTGTGTCCCACACAGTAACCATACAATGAATTAATTAAAAGTGAGCGTTCCTATTTAATTATAAGTGTAGGATGTGATTTAACTTCTTATTCATTATTTCAATAGTTAAAAAGAGGAAAATTATCTAGATTTAAATATGAACCGACTAATCGTTTTTATTTTATTGCTTTCAATTCAGCTGAAAAGCCAGAATGTTTTGGATGGGATTTACCTGAATGAATCCTGTTTTTCTCAATGTAGCGATATGGAAAAGGATGCTGAAAAACAAAGAGGAGGTTCAGCTAAATATAACTGTATTGATAAGAGTTGTTTAAACTATGTTTCTTTTTCATATTCAAATTTAAGTGCTAAGAAAACAGTATTTAAACTCAGAGAAGACACATCAAAAATTGCTGCAATTGCGTTTTCAAACGATAGTGGTAAAGTGATAGAAACTCAGGTTTTCAACGAGAATAGTGAGCTAATTAGAACTGCTTATTTTGAAAATGGAATTAGAACGATTGATAAAACTTTTAAAGACGGGAAGCTAATTGAAATCATAGAATACGAAGGGGACATTAAAAAATCTTACGACTTTATAAAAGGGCTTAAACACCTATTTGAAATTGAAGAACATACAGAGCAAGGCGATGTAGTTACGTACCTTGATAGGGTAACCTTAAGTGGTTTGCCTTATCGTACAATAAGAGTGAAAGGTGCAGGCGTTATAAAAACTAAGCATGATGTAATTCCAAAAGGAGAAGTTACAGCCAGTAGGTTTCATTATCATGAAAATGGAAATCTTGCATATTCCGAAATTCTTATAACTACAGGGGTAGAACAAGTTTCCCATCAAGAAATCTCTTATTTTCAAGATGGAAAAATCCAATTTTTTAATGAAGAAACCTGTGAAGATTCCCCATGTGTATATGAAGAATATGAACTTAACAAAGAAGGCTTCGAAGTTTCCAATTGGGCAACTGAAGCCATAGCTCCTATTAGATCGTTTTTTAGTAATGATTTTGAATTGGAATTTTATACAGCTCCTGCATTACCCCGAACATCGAAATCTAGTTACTTTGATCACCTAAAAGTATTTAACGATTCTATATCCTTGGATTTTATTGTTTATCAAAATGTAAATAAACGCTTTGAAAAGAAAATAAACAAGCAGTGGAAATCCTATAACAATTGCCATAAAATCTGCACTTTTCATCCTTTTTTTATAATAAAAAATGATTTTCATATAGTACTTTCTCCCTTTCGATGTTGGCCAAAAGATTACTCCAAAAAAGAGAGGGAATTGGTTATTGAACTCCTATCAAAATAAAAGAGGACATACTTTGATTAAATTCTAATTTACTTGTTCTGAAAACTAGTGTTTTCGGAACGCTTTATTTGGCTCTGTGATTAGGCGTAGTATATCTTTTTAATACGTTTTATTTTGGTGACTGTCACCAGTTTTTTTTTTACTAAATATGTTGGTGCTGATTTTAAAACTGTGTGTGTAATTAAATAAGGACGCTTCAAAAAAGGGCGTTTTTTGCTGTGCTAATTCCTTTTGAAACTACTATGTGTATTAGAGTTTCGTCGTGCTTTTAAAAGGTGTCCGTCACCTTTTATTGATATGATGGATAAAAAATTCACAGTAGAAGATAATGAATATGATTACGAATAGAAGAAGTCAAAGAACAAGTATCCGTCACCTTTTAATTTTATAGTAATAATTGAAGTATCTTTTGATGATTTTTTGTTTATATTAAAACACAGAATAAAAAAAAGTTAAATTATGATTAAAACTGTTTTAGTCGTGTTTCTATTATTTACCATTTCAAATGAACTTCAAGCACAATATTTTCCTAAATCTAATCAATACACGTATTCTGATTTTTCTTTTGCAAAAGTGAAAGTCTGTTATGAAAATGAAAATGATATATCGTTCTTTGATAGAGACGGAAAAATCACTTCAACTTTCCATTATGATGATGCATATTCTGATTTTAATGATACGAATTGGTCAAAATTAACTAAGTATTCATACGATTCAGTGGGAAACATAATTTCTATTGTCTATGGTGCTAAAGACAGTTTAAATAACTTAAATTTTATTGATTCTAGAAAAGAATATTATGTATATGATAAAAAAGGAAGGTTGTTTACTGGGAATAATTATTTGGGATCCTTAGAATATCATTATGACTCATTGAACCGGATTGATACAGCTTTTTTTTCTAATACTTTAGGTGTGAAAAGAAAAGTAACTAAGACTGATAGTTTAAATTGGAGAGACGTATGGGTATTTGAATATGGTATAAACGGAAAAGTCAAAAAATTAAAGCAGACCAATACATTGGGAAGAAATTGGAAAGAGTCTTATAATTATCAATATGACAGTTTGGACCGTATTATATCTAAGGTTAATACTTTAAATAAAGTAGATCCTGGAGATAAATCAACTAGAATTGATTCAATAGTAACTTTGTATGATTATGAAAATCAACTATTAACTCAAGAGCTATGCGAAACTTTCCAAAATACGCATCTTGTGAAAAAAGAAGTCAACCATAAGTATTACAATAATAAAGGTCTCAAAGTGAAATGGGTTGTTGAATATAAAACTTTTAAATATGGGACTCTGATTATTGATTCAGAAACGACCTTCATTTATGAATCAAAATTTGTCTATTACAAAGAATAACTAACAATTGTAAATTGCCAAATTGAGGTTCTCTAATATTCTCATTGGGTTTTTGATTCAATAAAAGGGGGAGAGTTCCCTAGTCCGAATACCGCAAACTAGCAATGTATAGGCATATAGTAAGGTGTCCGTCACCTTTTAATTCTTATTTCAGGACTGTCCCGAGTGATTTCGTGCAGTTTGTCGTATCCTTTACTGGGGGACTGTCCCCCTAACTTAATAATATTCCTATATCAATTGAATCTGAGGAGGGGAGCAGTAGTAAATTTATTTTAAATGTATCTAAAGTTATTTCCTAATTGAGCTTATTCCATTTTTCAACTCTCAAATAGCCGGTGACAGTCGCCAATTAAAAATACTAGGTGACGTACACTTTCATGAAAACACTATATTTTTCATTGTGCATAGGGATTTGTGACTTTAAAAAGATACCGGAAATCACTGCTTTTGGACGTTTTTTTTACTAGTTGTGAAGATGACTTTATTAGTTCAGAATTAATAAAAGGTAAACTTAAGGGTCAGGCCCCTAGTAAATAATACGACAAATCAAAAAAGTATAGACATAAAAAAAGGTCCAGTAAAAACTGAACCTTTTTTTCTTCGTAGTTGCGGGGACAGGACTCGAACCTATGACCTTCGGGTTATGAGCCCGACGAGCTACCAACTGCTCCACCCCGCGATGTCCGGCAAAGATACAGCGTTTATTTGGATGAGCCAAATGTTTTATTCGAGAAAAGTGTATGTTTTTTTTATAATGAGAATAAGCGATCCAGCGCTTATTTGCTAACGATTGGTTTTAAGCCTCTTAACCCCATGTCGATTACTTGATCACCAGCTTCAGGCTCGTAAATATTATCCTTATCTACGTCGATCCATTCGAAACTATTGTTGATTGAGAAGGAAAGATCAATAGTAATATCGCTTGTTTCGTTTCCGGTAATGGTAAAAGGGGTGTCGAAAACTCCTGTTACCAAACATGATCCTTCTGCAATTGCTGAAGTTCCTGCTAAAGGATTGGGAACAGTAGTAGCACCAGGAGGTGCTTGTCCGCTTTGCGTAATTCCTGTGGTGTGATCTTCAACAGCCCAGAAGCCTTGTAGCTTGGTGTCGTTAACAGCAATACTTTGATTCTTTAAAAGAACATTATCCAAACGCTGACCAAATCCTACAAATGAGGCAACAGTTCCAGAAAGGTTATTTATACCTTGAGCTTTGTATACGATATCAAAATTTTGATAGGTAACAGAGACCCTAACGTAAGGATAAGTTCCATTGGCAACATCCTTTAAAGGAATAGAATAAAACACTTCTCCTTCTTGTTTTACAATTGCGTTTGAAAAATCAATAGGATCAAGATTATTTCCAGCTACAGTAACTTGTCCGTAAGCACTTGTTGTACTTCCTTTAAAGATTTTCACACCTTGTCCGGGTAACGTATAGTTATTTGGCGTTAATTCAATATAATGCGCACTCATTGTATTAAAACTAGGAGATTGCGCACCATGTGTATCTGGAAGCAAAGCAACATTTCCTAATCCATCCAAACGCTGTTGCGTAGGATCAAACTTAAGTTTGAATATTAGTTGAGGTTCATTTTTAGTAGTATCATCTTTAGTACAGGCGAAGAATGTGATACTTAGGGCAATTATTAAGGCTAGGTTTTTCATTGGACTTTTAGTTAATATAAGTGATTGCTTTTTCTAATGCCACTGGAATTCCAGCTGCGTTTTTACCTCCAGCAGTAGCGTAGAAAGGTTGTCCACCTCCACCACCTTGGATTTCTTTAGCAAGATCACGAATGATATTACCCGCATTTAAACCTTTCTCTTTTACTAAGTTCTCGCTTAAAACCACAGTTAAGTTTGGTTTTCCTTTGATCTCGGCACCAAGTACAAGGTATAAATTGTCGATTTCACCTTTCAATTGAAAAGCCAAATCTTTAATAGCATCAGAAGAACCTAAGTCTATTGTAGTTGCTAAAAAGTTAACACCGTTAACCTCTTTTACAGCAGCAATTAATTCAGTTTTTAATCCTTTCGCCTTTGCTTTAACCAAAGCATCAACCTCTTTACCTAAAGCACTGTTTTGAGTTAAAAGACTTTCTAAATGCTTTTTAACGTCTTTAGGGTTTTTAAGAATTGAACGAATATCATTTAATAAAGTCAATTCCTTATTTACAAACTCGTCAGCTTTTACAGATGTAATCGCTTCAATTCTTCTTACACCAGCTGCAACTGCAGTTTCGGTAGTAAAGATGAATTTTCCAATTTGAGCAGTAGATTCAACATGTGTTCCTCCACAAAGTTCAACAGAATCACCAAACTTGATAACCCTTACAGTATCACCATATTTTTCTCCAAATAAAGCCATTGCACCTTGTGCCTTTGCTTCATCTACAGTAGCGTTTCTATTCTCGTCTAAATCAGTATTGTTCTTAATCGCATCATTAACGATTGTTTCAATTTTTGCTAACTCCTCATCCGTTACCTTCTGGAAGTGAGAGAAATCAAAACGTAAATTCTTATCGTTTACCAATGAACCCTTTTGCTCAACATGATCACCTAGCACACTTCTTAAAGCATGGTGAAGTAAATGTGTAGCAGAGTGGTTTGCATTTGTAGCAGCTCTTTTCGCTTTACTAACTGATGCTTCAAAAGTATCAGATGGATTAGAAGGCAATTGCTTCATAAAATGAAGAATTACTCCGTTTTCCTTTTTTGTATCGTGAATAGCGAATTTTTCACCATTTGAAATCAAGATTCCCGCATCACCAGTTTGTCCACCTCCTTCTGGGTAGAATGGAGTTTCGTTTAGTTCTACTTGGAATAATTCCTTTCCTTTTGCTGTAATTCCTCTATACCTTAAGATGGTAGTTTCAGTCTGTAAGCTATCATACCCTACAAATTTTCCTTCACCTTCATTTACAACAATCCAATCTTCTACTTCAATTGCAGTAGCTTTTCTAGATCTTGCTTTTTGTTCTTCAAGCGCTACTTGGTAGCTATCCATATCAACTTCAAAACCTTGCTCTTTAGCAATTAGTTGCGTTAAATCGATAGGGAAACCGAATGTGTCCAGTAATTCAAATGCGAATTTACCATCAACAGTTTTAGCGTCTAATCCTTTTAAGTATCCATTAAACTTATTGATTCCTTTATCTAAAGTTCTTAAGAAGTTTTGCTCCTCTTCTTTGATAACCTTTTTCGCTAAGTCTTTTTGCTTGATGATCTCCGGGAAAAATTCACCCATTTGCTCAGCAAGAACATCAACTAGTTTATATATAAATGGTTCTGATACATTTAATTTAGAATAACCATATCGTACAGCTCTTCTTAAAATTCTTCTAATTACATATCCAGCTCCTGTGTTAGATGGCATCTGACCATCTGCGATTGCAAAAGCAACTGCTCTTACGTGATCCACAATTACTCTGATTGCAATATCAGTTTCTTCAGTAACTCCAAATTCTTTTCCTGAATACTCAACTACTTTTTCTATTAAAGGTGTGAAAACATCTGATTGGTAATTCGATGTTTTTCCTTGAACAACCATTGCTAGTCTTTCAAACCCCATTCCTGTATCAACATGTTGAGCAGGTAGTTTTTCTAATTTACCACTAGCCAATCTATTGAATTCCATGAATACTAAGTTCCATACTTCAATAACTTGTGGGTGATCCATGTTTACTAAAGAAGCTCCAGGAACTTTTGCTTTTTCTTCAGCAGATCTAATATCAACGTGAATTTCAGATGCTGGTCCACAAGGTCCCGAAGCACCCATTTCCCAAAAGTTATCTGCTTTGTTACCAGTTAACAATCTTTCTTTAGGAACAAATTCAGTCCATAAATCATATGCTTCTTGATCCAATGGTAAACCATCTTCTTCAGCACCTTCGAAAACTGTAACGTAAAGATTCTCTTTATCTATTTTACAAACTTCAGTTAAGAATTCCCAAGACCAAGCGATTGCTTCTTTCTTGAAATAATCTCCAAAACTCCAGTTTCCTAGCATTTCGAACATTGTATGGTGATAGGTATCAACTCCAACTTCTTCTAGATCGTTGTGCTTTCCAGAAACTCTAAGGCAACGCTGACTGTTACAAACTCGTGGAGATTTAACCTCTGCATTACCAAGAAACATGTCTTTAAACTGATTCATTCCGGCATTAATAAACATTAATGTTGGATCGTCCTTTACTACCATAGGTGTAGAGGATACAAAATCGTGTTGTTTTGATTTGAAAAAATCTAAATAATTCTGACGTATTTCCTTGGCGTTCATAACCTTAGTTTAATATATGTTAACATTATCAGGGAAGTGCTTTTTTGATAGCCTCAATAATTTGGTTACCTTTGCACACTTAACCTAGTGCTTTAATGCCACAAAGGTAATAAATAATGAGCAAGACTAATTTTAAGTTTAACGATAAAACGCTTGAATACGATAAGGTTGAGGTGACTCTACTTGCACGTATTAGAAAAGCTGGACTTCATATCGGAGTTTCGTTGGGTTTAGCATTAGTGTTTATAGTAGCTTCTTATCCAATTGTAACAAGATATATTGCTAAAGATCAGTTGGCTTCTCAAGAAAAATTAGAGCAAGAATATGATATAATGAATGAGCGCGTTGGTGTTTTAGCTCAGGAATTAAGCATCTTAAGATTAAGAGATGATTCTGTTTATGCTGATATTTTCGGTGTCGCTCCAATATCTAAGAATTTAAGAATTGGTGGTTCTGGAGGAACTGATGAGTTTAAGGCTTTCAATGGATATGAGAACAAGGAGATCATGTTGAAATCTGCAAAGATGATTGCGCTTTTAAGTGATCAGGTTAGTATTCATAAAAGTGGATTTGATAGAATAACAAAATTAGCACACACAAGATCAGCGAAATTATCACATGTTCCTGGTATTCAGCCAATACACAATCATAATTTAATTAGAACGGCTTCTGGATTTGGAATGAGAATGCACCCTGTCTATCGTGTATTAAAGTTGCATACAGGTGTAGATTTTACTGCAAAGAAAGGAACTGAGATTTTCGCGTCTGGAGATGGAGTAGTATTCAACGTAAAGAAATCATATACGGGTTACGGACAACATGTTATTATTGATCATGGTTTCGGATACAAAACTTTATATGCTCATATGAGTGCATTTAAAGTAAAGAAAGGTCAGAAGGTTAAAAGAGGTGATGTAATTGGATTGGTTGGTAATACAGGAACTTCTACTGGAGCTCATTTACATTATGAAGTAATTAGAGATGGTAGAAAGATAGATCCAGCTAACTTCTTCTTTAACGATTTAGATTATCATCAGTACAAAGAGATGATCGATATTTCCTCTAAAATTAAAACTTCGTTGGATTAATTTAATCCGAACACATTCTTTTTCTAACATCTTGTCAAAAACTTTTTCGAAAGTACATCTAAACTCTATAAGGTTTGAGTATATTAGCTTTAACTAAAATGATCAGCCGTGCCATACAAAGAAACAGAAACAGTAAAGCTTTATTATTCAATTGGAGAAGTTGCTGATATTCTTGATGTAAACACGTCTTTAGTTCGTTTTTGGGAGAAGGAATTTCCGATTTTAAAACCTAAAAAGAACAAGAAAGGAAACCGTCAGTTTACAAAAGATGATGTATCTAATTTAAAGATGATCTATCATTTGGTTAAAGATCGTGGTTTTACTTTACAAGGTGCTAAGGAAAAGTTAAAAGGAGGAAAGGCTGCTGCTAAAAAAGAAGTAGAAATCGTTAGTTCTCTTCAAAAAGTTAAAGACTTCCTATTAGAGATCAAGAAGGAACTATGAGACTATTATTAGTCGTTTTCCTTTTTTCATTTCAAGCTGTAATTAGTCAGCAATCCACAATAAAATCATTAGACAGTACAAATACAATTGAAGTAGTGAATTCTACTTTTCTTGGAAACGAGAAAAGGAATTTTTATGGAAATTCGTTGCCCGATAAGTTGAGTGTTATTTGGAAGCATAACTTAGGAGGTGGTAAAACAACAATCTCTCGAAGATCCGGTGAAAAGACTTGGCATGGAAGCGGTTGGACTGGTCAGCCATTATTAGTAGAAGAAAATCATCATCCCTACATTATACAAGGAACTTATTCTCATCAATTAAAAAAGATTGATGCTGTAACTGGAAAGTTAGTTTGGGATTATGATTTTGGAGATGTAATAAAAGGATCAGGATCTATTTGGGTGAATCCAAATCCAGATTCATTAGCAGAAGCATTGGTTATTACACAAGGGTCTCGTTTGGGATATGGTAAGTACCTAGATAATCCTTTAGTTCATAGTTTTAGAGGGATTTCTTACTTTTCAGGTAAGGAGTTATGGCGACACAATTGCAGACAAACGGCTAGTTATTCTAGAGATGTAGATGGTTCAGCATTGTTTATAAATGACACAGGATATTTAGCATTTGAAAATTCCTACTTCACAGTTTTTGATCCATCCGTTAAGGGGAGGATAGAGGCCGATGCGATTTATAAACCTCAGATATACCAGCAGATACTACTTTACAATGACTTAGATAAGGTAAGACACAGAGGTAATTTGGTTTCCGAAAGTTCTCCATGTTTATTTGATGGGAGAATCTATACCGCTTCAGGAACTGGACATGTTTATGGTTATAACATAAAGAAGAAGATTATTGACTGGGACTTCTTTGTGGGTAGTGATATCGATGGAAGTGCAATTGTAACGAAGGATAGTTGTTTGTTAATTTCTGTAGAAAAACAATACATTGATGGACAAGGAGGTGTATTGAAGTTAAACCCTAAGAAGGCTCCTAAAGATGCAGTAGAATGGTATTTATCAACAGGGAATGTAGATTTCGCTGGATGGGAAGGAGGTGTTATTGGAAGTTGTTCTGTGAATGATCAATCAGATGTTTTTTTAGGAAGGAAAATAGGTGTTGTAAGTGCGCTTGATAATTACATGTATGTATTCGAATACGATAGTATAAATACAGATTCTGGTATGGTAGACGGGCCGAATTTATTGCATAAATATCATCAGCCGAAATTGTTGTTTAAATACAATATTCATAAAAGTATTTCAACACCAATCATTATTGGTAATCGAATCCTAGCATGCGGATATGGAGGTTGTTACCTTTTTGAATTTGATTATGATATGAACTTTAAATTACTAGATCATATCGATTTAGGAGAGATTGAATCTACACCTTTTACACATTACGGAAAAGTATATATCGGTTCCAGAAATGGCTTTTTATACTGCTTAGGAAATAAAGAATAAGTTATGGCTTACGACTCATATTTAGAAGATAGAATTGATAGAATTTTCAAGGATAAGAAAGTAGCGTACCACTCAAAAAAAATGATGGGAGGTTTGTGTTATATGGTCGATGATAAGATGTGTGTTGGAATTGTGAAAGGGGAATTAATGGCTAGGATTGGTCCTGAAGTTTATGAAGAAACACTAAAGAAAACCGGAGCTAAAGAAATGAATTTCACTGGAAGAGCAATGAAAGGTTATGTGTTCGTTGACGAAGAAGGAATTGATATGGAAGAGGATTTAGAGCATTATATTCAATTGGCTATAGATTTTAATCCGTTGGCTGTAGCTAGTAAAAAGAATAAGAAAAAGTAATGATGTTGTGAAAACTCGTCTGAAGACGAGAAGTTCAATACACTCGCATGTCCTTTGGAACATGCGCGCGAGTATGTTGTCATTCCTGCGAAGGCAGGAATCTAGACGCCTTGTTTACTGTTATTATCTGTGTAGAAGTAGATGCGTGTTCTTCGACTCCGCTCAGAATGACAAGTCTAGTTTGATGTTGTACTTTTTAATTATAGTCCTGCTCCAATACAGCCTGAAATAACAATTGTCATTCTGAGCGGAGTCGAAGAACATGTTTCGTAACACTAATTATTTACCAGATCTTAGTCCCAATAAGGTGATTTTTCACGTAATCCTCAACGCCTTCTTCAAGTGTTTTAAATCCACCATCATAACCAGCATTAATCAATTTAGTCATATTAGCTTCAGTGAAATATTGGTAGTTTCCTCTAATATCTTCAGGCGTATCAATAAAACCAATCTTTGGTTCCATTCCTAAAGCTTTGAAAGTATTTGAAGCAAGATCATAGAAGCTTCTAGCTTGACCAGTTCCTAAGTTATAAAGACCAGAATTCTTACGGCTTTCCATTAGAAAAGTAATCACTTTCGCAACATCCTTAACGTATACAAAATCTCTTAACTGTTCACCATCTTTATAGTTCTCATTGTGAGATCTGAAAAGGTTCATGCCACCAGTTTTTTGAATCTGATTGTAAGTGTGAAATACTACAGAAGCCATTCTGCTTTTGTGAAATTCATTAGGTCCGTAAACATTGAAAAACTTTAAACCTGCCCAGAAGAACGGTTTCTTTTCTTGCTTTAAAGCCCAGATGTCAAAATCGTTCTTAGAATCCCCATAAGGGTTTAAAGGCTTAAGATCTTTTGGGATCTCATGATTGTCTTCATATCCAAGTTCTCCTAAACCATATGTGGCTGCAGAAGAAGCATAGATTAAAGGCAAAGAATACTCAACACACTTATTCCAGACATCTTTAGAGTAGTTTAAATTCAACTCATCAAAAAGATCTTTATCGAATTCAGTCGTGTCAGTTCTAGCACCTAAATGAATTACAAACTGTGTGAAACGTTGGTTCTCATCTAACCATTTGATAAAATCCTTACGGTCAACCAACTCCTTAAAAGTTTTGTTTTCGTAATTAGCTTTCTTTTCTGGTCTAGAAAAATCATCAACCAATACTAATTCCTTATATCCTAACTCATTAAAATGAGCTACTAAACAACTACTAATAAAACCTGCGGCACCCGTAATTACGATCATAATTCACAATTTGAAAACAAAAATACAAAGAAGATTTGGCTCAATTACTAATTTATCTAAATTCAAGTGAATTAAATCGCTAATAAATGAAGATACACTACATAATAGTAGTATTTTTGTCATTCAAAATTTTGATGATGCTTACACTTACAAGAAGAGAACGGTTTAATGCTGCTCACAAGTTGTACAGAGAAGACTGGACTGAGGAACAAAACAAAGAAGTATTTGGAAAATGTGCCAACAAGAACTGGCATGGTCACAACTATGAATTGTTTGTTACTGTAAAAGGTGAAATCAATGAGAAAACTGGTTTCATTATCGATTTAAAATGGTTGAGTGGAATGCTTCAAGAGAAGATCATTGAAGTATTAGATCACAAAAACTTAAATTTGGATGTGCCATTCTTAAAAGGGAAGATGTGTAGCACAGAAGTTTTAACAGTTGAAATTTGGAACATTATTGCTGAAGATATTCTTGGGCAAGGTGCTGAATTACACAGTTTAAAGCTAATGGAAACTGAAAATAATTACGTAGAGTACTACGGTCCAAACGCATAATTATGGGCTATAAGAAAATCGAGGAATACGACGAGAAGACTACATCTTCATTATCCGACCATTACGAAG
Source organism: uncultured Flavobacteriales bacterium (assembly GCA_963933885.1). Taxonomy (GTDB): domain Bacteria; phylum Bacteroidota; class Bacteroidia; order Flavobacteriales_C; genus CAWVWF01. The sequence continues at coordinate 12,509 of CAWVWF010000020.1, read as the reverse complement.
ATATCCTAAGTACATTAGGTGAAGACCCGAAGCGTGAAGGTTTAGAGAAAACTCCTGAAAGAGTAGCTAAGTCATTACAATTCCTTTTACACGGATATGATGTGGATCCAGTTGAAATCATGAACTCTGCTCTTTTTAATGAAGAATATGATGAAATGGTTATCGTAAAAAACATTGAGATTTATTCGATGTGTGAACACCACATGTTACCATTCTTTGGTAAAGCTCATATCGCATATATTCCTAATGGGAAGATTGTTGGTTTAAGTAAAATACCTAGAGTAGTTGACGCCTTCGCAAGAAGATTACAAGTACAAGAAAGATTAACAACAGAAATAAGAGATTGTATCCAAGATGTCCTGAAGCCTAAGGGAGTTGCAGTAGTAATTGAAGCTTCTCATATGTGTATGCAAATGAGAGGAGTTCAAAAACAAAACTCTACAACAACATCGTCTTCTTTTACAGGAGCGTTTGAAAAGGATTCAACTCGAAAAGAGTTTATTAATTTAATATCTGCAAATTTAAAATAGTATGAAAGTATTTGTATTTCCTGGACAGGGAGCTCAATTTACAGGGATGGGGAAGGAGTTATATGACTCTAACGCGAAGGCTAAGGCATTGTTTGAAAAAGCAAATACTGTATTAGGTTTTAGAATTTCAGATATTATGTTCGAAGGTACTGCCGAAGAACTTAAAGAAACTAAAGTAACGCAACCAGCTGTATTCTTACACAGTGTTGCTATTGCATTAACTACTGAAGAATTTGCTCCAGATATGGTTGCAGGACATTCATTAGGTGAACTTTCAGCTTTAGTAGCTGCTGGTGTAATTTCTTTTGAAGCTGGTTTAAAAATCGTTTCAAAAAGAGCACAAGCAATGCAAAAAGCATGTGAAGCAAAAGCAGGAACAATGGCTGCTATTCTTGCATTAGATGACGAGGTAGTTGAAAAGATTTGTAACGATACAGAAGGTATAGTAGTTGCTGCGAATTACAACTGTCCTGGACAGTTAGTGATTTCAGGAGAAGTTGATGCTGTTAATAAAGCATGTGAAGCTTTAACTGAAGCAGGAGCAAGAAGAGCTATAATCTTACCAGTTGGTGGAGCTTTTCACTCGCCATTAATGGATCCAGCTAGAGAAGAATTAGCTGATGTAATTAATTCTACAGAATTTAAAAACCCGGTTTGTCCAATTTACCAAAACGTAAATGCACAACCAGTTAGAAATCCTGAGATTATCAAACAAAACTTAATTTCTCAATTGACTTCTCCAGTAAAATGGACTCAAATCATGAAGAACATGATAGCAGACGGAGCTACTTCGTTTACTGAAATGGGACCGGGTAAAACTTTACAAGGTTTAGTGAAAAAGGTTGATAGACAGATGGAAACTGCTGGTATTCAATAAGAATTATTAGCTTTAAAATATTTTAAAAAAAGGTGTTCAGTTTTGGATACCTTTTTTTTGTGGCCAATAATTTTTCATGCTTATCCGCTTCTTTACCCAATGTTTTTTATTATAGATAATCACCCAACAACGTCCCCCCATTGCAGAAAGGGATCAAGAGGCTCATAGCACCTGATTTTTAATTTAACTTTAACAAAAGCGTCTGGAGACGCGATTGTAAATACACACGCATGTCCTATGGAACATGATGCGCGAGAATCGTTTTGGACACCTTTTTTTTGTGCCCAATAATTTTTTTCTCAATTCGATTGTTACTTTTTTAACACATTCCACTTATGCCTTTCAAATCAGCAAGAATTGGATATGAGAAAGTATATGTGTGTGTTGTTAATAGCCTTTGTGTGTGTTGAGGTTCAGAGTAATGTAAGTGATATGGTTTTCGAGGTTCATGTTGATCCTCGAGATCCTGAGCTTACTGATGATATGAAAGATTCGATATGGGTTAAGTACTTAAAAGCACAGTCTTTGAGCTGGGTCCATTTCGATGTTTCTTTAGAAGAAGTGAAAGACTTTCCTTATTCTCAGTTTTACTTGAAGCGACACTTCAGTAAACAAATATGCTCTTTCTTACAATCTGAAGGTGTAGCGCTGAAAAACGTTAAAATTGAATTCTCGAAGGATCCTCATGTAGTGGTATATAAAGCCAAGTCTAAAATGCAATATGCCAATTTCGTTTATGATGATCCTAAGAATAAGCAAGTCTTTTTAGTAAACAACAATGAGGGCTCTTTATGTGAAACGATCAATGGAAATCGAATTCGTTTTTCTCCCGGAGCATTCCTAACAAAGGGAGGTAATGAAGTTAGAGTAGAAGTATATGAATATGCATCTGTGAATGATTTTGTAATGAGTGGATATACCTCAACTGCTACAGATAAATTAATCTCATCTAGTGGAATGTTTAATATTAAAGCAAGTTGTGCAGGGACTGAGGTAGGAATTAGAAAAGCAGGAGACTGTAAGATTGAATTTCCAACCAAAAATTTTACGGATACGAATTCAATAAATGATTTTCAGACTTTTTATGGGAGTAACAGTGATGAGGTGGTTAATTGGAAGCCAGACAATACTTTTGTTTCGGATGCTAGAAAGTCTCCTAAGGGAAGTAGTGAGGGTAGAAGAAGTAGAAGGAAACTAATTCGTCAAGTTACGGAACTCTATTACGTATCGATTTGCTTCAACTTACCAATCTTAGAATCTCGTTATAGTACTTTGGATAAAACAACAGCAGCAGAGGATTTGGTGACCTTAGCTGGAGGTGGTTCATTAAGGAGTAAGTGTGATTATGAGCAAGCAGATTATAATTTCATTGTCTCTAAATACAAACTTCAAAAAAGGAAAAACAAAAGTGATATGGAGCCAATATCGGATTACCGTGAGTTCGCTAAACTAATGCTGAAAAACAGAAAAGATGTATTCTTGCTTTTAACTCCAGAGCAGAATGCTGATTTAATGGCTGCTAAAAAAGGATATAAAAAGAAGCAAAAACAAAAGCAAGAGGAGTTAAAGGAAATGGCTGCAGATCAAGAGAAGGTCGCAGCGGCAATGAAAGAGGCGGATATGAAGAAATTCCCTATTGAAATGCAAATTGAAAAACTAGGTAGAATTAACTGTGATCGTTTTATGGAGGATACTGAGAAAACAGATATCATTGTAAAACTTGATCAATTTGATTTTGATGAAATACGGGTTTACGCTGTATTCAATGATATCAAGTCTGTTATCCCAGCAAAGTACCAAGCTGGAAGTAAAAGCGGTTATGTTCAGTTTTTCAACCTACCAATTGATAGAAAAGTATTGTATGTAGCAGCAACCTTTAAAGGTGATGAAGTAAAGCTTGCATACATTAACAAGGCAATTAAGAAAAAGGATGTTGTTGCTCTTAATTTAACAACTTATTCGAAGTCTAAATATGAAGCTATTATGAAGGATATAATTCCTAACTAATTATTAAAACATTTGAAAGTTCTATATTCTCCCTTGTCTCTGAAGTAACAACATAGCCCCCTAAGGATAGGTTTGAAATATTAATGCTTTTATTGTTGTAGTTTTCATTGTATACTAATAGACCAAGTGCGTCATAAATTTTCACATTCTTTATTGTAAGGTCAGATGTAATATTAAAATGCCCTTTTGTTTTTTTTGTATAAATTAGAATCTGCGGTGTATCTTGAGTCATATTCACTAAAGCCTTTCAGTAGTATTCTTTATTTAATTACTTTTTGTTGAACAGTATTACCTTTTGTGTCTTGTATTATAAACGTGTAGACACCACGGGATAAATTATTTGTGTAATGGTTAAGATAATTTGTCCCTTCAGTTCCATCGATATTTACCTCATGAATTAATTGTCCGTTTACGGAAACTATTCTAAAAGTATATACACCATCTTCAGGAACAGAGAAGGAGATATTAGTATTGTCGATAACAGGATTTGGACTCACAGACATTGAGAAAGTAGTATTGTTGTTTCCTGATCTTATAACGATTGATTTGTATACTGTGTAATTCCCATCAATATCAAATTGAGTTAAACGATAGTATACTGTTCCAATATTCCCATCAGGGTCTATTAGATTATATGTATTCGTTACGTCCGAATTACCTGCACCAGCAACTTGGTCCAATTCACTCCAGTTTTTCCCGTCTAATGATTTTTCTATTAAAAAGTAATCACTATTTATTTCAGATAATGTTACCCAAGAAAGAATAACATAATCCCGCTCTTTAATTCCATTAAAGGAAGTTAGGTTTACAGGAAGAGAACCTCCTGCACCACAAGTAGCAAAATCAAAACTGTTTGCAGGTGGCTCGGCAATAGCGGAACAGCCGGTACCGTAGTCTCCACTACAGCACCTTAAATAGCTGAAACCACATGAAAAAATATCAAAACTACCATATGAAATAGACCCTGTACATCCTGACATTATACCGTTTTGACGTAAATAAAGCTGTCCTGTAACAGCAATTTCACCTCCAGCAACACTTACTGATGTATTTCCTACTATTTTAAAATCACCACCAACTGTAACGGTTCCGTTTAAATAATGGGTTACTGAAGAAGATGAGATGTTGTAATCTACACCAACATGCAAGGTTCCATTAATAGTTACTATAGAGGATTGACTTGAAGCTAATATTGATCCTGTAATGAATAAAGTTCCACCTGCATCAACTGTAACGGTACTAAATTGCCCCATTGTTAAATCTCCTAAAATTGTAAGCGTAGCTCCGGATTTAACTGTTATCGCTATTAATCGTTAAACCCAATGAAATCATATCATGAGATACAATTGCATCTACACCTCCTCCCCAATATGTTAAAACGGGAGCGCCACTAGGTGTCCACGCACCTGGAGCCATCCAATTGGTTGATGTTCCGTTAGTTTGAGGAGCGGCATTACTTGTTTGATAAATTAAGGAAATGATTGTAAAAAGGGTGAACGTAATTTTATTAAACATTAATTTTTATTTTGACCACCTTTTTTTGAAAAGTGATTCCGTTTTGATTAGAAATAATAGATTACTACAGGAATACGTTATTGAATCCAAGTAACATAATCATTACATGCTTGCCCTACTGAATCAGAAAAACTGAATAGTAAGGTGAGTAGGTAAAATGTTTTTATTGAGTAATATCTCATGTAATAAGATTTATTTTATTCAAAGGAATGGCTTTATAACACCATACTCAAGTACGTATTTGGGTTAATATCTTTTTTAAAATATGACAAAAAAATGTAAGTTGTTGATTATCAATAGTTATTGATGATTTCTATCCGTTTTTTAAGAGAGATTTATAAAATAAATATGAGTGTATATATTGTATGTTGTCATCTAAATCGTTTGCCTTAAAGTGATACCCCCTAAGTTTATTTAAGATGATAAGGTTGGTGCTGGATTTAACAGTTAAATCCAATGAAAACATATCATGAGATACAATTATCAACACCTCCTTCCAATAGGTTAAATGGAAAACATAATTTTATTGGGCAGTAGGTTTAATTTTTGAGCACCTTTTTTTGAACACTAGTTCCGTTTTGATTAGAAATAGTAAATGAATAAATTCCTTTAGGAAGGGTGCTACACGGGTAAGTGAAATTATTCTTACCTGTTATACCTAAGATTTTAGCCGAGTATATTAATTGTCCAGTATTGGATATAATTCTTAAATTATACATGTTATCGCTTGGAGCATTAAACTGAATATTTGCTTCTGATCCAATAGGGTTAGGATTGACTTGAATACTCAATGCTTCTTTTTCAACCTGGGTATTGATTGCTATGGATTTGTAAACTTTACTCGTTCCATCGAAATCAATTTGAGTCAATCGGTAATAACATAAATCAGGGCATCCATCATAATCTATTTGACTATAGATCGTATGTAAGTCTGAATTTCCTGCACCAGCCACTTGTGCTAGCGTAGTCCAATTTGTCCCATCAGATGATTTTTCAATTAAGAAATAATCATTGTTTAACTCCATCATTGTTTCCCAGGAAAGAATAACATAATCCTTTTCTTTGATTGCATTAAAGGCAGTTAAATCTACTGGTAAAGTTGTTAGAATATTTGCTGAAGCAACTGTAATGTATTTGGTTGATCCTTTCGGAATCATTGAAGTTGTAATGCCATTAATAATTATAGAGCCTATCGAGAATGTAAGTCCATCTGCCGAGCTATAAGCGGTAGCATCACTAAAATCCCCATTATCATCTACTAATAATCTTAAGTGGGATAAATCGACAGTAGTTCCACTTTGCCATTCTATTTCTAAAGAAAAATCATCGTCGAAATTGGTGTTCGTAATTTTCCATTCTCTTTCAAATCTTGTTGATATTCCGGAAGGAAATTCCGAATTAACTGCAGCGTTAGAATATAATACACCTGCATTGTGTCCAATTGCTAAAAAAGATTCATCATTGGTTACTGAACCAGCGTTAGAAGCGTTAGCCGTTTCTAACGATGAAATAAAGATAATTAAAGAATCATCTTCTGATGATGCTTGCTTCTGTTCGAGCGCTGAATTATCATCTTTTCCAATAACAATAATATCGTTATTATATGCTGTATTTAAGGAAGCATCCCATAAAGTTGTTCCTCCAGATGAAATATAATCTCCACCAGTACTTCCATCATCATCACTCAATGAAATTGCATACTTTGCGGCTAGGTAAGTCTCAACTTTCATGATTTCACTATCCGTTAATTCTTTACTAAAAATGATAAACTCTCCGATTCTAGAGTCTGTAGATTCCGAACTTTCATATGTCCCCTGATTTATATCTAACCTTATTCCAGCCCCACTGTTCGTAGAAGTAAAGGTTTTGAGCGCGTCCCCATCCATTCTTGCATCAAGTGTACTTCCAGAGCTTTCTCTTACATATGTGAAAACATGGGGCGATTCAACAGAGGAGGTAGATGATGATGCAATTCCAGAATTGTATTCAGAAGGTGCGCCACTCCAGTAAATTGAATTTGCATAGCCACCATGATAACCTAATAAATAATTCCCCGAATGCGCCTCTATGAATCTTCCCGTCTTATCGGAAGCTAATAATTTTGAAACAAAAAATATTGTCCAATCTGTACCTAATTCTGATCCTGCAGGAGCATCAAATCCTCCTGATAAAATTTCGATTGCTGGATTGTAATTCCAATCTGCAGATATTTTTGAAGGTCCGGTAACAGTTGTGTAATCAAATCCATTACAACTTTGATCTTCCCAAGAAGAACTAATTGAAGAGGATCCTGCATCAGCTTTTAACCATAAGAATAATTCATCTGTTAAACCTGCTGGACCAGCACTAGCTGTATTAACCGTAGCAGTTACAGATGTTCTTGAGGCGGATGTACATGATCCATTAATAGCCTCGGCATAGTAAATTGTTGTAGATGAAATACTAGGTGTAGTCCAATCTACTCCTGTAGCGCTTGAACCAACTGAAGAACCACCAGATGAAGCTGTATACCAATCAATCGATCCCGCACTAGCTGTTGCTTGTATTAATACTGTTCCGCTATTACAGCGAGCCCCTGTTGTTGATCCAGAAACTGTTGGATCTGCTGTTACTGTTGCAGATACTGAAGTTCTGGCAGCTGAAGTACAAGTCCCATTGTCTGCTTCAGCATAATAAGTTGTAGTTGATGAAATACTAGGAGTTGTCCAATTTACACCTGAGGTACTTGATCCTACCGAAGAACCACCTGACGATGCCGTAAACCATTCAATTGATCCAGAACTTGCACTTGCTTGGATAGCCACTGTACCAGTTCCACAACGAGAACCAGTTGTTGATCCAGTTACAGTTGGTTGAGCGTTTACAGTAGCTGTTACAGATGTTCTTGAAGCAGAAGTACATGATCCATTTAGTGCTTCTGCATAATATGTAGTAGTTGAAGATATACTTGGGGTAGTCCAATTCACGCCTGAAGAACTTGATCCAGCTAAAGAACCTCCTGATGAGGCTGTATACCATTTAATAGATCCTGCACTTGCTGTTGCTTGAAGAACTACTGTCCCAGTTCCACAACGAGATCCTGTTGTAGATCCAGTTACTGTTGGGTTTGCTGTTACTGTTGCTGTTACAGCTGTTCTGGCTGCTGAGGTACAAGCACCATCAATTCCTTCAGCATAATATGTAGTTGTAGATGAAATATCAGGAGTAGTCCAGTCAACACCTGACGTACTTGTTCCAGCTAAAGTACCACCAGATGAAGCTGTCCACCATTTAATAGACCCTCCACTTGCTGTTGCTTGTAAGACTACTCCTCCAGTACCACAACGAGAACCTGTTGCTGATCCGGTTATGGTTGGATCCGTACAAGTGGTACAAGTACCTATATACCCCCAAGCTGTAGTTCCACATCCGCCTTCAGTACGAGAGTATGGGTCAGTAAGAGGGGCTGCAGTTGATGAATAACATGGTGTGTATAATGTTCCGTTTAAATTTATTTGTTCACCGTTGTAATACGTTGCTTGAACCCAAGTTGTATATCCACTACATGCTTGCCCTATTGAGTCAGTGAAGCTGAATAATAAAATGAGTAAAGAAAATATTTTTATTGAGTAATTTCTCATGTAATAAGACATATTATATTCAAAGAAATGTCTTTAGAAAGCTATACTCAAGTATATATTTTTCTTAATATCTGTTTTAAAACAAGGAACAACGTCGTAAGATCTTGATTGGAAGTGTTTTTAGCTGGTTGCTAGACGTTTTTCAAGAAGTGTTTTGGGGTGTGTAAATACGTGTTGTAGGTGTTGTCTTAATATATGTGATTTACTTTAAGGTAATTGTGCCTAAGTATTTATTATTTAAAACCTTTTTGTGTTTTAACAGAATTCTCGAATAGAAGACAAGAAGATATCTTCATTTGGTACGTAATTACTATCATTAATTATAAAGTATTCTTTTCTGATTTCATCAATAGAATTACTCTTGATTAATTTATGAATGTAGATACGATAAGACTGTCTATTTTTCAATGAGTTTAAGTAGTAATCAATCTCTTTTAAGTTGTTATTGTACATTGAATTTAGCACCTCTAAAAGCGTAAGTTGATCAGGATCTAACTCTAGTTCATTCCTTCTTATTTTCCTATTTAGCGCTTCTAAAGAATTTTCGAAAGTATCAAGTTTATTCATTAAGTAGTTTGCGACTATAAAAAGAATATCACCTTCGATATAATGCTTAGAATATTTATTCTTTTTAGAAAGACCAAAGAAATCTACTAGTAATGGAATTGCTGATTTATGATCGCCTGTTAGTATATATAACTCGATAAGGCTGAGGTAAATTCTTCCAATTAGAATATGATTAGAGATATGATTTTTTGCAATTACATCTTTAAACAATTCCGTTAATGAGAGTATCTTTTTAGCATCAGGACACCAAGTTTGAAGATAGCATTGGTTTAGGAAAAATATGTCATAATATTTTTCCATAAAAACACTATCTCTCTTGATCGCAAGGGTAGGGAAGAAGTAGTCTGCCATGAAATCCAAATACGTACTTAGTTCATTTATAAAGCCTTTCGACTTTAATTTTATAAAGATATTACTAAGTACTAATAAACGATGAAGATCATCAGATTCGAAAACTTTTGAAGAAATCAAATGATACAATTGCTCTTTTCTTAATTCATGATGAGAATCTATGTTTCCTAAAACAATGTATTCAACTGCTTTGATTTCGAAGAAAACATGTTTTGCCTTTGCTGATTGTAAACTTTCTCTATTGATGTTTTCAGTAACTAATTTAATATCTTCCTGAAATTTAGAATCTCGTTTATGAAAGAAGTATTGATAATAAATAGTTGTTGCATCTCTATATACAGCCTCTAAGTCAATTAGCTCTTGCTTATTTTCATTGGCAGCTGTTAATTTAGATTGAATATCAGTATTTATACTTTCATTTAAATTTCCATTAAGCATGTGGATATTCCAGAGGTCTTTATAAGCGCTTTTTATAATTTCGAATTCTTCTCTAATGTTTGCCTTTTTAATAAGTTTAAGACATTGAATTTTGGACTCTTCAATTAGCCCTTTATTCATTAAATTTTTTATATCACTTAAATCATCTCTGAAATTCTGTTCAACACTTTTGTTAACAGCATAGGATCTTAAATGCTTTAGTACAACTTCGTATAGTAAACTTAGATTGGATCGCGTTAATTTTACTGATCTTCCTCCTTTTATTACTAGTTTATTAAAGTTATATCTTCTCTGTCTTGAAAGAAATTCGAAGTGACTTGTTAGGCTACTATCAGTCTTGTTTCCATTAAGTCGGATTTTTACAAATCTTTTTTCACCTTGCGATAAACTATTAATAAGTTGATGTAGCTTTTTCACGATATTTTAGTACTTAACGATGATTTTATTTTGGATGATCGTGTTCTTAGCTGAATTAACATTTAGAATGTATATTCCAGGTTTTAAGAACTTAGTGTCAAGCGTTACTTTCTTTTGATTTCCATTTGTTTTAGTATCCAATACTAATTCACCTTTGCTATCATATATGGAGATATTAATGTCCGAAGATTCAAGGGGTGTGTAAATAGATAATTGTTCGTTAAATGGATTTGGATAAGCATTAAGTTGTGGTGTGAGCGTAGTTTCGTTAATAGAATTGGCTGCTACAACTTCAACTTGTAATGTATCGCTTTTATAAGTGGTTTTTGATCCTTCGTAAAATTGAATTGTATAAATTCCTACTTGATTAAATTTAATGTTATTAAAGGTAAACCATCCTTTTCCACTCATGCTTAATGTACCATAAACTACTCCTGGACCACTTATTTTTTCAACGTAAATGGTACCAATGAAGGCAGCGTTAATCATATGCGTTATCGAATCAATAACTCCAACTGTAATAGGGAAAACAGCATCTACAGGAATAACATTACTGGCTGATGGTTTTGCGAATATCTCATTTCCTCCTACAGCTACACATCCACCTCCTGGTGCACTTGTGCAAAAATCAACTTCTGGTACAACTGTAAAAGTGAATGTATCAACAAGAGCAAAGTTATTTTGATTGATTATTATTTCATATTCACCAAATTGAGAAAATACAATTTCATTGAAGTAAATGTATTTGTCATATAAAATCGCAGGTAAACCACTCATTTGTCCTGGTCCTGATATTTGAGAAAGGAGGTAAGTGTTATTTGAACTTGTATCGATGTAATTTGTTAATGTATCACCAAATGCTACCCAAAAAGGCATTGATCTTCCAGGGGAAGTGTATATGATGTTTTTGCTTCCGAATGATGTGATTATTCCATTACCTCCACCATTAATACAAGTCGTATTAGGTGAAGTGCAAGGATCTGGATTTGCTTGAGCGTATAAATTTTCTGTAAAGAACATTAATAACACGGCGATAAAACAGGCTGATATTGAGGTTTTTGGGTTGATCATTTTTAAGTTTTGTAACGAGTAAATAAATATAAGCTTTACGCTAACGCGGATGTGATATTTATTACCGTTAATTTTTTTTTCAAGATACTTTTTTTAGTGTGTTTTTGTTTCGTTACCAGTTGGTTATGTTTTATTTAAAAGTTTTTCATTGTTTATTTTGAAATGGTTACTGTTCCTATCATTTCCCCTAATTCATATCCTCCACTGTCAGAAACATAATCATAGCTAATTTTATAAACATATACATCAATTAAAACAATACTTTCCTTGATTCTACCATCCCATCCTTCTTCAATTTTATTTGTAATAAAGATTGGTACACCCCATCGATCATAAATTCTTAACTCATAACCATCTACATGTCCATTGGATATTGGTTTAAAAATATCATTAACACCATCATCGTTAGGAGTGAATGCATTAGGAACAAAGAATTTCCCTGAGCAATACTCTTCAACGGTTTCGGAATAAGTAGAGGAACAATAGTCGTTAGTAACTTCAACGATATATTCGCCACTTTTAGTTATTTCAACTTCATCAGTTCTTCCAAAATTAGTCCAGTTGAATTCATTATTATTTCCGTCTATATTTTCTATTAATAATCTAGTTGTTTCATAATCGAAACAATAATTAGATTGGTCATTTAAATCTATTATAACTGCATCAGGCGTATCAATTTTTGTAACGTTTATTTCAAAAGTATCTCTACAATATTCACTTACCACATAACTAGAATACGTTCCAGTTTCATTTACTTCTAATGATGAATTATTTATATCTAACGCCCAATTTATTGTGTACAGTTTAGGGAAATTTGGTTCTAAGATGATTGAAGTCCCTTCACAGATTAAATGTTCTTTTTCTAGGTAGGGATCATCTATTAATTCTTTAGTAACATAAATATCATCGGTTCCTAAACATCCTATACTGTCCCTCACTTCAATACTATATAATCCTTCTGTATTTACACTAATAGTTTGTGAAATAGAACCTGAATTCCATAGATAGTTTAATCTAGCGTTTTCAGCGTTAAGAACAACCGACTGATACTCGCAAATTACTGTGTCATTCCCTAAATCAACAACTGGTAAGTCATTTACTTGCAAGTTCATACTA
>CAWVWF010000019.1:0-28817 GCA_963933885.1 uncultured Flavobacteriales bacterium | reverse complement strand
AATATATAAGTTACGGACTTAAAAATACTGTCCGAACAATAGTAGACATTCCAGTCTTGAAAATAGATCTATCCATTCCACTATTGTAATTGTTATGAAATATATACTTTCAGGATTGTGTGCTTTATACCTTTTAGACATAAAGTTGAAATTACGATCTTCAGGATGCTTTTGGTGTGTATTCTTGTTTTAAGACTTTACTTATTGCGTTTTGTTCTATTCTGGGATAAATATGATAAGAAAAAGCGTCTGGAGACGCGAATGTATATACACACGCATGTCCTCCGGAACATGCGCGCGAGGAGCGTGAAATATAACTTCGAAAAACTTACATTTATTTACTTGGTTGTTTAAATTTACCAAATGACTGTAGAGCAAACCTTGCATCAAATTTATAGAGAAGAAACTGGAAAGATCATTTCTGTTTTAACGAAGATTTTTGGTGTATCCAATATTCAAATGGCTGAAGATGTATTGCAGGACGCATATATCGAAGCTCTTGAGAAATGGGGTAATGATATACCTAGTAATCCAAAGGCTTGGTTGTATACTGTTGCGAAAAACAAAGCGCTTAATATTGTTAATCGCAAAAAGTATGAAGTTGAATACCAATCAGAGGTTACTCATTTACTAACTTCTGAATGGACTATGAATGGTGCAATTGATCACTTGTTTTCAGAAAACGAAATTAAGGATGATCAATTAAAAATGATGTTTACTTGTTGTGCTCCAGAAATCAATACTGATTCTCAAACAGCTTTAATATTAAAAACACTTTGTGGTTTTGGAATTCCTGAAATATCAAAAGCATATCTGGTAAGTGAAGAAACTATCAATAAGCGTTTAGTTAGGGCTAGAAAAAAAATAAAAGAAAATAGAACTGAGTTTGAAATACCAGGAGTTAAGGAAATAAACGAGAGATTAAGTGTTGTTCTGAATTCCATTTACTTATTATTTAATGAAGGTTATAGTGCTTCATCGGGGAACAAGATCATCCGATTTGAACTTTGTTTAGAGTCGATCCGATTAACAAGACTAATTATCGAATCTGATTTAATTATAAATAAGGGGGAGGCTCATGCTCTTCTTTCATTGATGAATTTTAATGCATCCCGTTTTATATCGCGTATTTCTGAAGAAGGTGAGATTATCACGATGGAAAACCAAGATCGTTCGAAATGGGATAAAAACTTAATTAATTCTGGGATTCATCATCTTAATAAATCTATTGAGTTCAATACGGTAAGTAATTACTTAATACTCGCTGCGATCTCAGCAAATCATTGCTCTGCTCCTACTTTTGAAGCAACTAATTGGGCACAAATACTATCGCTATATGATCAGATGTTAATGATCGATAGTTCACCAGTTGTTCAATTAAACAGAGCTGTTGCAGTAAGTATGATTGAAGGCGAAGAAAAGGCTATAGCTCTTTTAGAATTTTTAAAAGGAGAAAAAAGCTTAATTAAGTACCATCGATTATATTCTACTTTGGGAGACTTGTACTTTCAACTTGGGAAATCAAAGAAAGCTATTGATGAATATAATATGGCTTTATCTCTTACAAATATTGATTCTGAAAAAATCTGGATTCTATCCAAAATAAAAAAATGTGAATAATTGTCCTTTTTTAATATCTTGGATTGTCATTAAGATGTAAACCGCTTGAAAAAGCTTTAAAATATAAGATTATGCAAGAGTACATGTTATTTATCAAAACAGATGGAGATCACATGGAGAAACTATCTCCAGAACAACAACAAAACCATGTTACTAAAGTTGGGAAGTACATTGGACAATTAATGGCTGATGGCAAACTTAAAGGAGCACAACCGCTTGAAATGGGAGGAGCTGTTTTATCTAATAAATCAGGAAGCTTAGTTGATGGTCCTTTTACAGAAACTAAAGAAGTTTTAGTTGGATACTTTCATGTAGTTGCAAAAGATATAAATGAAGCTATTGAAATTGCTAAGGCAAATCCAATTTTTGAAGACATTGAGGCTTCTTTCGAAATTCGTCCAATTAAAAGCGTTGAAGGAATTAACTAAAAGCTAGAAAAATCTGTTAACCGAAAGTTAACAGATTTTTTCTTTTATATCCTGTCCTTTTTTCAATTCCTCAATTGTCATAAGGATAGAAACCAAAATCTATTAAAATGAAAAAGACTTTAAAAATTACAGGAATCGTATTAGGATCACTATTTATAGTAATTCTAATTTTTGCTAAAGCAAAACACATCTCTAAAATATCAATGGCTAACCATTCTGAAATCAATCAAATTAATTTTAGTGATGTATCTATGAACGGATATGATGTTGTTACTTATTTTTCGGAAGGAGAACCAATTGAAGGTAATGACCAGTTTTCTTACAAATGGAAAGATGCAACTTGGTTATTTTCAAGCTTAGAAAATTCAGAAGCATTCCAAGCTAATCCAGAAATGTATGCTCCTCAGTTTGGTGGTTATTGTAGTTTTGCTGTATCAACAGGATTCACTGCTAATCCAAATCCTTTATCATATAGCTTGATCAAAGGGAAATTATACTTATTCTCCGAAGAAGATATCAAGACTGACTTCTTAGCTGATTCCACAATATTGGATGCAGCTCTTGCTAACTGGAAATAGATAAACTTCTGGCTTGTCGGATTCTTACAATTCATGCTTTCTCTTAAGTTTTACTTTTGAGAAAAAAAGATGGAACCAATAAATATAGCAACAGCACAATTCGAAAATAAAAGTGGAGACAAGGAATACAATCTTAAAATCATAGAATCCTTAACTAAAGAAGCTTCTGAAAAAGGAGCTGATGTAGTTGCTTTCCATGAATGCTCCATCCATGGATACACTTTCGCAAGAAATTTATCGAAAGATCAAATGCTGGATATTGCAGAAATATTACCAGAAGGCCCTACAGTTAAGAAGCTTCAAGTGATTGCTGCTAAATATGACATTCACATCCTTACTGGATTATTCGAAAAAGATAAAAACGGTAATATATACAAAGCACAAATCTGTGTAAACAAAGATGGCTTACATGCTAAATTCAGAAAACTTCATCCATTTATAAACAGCAACATTACTCCAGGTGATGCTTATTGCGTTTTCGATATTAGAGGATGGAAATGTGGTATTTTGATTTGCTATGATAATAACATTACAGAAAATGTAAGAGCCACTAAACTTCTTGGAGCTGATATTATTTTCATGCCTCATGTTACAATGTGTACACCTTCAACTCGTCCAGGTGCTGGATTTGTAGATCCTAAATTATGGGGAAATCGATTAAAAGATCCTACTTCTCTAAAGCTTGAATTCCAAGGAATGAAAGGAAGAGAATGGTTAATGAAATGGCTACCTTCTAGAGCTTATGACAATGCCATCTATGCCGTTTTCTCAAATCCAATTGGAATGGATGAAGATCAACTCAAAAATGGTTGCTCAATGATTGTTGATCCTTTTGGTGATGTTGTAACTGAATGCACTTCATTTGATAATGAGATTGCAATAACCACTTTAAATTACGATGCTGTATTAAATGCTGGTGGTGCTAGATATATTAAAGCAAGACGACCTGATTTATATAAAGATATTATAGGACAGGATCACAAACCAGAACAGAAAGTAGTGTGGCTTTAATGCTAGAATTGGAAAAATGCTGGTAATTAATTAGTTTCGTTCATTCAGATAAATAAGAATGCAAATACCAGCACCTCCACATCTTTCTCTTTTTGTAAAGCATTTCATTTATATTGACTTGTTAGCGGTGCAAGAAAAAAAGTATAGACTGTTTCCAAATGGAAATACAGGTTTGGTATTCACTTTAAACAACAATAAGTTTAGAGATGCTAATAATTCAATACTTCCTTATTCATATGTCTTTGGACAATTAACTGATACGATTGATATTTTAATCGAAGGAAAGGTAAAAGTACTTATTGTTGTGTTTCAACCTTTTGGTTTACATCAATTAACAAACATACCTGGAAAGGAACTCCAAAATGAAGTTTTAGAAGCAGATTTAATTTTCGGAAAACAAGTATTGAATCTACATGAGCATCTTACCGGATTAAGTGAAATCGAAGATATCATTTCGGTAACTGAAGAATTTCTGTTGAATCAGTTTTTAAAATCGGATACTGACAACAATACAGATATGCCTCTACTGGTTAGAGTAATTATTGAAAAGAAAGGTGATATCTCAGTTAAAGAATTAGTAGCTTATTCTCAATTACATGAACGTAAACTGCAAAGACTATTTCTTGATAAAATTGGTCTTACACCGAAAGGTTTTATTCAAATTGTAAAGCTTCATTATTTTATAGGATTACTGAAATCAGGTGAAGACAATTTAACTTCATTAGCACATGAAGCCAACTATTTTGATCAATCTCACCTCATTAAAGACTTTAAGAAGATAACGTCCTTTACACCTACAGAATATAAAAACAAACAGATTCTCGCTGTTAATCTTATAGAAGTTGAATAGACTTTACTTCTTAATAATTTGCTTTACTAGCACACCGTTACCTGTATTCACACTGATCGTATAAACACCTTTTGGGAAGGTACTTAAATCTATATTATCAGACTTTCCTTGTGTTAGCACAATACTTCCTAATACGTTGTTAACTGATATAGACTCAATATTACCAGCAGCTATAAATACAATTCCTGATGTTGGATTTGGATAGATTAAGAAGTCAGAGTTCAAATCATCAACACCTGTACAAAGATCAACATCAACAGTTATTTCATTTGAAACAACTTCCGATTGATTAACGGCACAGATATCATTTGATGTCACTTTTGCAACTACCTTTACCTCTGCAGTGATGTTTGAAAGTGTAAATGGGTTTCCTGTAAATTCTTTAACATTATCTACAAACCACTCAATTGAAGCTGTTCCTATATTTTCGCTTGCTGCTGTGAATTCTAATGCTGTCCCACTACAGATTGGTAAACCATCATTTATTGAGATATCCAAAGCTGGCTCATGATCTACTCCTGTAGTAATAGAAATATAATCTGTTTTAGTTTTCGAAAAGCTACCTTGATCTCCATCTAGGGTTATCGTTTTATTCCCTATCACTTTGTAAGTAACAGTATGTGGCCCTAATCCTACTGCTGAGGCGGGAACTGCATTATCACCGAAATCCCAACTGTAATTTGTAACTGGAGCATTTCCTATTCCTGTAAATACTACTTCTTCACAAGTTGCTAATGAAAGAACATCAGCAGTAAAACTAATCGTATCCTCAACACCTGAAATATTGATATTATCGAAATTTATCCCTGTCGCATCATATTTAGTATTTGCTTCTAGTGTAACACTAAATATAGTTCTATCATAAGCTGATAAATCAAACGTGTATTCATTCCAAATTTCTTCTCCATCTGATTCAACAGTATAAGTTGATGAAATAGATTCTCCATTTACTAATACTCTGAAGTTCCCATAAGAAGGATTGTACTTATAAAGTTGCTTTGAATCAAAAGTTAAAGACAAATCAGTAAACGTACTCGCATCTAAACCGGCAATAACAAATTTAGAATTAAAGCGAGGATTTGATAAAAATGGCTTCTCCCCACTTTGAGCTCTAATATAATAAGGTGGGCTACTACTGTTTGCTCCAATTAAATATAATCCATTATCCGTTTTTCCAGACGGTGCGTCAACTCCTAAAGTTGATTCTGACATTATTTCTGTTCCATACTCATCTAAAGAAGAAGCTCCTGAAGCAAAGTCTTCATTAAAAGGAATCGATTTTAAAGCAATAACTTTAATTGTTTTAGTAACTGATTCAAAACCGGAAGCGTTTGTTGCTAATAATGTCACATCATAATTTCCAGCTGCTGAAAACACAACAACAGGGTCTCTGTTAGAAGAATTAGCAATATCAGCTCCTGCAATTGTCCAAGCATAAGTTATTCCTTCACCAGTAGATTGATTATCCAAAGTAACTGACTGTCCTTGAACTGCAACAATATCTGACAAATCAAAATCTACATATAATGCTGAGGCACATGTCATTTTTGTCCAATCAGCATGAGTCTTAATTGTATAATTCATCATTGCGTATTGTTCAGCCGTAAAAAGAGATCTACAATATTTATATGGTGAATAAGACATGATGTTTTTACTATCAGGAGTAAACAATGCTCCATTAGCATCTGTTTCATTTAAACTATTTGTGACCTCACAAGTTAATCCATCTATAGGCCAACCCGTTACATTTGGATCAGCTGGAGTATCACAAAAACCATCTCCATCAGTATCACAGTTGTATGAATTTCCAGAACCTGGTCGAGCAACTAATTCACTTCCGTTCCCTTGATGCGTATGTCGCAAATTGAATGCGTGACCTAATTCATGTTCTAAAGTAGTACCATCAACAACACAAGAAGTTTTTAAAACAGACATATCCCAACTTGACGTATTGGGGTAATATGCAAAACCACAACTAGAGCTTCCCCCACTTGTATATGTATCGGCAATAAATAAATTAAAGGTATTTGCTACCAGATAGGTTGCTGCTTCATTTCTATCATCATCTTTCTCAAACTCGTTAAGATTATCATTATCGATGTAGTTAATCCCGCAAGTATAAAATCTAATTCCAGCAGGAATATACTGTTCGTTTAATCGATCTAAAGCAGTATTTAATTCTTCAAGTGTTATTCCTCCATTTCCACTTGCATCTCTTATAATATGAACTGTTAACGGTGCTAAAACCATATCAACAGAAGAGAACTTTGTGTTTTTTACTTTTGGTAAATTGAGAAAATACTCTTTTTGAGCCTCAGGAGATGGTGCATCTGTATCACAGACTTGTGCACTTATTGAAATATTTAATAAAAGGATTCCTGCTAAAAAAAAATAAAATCGATTTGTCATGATAAGTTAGGTTAGGGTTTTGCCATGAATTATACATATAAATATATGTATAATCTGATAAATGAAAAAACTCAAAAACTAACTTTCTACGAAATGCTAAATATTACTTATAAAGCAACTGACACGACTTCTTTTACATCAGGAAACATTCTACAAAGTAAACCTTCGATTCCTTGTTTTAAAGTAACTGTAGAGGATGGACACCCTGAACACGCTCCTCTTAGAGCAACCTTCACAACTCCTTCCTTAAATTCTACAAAGTCAATCGAACCACCATCGCTTTCAACAGCCGGACGAATATATTCGTTTAACGCATCGATAATTTGTTCATCAAGTTCAGTAGTTGAAACGTTAAATCTAACTGTATCACCAGTTTTTGTTTCAAGCTGCTCTTCTTTTATTGCGTGTGGCTGTAATGCCTCTTTCTTAATAATCTCTTTACCTTGACCGATATGATCTGAAATAAACTGGCGCGTTTCAATAACTACCATATCCCATTCTATCTTATCGTTCTTCATTACTGAAACGTAATTACTCGAAACGAAAACATTCTCTACAAAAGGGAAGTTTAAAATCGCTTCAGCTAATGGACAACCTGATGCATCATCGCTTGAAGAATAATCCAAAGGTGCTCCTGGATTTAAAACTTTATTTGCAACAAACTTCATAACATCTGGATTAGGTGTCATTTCAGCATAAACAGTAACGGGAACAGTACGAGCAGCCATAAGAATATAATTTGATGTAAAACTAAGAAAGCAAAGTGGTAGTAACAATTAAATTGATTGAATTTTCCTATCAACCTTAATAGAAATCTGTATAACGAAAAAAGCCACTTCGTTTAAACGAAGTGGCTTTCAACATATATAGTTTTAAATACTATCTTTTTTCAACTGGAACATAAGCTCTTTCAGTTTCCCCAGTGTAAATCTGACGTGGACGACCGATTGGATCTTTATGCTCAATCATTTCTTTCCATTGTGCTATCCAACCTGGAAGTCTTCCTAATGCAAACATAACTGTAAACATTTCGGTAGGTATTCCTAAAGCTTTATAGATGATTCCAGAATAGAAATCAACATTTGGATATAAGTTTCTTGCCTTGAAGTACTCATCGTTTAAAGCAACTTGTTCAAGTTCTTTAGCGATAGCGATTAAAGGATCATTGATGTTTAATTTAGATAATACATCATCTGCAGCCTTTTTGATAATCTTAGCACGTGGATCGAAGTTTTTGTAAACTCTGTGTCCGAATCCCATTAAACGGAAAGGATCATTTTTATCTTTTGCTTTGTTAATCCAATCTTCCAATGGAGAACCATCTTTGTGAATTGCTTCTAACATTTCGATTACTGCTTGATTAGCACCACCATGAAGTGGACCCCATAATGCAATAACACCAGCAGAGATAGAAGAATATAAGTTAGCATGTGAAGAACCAACCACTCTTACTGTAGCAGTAGAACAGTTTTGCTCATGATCAGCATGTAAAATTAATAACTTGTTTAATGCAGATACTACAACCGGATCAATTACTGTATCCTGAGTCGGTAAACCAAACATCATATTCAAGAAGTTCTCTTCGTAGTTTAATTCATTTCTTGGATAAACAATTGGATGTCCAACGAAGTTCTTGTAAGCCCAAGCTGCAATAGTTGGTAACTTAGCTAACAATCTAAATATTGTTAATTCAATTTCTTCTTCAGTTCTATTTGGATTCTGAGAATCTGGGTAGAATGTAGAAAGAGAACAAAGCAAAGAAGCAACGATTCCCATTGGGTGTGCTTTTGAAGGATACGCTTCGTAAAAACGTTTCATATCTTCATGAATCAAAGTATGATTCGTAATATTTTGTTCGAATTCTGCTAATTCAGTAGCTGTTGGTAATTCACCATTAATTAATAAGTGAGATACTTCTAAGAAAGATGCTTTATCAGCTAATTCTTCGATTGTATAACCTCTATATCTTAAAATTCCATTTTCACCATCAAGGTAAGTAATTGAACTAGTAGTAGATCCTGTGTTCTTAAACCCAGAGTCTAATGTTACATAACCCGTTTGAGCACGTAACTTACTTATATCAATAGCCTTTTCATCTTCTGATCCTGTAATAACTGGTAATTTTACTGATTTACCGTCAAGTATTAACTCTGCAAATTCTTCCATCGATGTGTGATTTTATGGGTTATTTTTAAATGGGACCTAAAGATAATAAAGAAAAGCGGAGGTTCTAAATATTGAGGGGAAAATATTTTTGTTAATTACTTCGGATAACTTTCTATTGTTAAATAACTTTTGTAAATTATTTTCGTAGAAAAAATCGCATTAGACAAATTGTATGGATAAAGTAAGTTCCCAATTAGCGTACGACACACATCAGTTAATGGAAGAGAGTTCTGTTAAGTTATCATTCTCTGGTCAATTTAATCCAGACTTGATTACTATGTTATTGTTAATGGCAAAAAATAATATAGGAGGAAGAGCAGTGATGAAGAAGATATATAACATCATGATTGAATGCTTAGAAAACCTAACAAAACATTCTCTTCAAAGTGATGATACTGAATTTCCTGCAATTTTCCTTTTTGGTAAGAATGACGATAGTTACTATTTAGCTACAGGAAACAGAGTTGACGAAGAAACTAAAAATCAACTTCAACAAAAATTAGAAAAAGCAAACTCCTTAGATAAGGCTGGTTTAAGAAATTGGTATAATGAAATATTAATGAGTGATACTGGCATAAGTGAAAGAGGAGGTGCTGGTTTGGGAATTATTGACATGGCAATGAAAAGTGGACATCCATTTAATTTTACATTTGATAAAATAGATTCTGAATTCTCCTTCTTTACATTAAAAGTACAAATTGATCATCAAGAGTAATATATGGATTCGTTAAAAATTTCAAAAAAGGATACAACACCAGAATTATCGTTTGATATTGATGAAATGGTATTTTCAATGGAAGGTGAATGTCGTCCAGAAAATGTTCTTACATATTTTGAACCTATCATGCGTTGGCTCGATCAATTTATAGATGAAGTAAAATCGAATAGCACTTCAAAAAAACTAGATTTTCATTTTAAACTAGAATATTACAATTCATCTTCGGCTAAGTTTATTTTTCAGATGTTTAAGCGTTTCAAGAAAATTGAGGCAAGTAATATTGAAGTTACCATGTATTGGTTCTACGACATTTTGGATGAAGACCTATTAGAATGTGGTGAAGAGTATGAAAAATTTCTTGACTTAAATTTTAAATACATTGCGTTACAAGACTAACAAACACTAACTAAAACACAACACCAACTACAATTACATCTTAAATTCAACACCTCAAAAATCATCTTGGCTTCATATTGTTTTGTGCTTTTAATCCTAAGCACAAAAAACTCCTTATAATTTCTTATTTTTGCACTCCCTCTTAGAGGGATTTTTTTATAAGATTAGTATGAGCAAAAAATATACAGAATACAAAGGATTGAATTTACCAGAAGTTGGTGATAACATACAAGCATTTTGGACTGAAAATAACATTTTCGAAAAGTCTATCTCTACTCGTGATGAAAATAAGCCATTTGTATTTTTTGAAGGGCCACCTTCCGCTAATGGAATGCCAGGTATTCACCATGCAATGGCACGATCAATCAAAGATATTTTTTGTAGATACAAAACTTTAAAAGGATACAGAGTCAATCGTAAGGCTGGTTGGGATACACATGGACTACCTGTTGAATTAGGAGTTGAAAAAGAAATGGGTATTACCAAAGAAGATATTGGAACAAAAATATCTGTTGATGATTACAATAAAGCCTGTAGAGAATCTGTAATGCGTTACACTGATAAATGGAATGAACTTACAGAAAAAATGGGGTACTGGGTTGATTTAGAAGACCCGTATATCACATATACAAACAAGTACATGGAGACTGTTTGGTGGTTGTTAAAACAACTATACAATAAGGAACTGATGTATAAAGGATATACTATCCAACCATACTCTCCAGCTGCAGGAACAGGATTATCTTCTCATGAAGTTAACCTTCCAGGTTGTTACAAAGATGTAAAAGACACTACTATTGTTGCTCAATTTAAAGTTATCAGCTCTGAATTCAAGGATAAATACAATATTGATGGAGATGTTCACTTCGTTGCTTGGACAACTACACCATGGACTTTACCATCAAACACAGCACTTTGTGTTGGTCCAAAAATAGAATATTCTTTAGTTCATTCATTCAATCAATATACTGGTGAACCAATTAAAGTAATTATTGGAAAGCCTCTTATAGGAAAACAATTTTCTGGAAAATATACAGCTGTTGAATCATTGGATGAAGTTATATATAACGAAGGAGACAAGAAGATCCCATTCTTTGTTGATCAAACCTTTATAGGTAAAGATTTAGTTGGAATTAAATACGAACAACTTATCAAAGGTTGTGTTCCTTACCAAGAAGCTAAAAATGCTTTCCAAGTAATACAAGGTGATTTTGTTACTACTGAAGATGGTACTGGAATCGTTCACATTGCTCCTACTTTTGGTGCTGATGATGCATTGGTTGCGAAAACAGCAGGAGTTCCTCCGATGTTAATTTTAGATGAAAATCAAAATGCAGTTCCTTTAGTTGATTTAACAGGAAGATTCGTTAAAGAACTTGGTGGAGAACTTGGTGGAATGTTCGTGAAAAACGAATATTATTCTGATGAAGAACGTCCAGATAAAAGTGCTGATGTTTTAATTGCAATTCAATTAAAAACTGAAAACAAAGCATTTAAAGTTGAAAAGTATGAGCACAGTTACCCACATTGTTGGAGAACTGATAAGCCTATTCTTTATTACCCATTAGATAGTTGGTTTATTAAAGCAACTAAGGTTAAAAAGAGAATGGTTGAATTAAACCAGACTATTAACTGGAAGCCAGCTTCAACAGGAACTGGTAGGTTTGGTAACTGGTTAGAAAATGCAAATGACTGGAACCTTTCAAGATCTAGATATTGGGGAATTCCAATACCTATTTGGAGTACTGAAGAAGGTGATGAAACAATATGTATCGGTTCTGTTGAGGAATTAAAAGCTGAATGTGAAAAGGCAATTGCTGCTGGAGTAATGACAGAAAGCCCATTAGCTGACTTTACAGTTGGTGACATGAGTAAAGAAAACTATGAAAAGTTTGACTTACACAAAAACTATGTTGATGCAATTACATTAGTTTCTCCATCGGGAAAACCAATGCAACGTGAAGCAGATTTGATTGATGTTTGGTTTGATTCAGGAGCTATGCCATACGCACAATGGCACTACCCTTTTGAAAACAAAGATAAAATTGATGACAATAAAGCATTCCCTGCAGATTTTATTGCTGAAGGAGTTGATCAAACAAGAGGTTGGTTTTACACATTACACGCTATTGCAACAATGTGTTTCGATTCTGTTGCTTATAAAAATGTTGTAAGTAATGGTTTAGTACTAGACAAAGAAGGTCAAAAGATGAGTAAGCGTTTGGGTAATGCTGCTGATCCATTTACAACTTTAGCTACTTATGGTCCAGATGCAACTCGTTGGTACATGATGAGTAACTCTCAGCCATGGGATAACTTAAAATTTGATTTAGACGGAATTAAAGAGGTTCAAAGAAAATTCTTTGGAACGCTATATAACACTTACCAATTCTTTGTTTTGTATGCTAATCTTGATGGTTTTGATTACAGCATGCAAGAAATAGAATTATCTAAACGACCAGAAATTGATCGTTGGATTATTTCTAAATTAAACAGTTTAGTTGAAACAGTAGATACTGATTACTCAGACTACGAACCAACAAGAGCCGCTAGAGCAATTCAAGAATTTGTAACTGAGCAATTAAGTAACTGGTATGTAAGGTTGTGTAGAAGACGATTCTGGAAAGGAGAATATAGCGAAGATAAAATCTCTGCTTACCAAACTTTATACAAGTGTTTAGAAACTGTAGCTCAGCTTTCTTCACCAATTGCTCCTTTCTTTATGGATCAATTATTTAAAGATTTAGATAAAGTCTCAGGTAGACAAAATGTTGAATCAGTTCACCTGTCTGATTTCCCTGTTGCTAACAGTTCTGAAATCGACATCGATCTTGAAGAAAGAATGGAGATTGCTCAAAAGATCTCTTCTATGATATTAGGTTTGAGAAAGAAAAACAAACTTAAAGTTCGTCAGCCGCTACAAAAAATAATGGTTCCTATTTTAGATGAGAAATTCGAAAGACAGTTAGATGCTGTTAAAGAATTAATTTTATCTGAAACAAACGTTAAGCACTTTGAATACTTCAAAGAAGATTCAGGTGTATTAGTAAAGAAGGTAAAGGCTAACTTTAAGTTACTTGGTAAAAAGTTTGGAAAACAAATGAAAGCTGTTGCTGGTGCAATTGCACAATTTGATCAAGCTGACATCGCTTCAATTGAAAAGAATGGTAAAATATCTCTAGATATAGATGGTGGTGCTGAAGTTCTTTTAGAAGAAGTTGAAATCACTACACAAGATATCCCAGGGCTTCTTGTTGCAAACGAAGGTAAATACACTGTTGCTTTAGATATAACTTTAACTGAAGAACTTAAAGAAGAAGGTATCGCAAGAGAATTGGTTAATAGAATTCAAAACTTAA
Organism: uncultured Flavobacteriales bacterium; assembly: GCA_963933885.1. Classification (GTDB taxonomy): domain Bacteria; phylum Bacteroidota; class Bacteroidia; order Flavobacteriales_C; genus CAWVWF01. Next base: position 15,282 of record CAWVWF010000019.1, on the reverse strand, counting down.
GGAAAGAAAAAGAATTTGATCTTACTGATAACATTGTTTTAACAATCAAAAAGACTGCTAAAATTAATAAAGCAGTTGAAAATCACAAAAACTACATTTGTAGTGAAACTTTAGCTACAGAATTACTGTTAGTTGAAGAGATAGAAGGTGAAGACAAATTAGAAATTGAAGTAGAAGAAAACGTTTCAACTTTAATTGCAATTTCTCGAAACTAGTAAAAACAGTTTATTATGGCAGAAATAATAAGATATTCGGACGCAGACTTAGATGAATTCAAAGCGTTAATTGATGAGAAGATTGCAACCTCGGAAAAAGGGTTAAAACATTTTCAAAGCCAGATTGACTTCTCTGCAAATGATTCAGGAACGACTGTTAACATAATGGAAGAAGGTTCTGAGTCTTTAAGTAGAGAAAAAATTGCCCAGCTGGCGCACCGCGAACGAAAATTTTTACAACAATTAAAAGCAGCCTTAGTTCGAATTCATAACAAGACTTATGGAGTTTGTAGAACTACTGGTAAATTAATCGCCAAGGAAAGACTTAAGATCGTTCCTCACACAACGTTATCAATAGAAGCTAAAAATATGCAAGCGAAGGATTAAGTTCCTTCGCTTTTCTTTTAAAGAAGCGTTAGTAAATATCCAATAGCGGATCCTCCTATTACAATCCAAAAGCTACTCACTTTTTTTAGTCCAAATGTAATTCCAGTAGCAATAATTGCAATTGATATACTTTTCCAATCAATCAATACATCATAACCCAATTGTAAAGTAACTGCAGCCATAATACCTAAAGAGGCTATATTTACAGCATCTAAAAAACCTCTAGTCAACTTTGACTTTCTTAACTTAGGTATTATTGGATTTAATAATAGCACGAATAAAAACGAAGGTAAAAAGATTCCTAGTGTTGCCAGAATTGCTCCCCAATAACCATCGATTTGATAACCTACAAATGTTGCCGTTGATAAGACAGGCCCTGGTGTAAATTGACCGATAGCGATTGCATCCAATAATTCTGGTTTCGTAAGCCAACCTAAATTTTCAACCAGCTCCCCGTCCAAATAGGCAATTAACACATACCCACTTCCGAATAAAACTGCTCCTATTTTTAGAAAGACAAAAAACAACTTTCCTAATCCAACTTTCTTAATCAAAACGGGTGTAGTTTGTAGTAATAATATTGGAGCAATAGATCTGGCACTTATGGCTCCTCCTCTTCCAAACCAAATCATTCCAACTAAACCAGCACATAAAATAGACGTTACTTCATTAACTCCTAAAAAGGATGATATTATAACCATAGCTCCAATTGAACCAAGCTGCCAATTCTTTAAAGCCTTCTTTCCTAGTTTGAACAAAGCACCAAGAATAATAGCCATTACAGCTGGTTTGATTCCATATAAAAAAGGTGCAACATCAGGAATTTTTCCATAAGTAATATAAAAATATGCAAGCGTACCAGTCATTAAAACTGCCGGGATGATAAAAGCTAAGCCCGCTACAAATAAACCTTTCCATCCAGCCCTTTCATAACCGCAATGCATTGTCATTTCGGTACTATTTGGACCAGGAATTAGATTAGTAGCTCCAACTAAATCAAGGAAATGCTCACTTGTCATCCATTTCCTTTTATTAACCACCTCTTTCTCCATCATAGAAATATGCGCTGCAGGTCCACCAAAAGCAATTAAACCAAGCTTAAAAAAGACTTTAGCTACTTCAAGAAGTTTATTATTGGAATTCATATTTATAAAATTGGTTTGCAAAGTTAATGATCCTCTTTAAAAACTAGAATATTAGTGCGTTAAATTAACGTTAAGAATAAAACATGCATTAAAAAAAAGACATAAAAAAAGGAGAGATGTAGGACACATCTCTCCGCTTAGCAAAATCAGGGTTGGAAATCAACCGCATAGAAAATTTTAATTACCTAATATCTCTCCTAAAAGATCAAGTTTAGGTGTAAGAATAATTTCAGTTCTTCTGTTTATTTTTTTAGCTTCAGTTGTCTTTCCAGTATCTAAAGGTAAATGCTCACCTCTACCACTTGCGATTAAACGACCTGGATCAACTTTATACCCTTCTAATACTTTAACAATTTGAGTTGCTCTCATAACACTTAAATCCCAGTTATCTTTTAACTGTGCACCTCCATGGTACTTATCAATATCTGTGTGACCTTCAACTGTAATATTTATATCTTCATTTGAATTCAATACGTCTGCTAGTTTCTTAAGTGCCTTTTTACCTTTCTCATCAGCAGTATAACTACCTGCTTTAAATAACAGCTCATTATCAAGAGAAACGTAAACTTTACCATTTTTCATTTCAACAGTTAAACCTTCGTTTTCTAATCCGAAAAGTGCGTCTGTAATTTTTTTCTTTAATGCCTGAGCAATTGAATCTTGTCTATTAATTACTGCCTGTAATTCTGCAACTTTCTTAGATCTATCTTCTAAATCTTTCTGAGCATTTTGAAGGTCTAAATTCTTCTGTTTAAGATTAGCTTCTTTATCTGCCAACGCTCTAATAGCATCATTTAATTTATCCTCTTGAGTTTGAAGACTAGCTCTACTTTGTTCTAATTCTATTAGATATCGCTTATTAACTCCTTCTGCCTTTACTCTACCAGCTTCTTTTAATGAAAGAAGTTCTCTGTATGTTTTATCTAACTGATCATAGTTTCTAGTAAGTACACGTAATGAAGTTCCTTGAATAGATGTATCTCTTTGTAAAGCATCCATTCTTTTAGCAGTTTCAGCTAAAGTTGCTTTCATTTCGTTGTTTTCAGCTTCACATTTCATGGCTTTCTCATGATAATCTTTAGCTTTCATGCGTTCAGCTTCATACTTAGCTTTAACATCATCTAACTGACGCTTAGGCACACAACTCGCCGCTCCAAATGCGATCACTCCTGCTACAACAAATACTCTGAACACTTTTTTCATACTATATAACTATACATTAACAAAATTAACGGGAAAGAAAGGAAAAAGAAATTGGTTTTCTTTTTTCTTACTAACAATAAACTGTGTACTTTGTTGATTATTTAGCCGTTAGAAGTACGTAATAGCTTAAATTTGCAGAATTAGAAGTAAGCTTGAATATTAAAATTAAATATCTAACAATTGTTCTGTTTTTGCTTTCTATCGCTGGAAGCTCACAACAAGACTTTAGTAATATAAGAACCAGATGGGTTCACACTCAAGACACTGTTAAACTAGACTCTTTATCTATTTTCCCTTCTTCTATTTTTGTTTTCAATCTTGATAGTAGCAATTACAAAACTCTTCCTTTTAAGGGGGAAATATTATTTAATAAAAATGTACCTGACTCAGTTTTAATTTCATATAAAGTACTGCCCTTAAATTTAACGCAAACAGTAAGTTTTAGAAAAATAGGAGACACCACTTTAAATGTCAACAATAGTCTTATCACTAGGAACCCTTACAATTTCTCAAAAAAGGAACTTACAAGAACGGATCTATTTGGTGGAGAAAGTTTAAGAAAAGGCGGTAGCATTTCTAGAGGAATAAGAGTTGGAAACAACCAAGATTTATCGATAAACTCGAGTATGAATCTTCAACTTTCGGGTAGTTTTCAAGGCGTAGAAATCCTTGCAGCGATAACAGATAACAATATACCGATTCAACCTCAAGGTAATACACAAACATTACAAGAATTTGATAAAGTATATGTTCAATTCTCAAAGAATGGGCATAAACTAATTGCTGGAGATTTTCAACTAAAAGAATCCAAAGATGCCTTTCTGAAATTCAATAAAAAAGCACAAGGTTTAAGCTATACTGGGAAATACAAAACCAAATTATTTGGTGAGAACGCTATGTATGAAATTACTACTGATGCTGCTTTATCTCGTGGTAAATTTTCTCGAAACCAAATTATTGGAATAGAAGGAAACCAAGGCCCTTATTTACTTCGAGGTGCAGAAAACGAACAATTCATTATAATTCTATCTGGGACAGAACGTATTTACATTGATGGTAAATTAATGAAAAGAGGGATGGATAATGATTATGTTATAGATTACAACACCTCCGAAATTACCTTTACAACGAATCAATTAATTACTAAGGACAAGAGGATTGTTGTAGAGTTCCAATACTCTGATCAGAATTATGGGAGATCATTGTTCCATGCAGGTAATGAGGTCAAAAACAGTAAAGGAAGAGTTTTCTTCAACTTATATTCGGAACAGGACATGAAGTTTCAACAACTCCAGCAGTCCCTATCCGACAAGGATCTTGACTTACTTTATGATGTTGGAGATAGTTTACATCTTGCGATAACACCTAAGATTGACTCTGTAGCATATTCTGCCAATCAAGTACTATATAAAAAACAGGGTAGTATTTACATCCAGAGTAATAATCCAGATAGTGCTTTCTACACATTAGGTTTTAGTAATGTTGGAGCAGGAAATGGAAATTATATACTATCTACAAGTACAACAAACGGAAGAGTATATGAATGGGTAGCTCCAATTTCAGGATCAAAACAAGGAAGTTACGAACCATTAGTTCAACTAGTAGCTCCAAAGCAACAACAAATGGCTACGCTAGGAATGGAATATAAACTAGGAAAAAACACAAATATATTTATCGAAGGAGCTTTTAGTAACAACAATCAAAATTTATTTTCCAATAAGAACAAATCTGATGATCAAGGGATAGCAGCAAATACAAGAATTTCTAACAACTATCCATTTTCAAAAAAAGGAAAATCATTTCAAATAAAAAATAGTATTAATTACCAAATCGTCAATAAAAACTTCAATCGAATTGAACGCTTTAGGTCTATTGAATTTGAACGAGATTATAACTTATCCAATTCTAGTACTCAAGAAACAGAGCATATTGCTTCTTTAAAGTCTGACTTATTACTTTCAGGAAAATCGATTTTAGGTTTAAATGCTTCATTTGTAGGAAGAGGAGCTAGTTACAGTGGTTTAAAAACGGGTGCAAGCACCAATTTAAAACTTTGGAAAAACGCAGTGATCACAGGGAAAGGTAGTTTATTGAAATCAGGTGGTTTAACTCAAACAAGTAATTTCCATAGACATAAACTTTTACTTTCTCAGAATATCAAACTTTTTACTTTTAAGGTCTGGGAGGAACAGGAAAATAATCAAATAATTCAAACTATACCCGATACACTCGTTGCCACTTCATTTAATTATAATGTTTTCGGTAGTTCAATTGGAGTAAAGAACAAACGATTGAATTTTGATATTAATTGGAACCAAAGAACAGATCACACTCCTTTTAATAATAAACTTAACCGTTCTACATTGGCTAATAATTTTGGAACTAAGTTTTCTTACAAAGGAAAAAAGAGTACTCGATTCATATGGAATACAACATTCAGAGAACTTCAAATCCTAAACGACAAACTAACAACTCAACAGCCTGAAAATACACTTCTAAATAGAGTAGAATATAAATTCAAATTATGGAAAGGAATGATTAATTCTTCTTCCTTTTTTGAAGTTGCAGCAGGTTCCGAATTGAAAAGACAATTTGCATTTATAGAAGTAAACACTAGTCAAGGGACACATATGTGGAATGATTTCAACCAGGATTCTATCCAGGATTTAAATGAATTCGTAATTCCACCAACAGGTTTTTCAGATAAAGCGAATTATGTTAGAGTCTACCTACCTTCCACCGAATTCGTGAAAACCTACTCAAACCGACTCAATCAATCTTTAACTATATCCCCAGCAAAATATTTCAAACGCAAAAAAAAGTTTGACAAATTTATTCGAAGATTTAATGATCAGTTAGTCCTAAAACTAAATCAAAAGAATGCTAAAGATGAAGTTGAAAGACTTCAAATTCCTTTTCAAAATTCTATTGCAGATACCAATTTGATTTCAACTACCTCTTCTTTTAGAAACACACTTTACTTTAATCGATCTAACCCTAGGTATGGTGTAAATTATTCATACAGTCAAAATGAAAACAAATCCATTTTAACAAATGGTTTTGAAGGACGTTCCTTAAAAAAACATAGCATTGATATTAGATGGAATTTCCTTCGAATGTTTAGTTTAAGAACAAAAATTGAGGCAAGTGATAAATTTAGAACATCCGAATTATTTTCAGATCAAGATTATTTAATAAACACAATAGAATTAAAACCAACTTTGAGCTTTCAAAAAGGATCAACTTTTAGAGTAAAGTTAAAAAGTGAATTGAAAGAAAAACAAAACTCAGGAGATTATGGAGGTGAAATAGCTAGATTTATAAAGATTGGTTCAGAAGTAACTTATAACCTTCTTACCAAAGGTAGAATGAGTGCTCAAATAAACTATATTGAAACAACTTTTAATGGTTTAGAAGGATCAAATTCTCCTTTAATTTTTGATATGCTAGAAGGTTTTCAAGTTGGAACTAACTTCACATGGCAAGCTAGATACCAAAGAAATTTTAAAAATAACTTTCAATTAAGCTTCCAATACGAAGGTAGGTCGTCTGAAACATCAAAGGCGGTACATACAGGTACAATGCAAGTTCAATTATTATTTTAAATACAATAAGATTAAATTTTACACCGTTAAAATTCCATAAAACCTACTTTATGAAAATCACAATCCTTTTAACACTGCTTAGTTTCTCCGTTTTTTCTCAAGAAGTAAAATGGTTAAATAGTATCGATTCTGCTAAAGTTGAATCTAAGGAAAACAACAAACTTATCTTGTTAAAATTTTCAGGATCTGATTGGTGTGCAAACTGTATCAGACTAGACAAAACGTTTTTTGAATCCGAAGTATTTAAAAACTTTGCTCCAGGGAATTTAATATTGCTTGAAGCAGATTTCCCAATGAAGAAAAAAAACAAATTACCGAAAGAACAACAGGCACATAATGACAAGCTTGCTGATAAATTTAACAAAGGTGGTTCTTTTCCATTGGTATTAATCTTAAATTCAGAAGGTAAACTATTAGGTAAGATTACAACACCAAAAAACAACATAGACGAATATATTAACCAAATAAAGTCATTCAATTCAAAATGAGTAGAGTCTTTTTTCTTTTCTTCTTATTCCAGCTTTTTATAATACAGGCTAAAGCTGTAACTGTAGATACGCTCTTAATGGGGTCTGCATTTTCTTTTACTGCTATCCACAACAATAAAAACATAGAAGTTATCGCTATAAATAAAGCTATAGAAGAAGTTGTTAGAATCGAAGCTTTAATTAGCTCATGGAAAACAAGCTCTCAAACTAGCTTAATTAACAATAACGCTGGTGTTAAGCCGGTAAGAGCCTCCAAAGAAATAATTAGTTTAATTAGAAGATCAATAAAGATTTCTAAATTAAGTGATGGTTATTTTGATATCACATTTGCCTCTTTGAAATCTGTTTGGGATTTTAAAAATGTAAATCACATTATTCCCGATTCAATTGAAGTGTTAAATTCTGTAAAACTTATTAATTATAGAGATATAGAACTTTCTGATTCAACTGTATTTTTAAAACATAAAGGAATGAAATTAGATTTTGGTGCTATAGGAAAAGGATATTCTGCGAATAAAGCAAAACTGATTATGGAACAAAATCAAATACAAAATGGAATTGTAAACGCTGGAGGAGATTTGATTAGTTGGGGGAAGAATAAAGCAGGTAAAGATTGGCGAATTGGCATTGCAGATCCAGGAAACAAGAATAATATTGTTTCATGGTTAAACATATCAGACATGGCAGTTGTTACTTCTGGTAATTATGAAAAATTTATAATTATAGATGGTGTAAAATATTGCCATATTATTAATCCTAAAACAGGTTATCCATCAACAGGAATTCAAAGTGTAACGATAATTTGTAAAGATGCTGAGATTGCAGATGCGTTAGCAACAACTGTTTTCATCTTAGGTAAACATGAAGGTTTGAAATTAATTAATCAGTTGAAAGGAATTGAAGGTTTTATAATCGACCAAAACAATGAGACACATTATTCTAAAAAAATAGATTTGAACTTAACATCAAAATATGACTAAGCTAATATTAACATTTTGTTCCATCTTATCGCTTTGCTCTTGTATGGAGATCAAAGAATACCAGAAGATGCATTTAAATGATAAAGACATGTCTTTATCGGATAATAAGATGGAAGGATTTGAAACAGGGTTTGAAACGTACAGAGAAGGCGGATCTGGCGGTAACGGAGGTAAAACAGGAGGCGGATGCGGATGCAATTAAGATCACAAATAACATATCTATTAGTTTTAATCTGTAGCTCTATTTGGGCACAAGACAAAACTGAAGTCGAAATAGACGATATAGAAATAGATATCTTGAGTAGTTACTACGAACAAGATGGAACTCACTCGCCAGTAACTGGTGGTAAAGGAACAGAGGAACTCTCAAACATAGCTCCTTCAATAATTATTAATGTCCCTATTGATACTGTTAGATCCATTAAGCTAATTGGAGGCGTTGATGTTTACTCATCGGCAAGTTCGGATAATATTAATAATCCTTTGTTAAAGACTAATCATGTCTCTTCAGCATCTGCTCAAGATGCGCGTGGTTATGGTTCAATAACTTACAAGAAGAAAAACAATCAAAAGAAGTCTTCAAAATCATATACCATTGGTGGTTCAGGAGAATATGATGTCGTGTCAGCTTCGTTAGGTTTTGGGTATACAAAAGCGTCAAAAAACAACAATAGAGAGTTTGCTGTAAAAGGGAAATACTATTTCGACAACTGGAAACTGATTTACCCTACTGAACTCAGAAATGGAACTGATCATCTCAGTACGAATATTAGACAAAGTTTAAATTTATCTATAATTGGATCCAGTTTTTTAACCAAGAGAATGGCTATCAGTATTAACTCTGATTTCGTAGCGCAACATGGGTTGTTGTCTACACCATTTCATAGGGTATATTTCACTGATAATGCAGCTTCAGTTGTAGAACAGCTTCCTGACTTCAGATTTAAAGTTCCAGTTGGTGTTAGATACAATTGGAGTATTGGTTCCCGTTTGATCTTAAGAAATCACTACCGTTATTACTGGGATAACTGGGGTGTTCAATCTCATACTATAAAAAGTGAATTAGTAATAAAAGCCAGCAGTAGTGTTAGACTATATCCATTTTACAGATATCATACTCAAACCGCAGCAAACTACTTTGGAGAATACAAAACTATCGAAAGTTCTCAAACCTATTTCACATCCGATTTTGACTTATCAGGATTAAGTAGTCAAAAATATGGACTTGGAATTTCCTATGCCCCAACCTTTGGAGTAAAGAAATGGAAAAGCGTAATACGTAAAAATAAATCTAGCACATTTAAGGAAATTAATCTACGTTTTGCACATTATGAAAGAAGTGACGGATTCACTGCAAACGCAGTAACTATTGGGATTAAATTCAATATTCAAAATGGATTTTCAAAGAAAAATTGGAAGAAAATAAAATAAGGCCGTTATTCAACTACTATATTATAGATGCTTTACTCAAGAGTAGACCGAGAAATGGGTATTGCAAAGTTGCCTTAAAAAAATAAAAATAATTTGGGGTTTTAAGCTGATTTTATAACAAAAGACACTATACCAACAGCTCAAAAACTTAAAACAGCAACAGATGCTTCTATTGTAAATCCGTTAACGACTACTCACCTAGCTGTGAAACTAGCATGATTTGATATGAGGCAGTCTTATGGGTAGTCTGAAATTTAGGGGATACACAAGATCCAATCTATGACGAAAACTCAACAGAAAGCAGTTGAGCCCCACAGTCTTCTTTAATAAAGTTATATCCTAGGAAGCAGTACTTAAGGTACAATTAACGGTCTAACAGGCTTTCCCTTTTTATAAAAAATCATTCTGATAAACATTAATGAAGCTGGTAGTAAACCAAGTATAATTGTCAGTTATCATTCAATTGAATTCTCACTTTGGAATCAAGATGATATAAACGAGGTATTATTTACAGCAGAGCACCGGCATTACATAGATAATACAACTGAAAAAACACAGGTTGTATAAGGACTGTTCTTAAGGTTTGTCAAATGCAGCTGAAGCATGAATGAGGTAAATCTCTGCCTTACCACTTCAGATCTATATTATTCGCAATTACTTTACAATAACAAACTGCCTTAGCTTTCATCCAGTATTCACTTCAGCATAAAGCAAAAAAAAGCCCTCACATAAATGTGAGGGCTTCCAATATATTATTAAGTATTTCTTATTTAGTTAATAAGAAATCAACTCTTCTGTTTACGTTAGCTTGACCTTTTGCTAAAATTTCAGAATTTCCTTTAGATGCTGCAGATAATCTTGCCGCGTCAATTCCATATATTTTAACTAAGTGATCGATAACCGCTTGAGATCTCTTTTTACCTAATTTCTCATTGTAAGCCTTTGGACCAGTTGAATCAGTATGACCAACAATTGCTAATTTAGTATCAGCATTGTTTTTCAAGAACTTAGCTACCTCAGTTAATGAAGGGTAGTTAGTATAACTAATTGTAGTAGAGTTCAAAGTAAAGTATACAGATGGAAGACCAACGTCAGCACCTGCAGAACCACCTTCTGTAGGAGCAACAGCACCTAAAGTATTAATCTGCTTTCCTGTAACATCAACCTGTGCTCCAGCTGGAGTATTTGGTTCAGAATCTTTACAGTTTGGTACATTATCACCATCAGTATCTAAAGCAACTCCATTTTCATCAACTTCAGTACAGATAGAAAGTCTTTCCTGATCAACATAATCAGCAACACCATCACCATCAGTATCCATAGCGTTTCCACCTCCATCAACAATAGCACCTTCTGGTGTTTTATTGTCTTTGTCGTAAGAATCCATTACACCATCTGAATCAGTATCTTTAAATCCATCAAGAATAGAATCCATTTTTGCCATGTCTTCCATTAACTTATCCTCTGGCCTAACCCATTTATCAGCAAACTTATAGTTAACACCAATTGCATGGTAAGTATAATACTCTGAAGATCCAGAACCTTGAACTGTAGCATCCAATTTGTCAGACTTAAGATAAGTAAGTCTACCATCCAAAAATAAATCAATATTAGAAGTCACTTTATAAGTAAGTTGAACTCCTAATGGAATACTAATTTCTTTTGTTCTATTTGATTCTTCTAGACTTATGTCAGTATAACCTTCCTGTCTTACTGCCGTTTGATCAGTATCCTCTCCATCACTTAAGTTATATGCAGCAGATTTAAAACTTGTTAAACCAAGTCCAGCATAACTAGAAACAGACCATTTTCTATCTTTTTTAGAAGATCCTGAAAAAATCATATTTGTTAAATTCAACTTCAGGTTCAAACTTGAAGCAAATGCTGAAGCGTGAAACCATTCACCTTTACTTCTACTTGTTCCGTTTAAAGAAAACCCACCAAAATGACCATCAACTGATATTACAGGAGAAAAAGAATAACCTGCATAAAGGTCACCTCCATAACCATATTCATTTCTAAATTTCATTACAGGATACAAGTCATATTGTTTAAGATCTGTAATTGTAGTAGTTAATCCAACAGATCCACCAAAGTATACATTATCCAACCAAGCTGGTAATGGCTTCTTTTCTCCTTCAGTTTCACCTCCTTGTGCGTTTGCAACTCCAGCACTAAGTACTAAGGCTAATCCGCAATTAAATATTGACTTTTTAATTTTCATGACTTGTATCTGTATTAATTTGGCTTTTCAAATTTTGTGCAATTATAAATAGATTTTACGTAATTATTAACAACTTATTGAAATAATTACAAAAAACCTTAATTTTCGTTACGAATTACGGTCTTCATTCTAGTAAGTTACGTTTGAACGATTTTTAAAACGCTTTTATCATTACATAATGATAACTTCGTCTTATAATACCCTTCCAACTCTTTATCTTCCATTTTTAACAACTCAAGTAAAGGTTGTAAAACAAACATTCTATCATTAATTAAAGGATGTGGAATCTTTAAATATTCTGATTCAAAAACAATATCATCATATAGTAATATATCTATATCTAGTAGTCTAGATTCGTAACCTAATTCCTTCTTCTTTTTCCTTCCTAACTCAATTTCAATTTGCTGACAAGCACTAAGGAGTTCATCAGGTAATAGTTTTGTTTTTATAAGAACTACTGAATTGTAAAATACCTCTTCTGCAATAAATCCCCATGGTGGTGATTCGTATACCGAAGATTTACAAATCACATTTCCACATGAAGCAGCAAGAGCATTTACAGCATTTTTGAGATTCTTTAACTTGTCACCTTGATTAGTTCCTAATCCCAAATAAACATCCATTTCACCTTATTAATTTGCCGTTTATGTAATTTAATAAGTTATTTAGATTTGAACATGTATATTTGTGAAAATTTCTTAACATGTCTTTTTTAAGAAACCTGTTTACAAACATACTTTCAATCGTTGTTTTAGGGTTGATTTTCATTATAGTTATTATTGTAATTGCTGTTGCAAACGATGATACACCTGAGAAAACAGAACATTCTGTTTTGCAAATTGTTTTGAACGGAAAACTCAATGACAAGCCAAATTCAAGTGAGTATTCAATTGCATCATCTGCTCAATGTGGTAAAAGTTTTATTGCAATTAATAAAGCTATAAACGCTGCCACTCATGACGAGAATATCGAAGCTATACTAATCGAAGTAGGAGAAGTTTCTGGTGGAATAGCAAACTTATCCAGTTTAAAAAGAAATTTAAAAACATTTCAAAAAGCAGATAAAAAAATATTTGTATACTCAGATGGGATGTCTCAATTAGGATATTATTTAAGTTCAGTTGCTGACTCAATATACATCCACCCAGTATCACATCTAGAATGGAAAGGTCTTGGTGCGCAGCTAATGTACTTTAAATCTATGCTTAGTAAAATTGGTGTGAAAGCAGAACCAATCAGAGTAGGTAAATTCAAAAGTGCCATAGAACCATTTATTCTAGATTCAATGAGTCCTGCTAATGAAAAACAAGTAAAAGAACTTCTTTTCGATTTATGGGGTGGGATTGTTGAAGAAGTTTCGGAGGAAAGAAACATTAAACAAAGCGTTTTAGAAAACACAGCCAACAAATATGGATACCTATTACCAAAGGAGGCTGTTGACTTAGGTTTTGTTGATGCGATAAAATATGAAGATGAAATTTGGGCTGTTCTTAGAAATAGCGTTCACAAAGATTTTCATCTAATTACCGTAAACAATTACAACAAGACTAATAAAGAGGTAAGTTTTGAAAAAGATAAAATTGTTGTTGTTTATGCAGAAGGTGGTATTATTGATGGAAAAGCAGAAACGGACATAAGTGCAGATCAATACACTAAATTATTAGATGATGTTCTTAGAGATAAAAATGTTAAAGCTGTTGTTGTAAGAGTTAACTCTCCGGGAGGTAGTGCTAAGGCATCTGAAAAGATTTGGAGAAAATTAACTTTAATAAACAAAAAAGTACCTGTTATAATAAGTATGGGGAATGTAGCCGCTTCTGGAGGATATTACATTGCTACCGCAGGTGATACTATACTTGCTGAGAAAAACACAATAACTGGATCGATTGGAGTTTTTGGCTTAATGTTCAATGCACAAGAACTAACAAAAAACATTGGTATTAACGTAGAAAGAGTCCAAACCAACGAAATGAGTGACTTCCCTTCGTTTGACCGTTCTCTTTCATCTAGAGAGAAAAACAGATTAAAAAAAGGTATTGAAGAAGTTTATTCTATTTTTCTAAAACGTGTTGAAGATGGTAGAGGTTTATCTCATTCAGAGGTAGAAAACCTTGCACAAGGGAGAGTTTGGTCTGGTAATCAAGCATTAAAACTTGGGTTGATTGATGAAATTGGTGGACTTACAGAAGCAATTGATATTGCAAAGAACAGTGCTAATCTTGAAGAGTACAAATTGGTTGAATTGCCTAAACCAGTCTCAACAATTGATAAAATAATCAAAACATTCAGTGACCAAGAAATATCGTTACCTGAGCCTTTCGCTCACTATAACTATATGATCAACAATCCAAACTTCTTTAAAGAATTCTCTGAACCACAAAGTAGATTGCCTTTTATTTTATCAATTAAGTAATTGAAATGGCAATCATAAACTCTTTTGTAATTTGGAGAATGAAAAAACGGTTCCATCAAATTGAGCTGTTTTTAAAATACCCTCACGAAGTGCAAAAGGACAGCCTTACTACTTTACTAAAAGTAGCTGAAGATACCGAATGGGGAAAACGCTACGACTTTAAATCTATCAACTCATACGAAACTTTCAAAAGTAGAATCCCATTACAGGACTACAACTCTTTAAGAGATGATATTGAAAGGACAAAAAGAGGTGAGAAAAACATCATGTGGCCAACGGACATTAAATGGTTTGCACAGTCTTCAGGAACAACATCTGATAAAAGTAAATACATTCCCGTTAGCGAAGCTTCATTATTTGACTGTCATTACAAAGGTGGTAAAGACATGCTTTCTATTTATTGTAATTGGTTTGAAAACACTCAAGTTTTTACAGGAAAAACAATTACAATGGGGGGAAGTAGTAAAATCAACCCTCATATATCAGGATCATACACAGGCGACTTGTCTGCTATTTTAATAGACAACCTCCCTTTTTGGATAACCAGACAAAGATCACCTGGGAAAGACATTGTTTTTTTAGATAATTGGGAAGAGAAAATTGAAAAGATGGCTGATCGAGTAATAAAAGAAAATATTACTTCTATTTCCGGTGTTCCTTCTTGGACACAGGTTCTTTTTAATAGAGTCCTGGAAAAAACTAAGTCAACTAATCTAAAAGAAGTCTGGCCTAATCTTGAATTGTATATGCATGGAGCCGTTAATTTCGACCCATACAGGACAACCTTTAAAGATTACTGTCCAGACTTAAATTATCTAGAAACGTACAATGCAAGTGAAGGTTTTTTTGGACTTCAGTTCGATAAGAGCGTTTCCGATTTTTTATTAATGTTAGATTATGGAATTTTTTATGAATTTATTCCAGTTGAAGAATGGGATAAAGAAGATCCAATTTGCCTTGCCTTAAATGATGTTGAATTAGGGAAAAGTTATGCTATTGTAATTTCAACAAACGCTGGATTATGGAGGTATCAACTTGGTGATAGTATAGAATTCACTTCATTAAGTCCTTTCAAAATAAGAATTACTGGAAGAACAAAACATTTCATAAACGCTTTTGGAGAAGAACTTATCATAGACAATGCTGATAAAGCTTTAGCAATTGCATGTAAAAAAACAAATGCAATTATTT
>CAWVWF010000018.1:0-29895 GCA_963933885.1 uncultured Flavobacteriales bacterium | reverse complement strand
AACTTAAGAAGTGGTTTAGATGAAACGCAAACGAAGTTACTTGCTGATGTTGGATTAAATCCAGCGAACTTCCAGTACAATATGAACGCGATGGTAGAGATTGACATCTGTGATCAATCAACTTCTGATAACGTATTATTGGCTTATGTGAATAATGATATTAGAGGAATATCGGTTGTGGAAAATAACAAGTCTTTCATTACAATGTATGGAAATACAAGTGGTGAGGAAGTTACTTTTAAAGTAATGGATGCGAATAACAAAGTTTATTCAGTTGGAGAAAAAGTTGATTTCTACGCGGATCAAGTAATTGGATCAGTTAACGAATTCTATCCATTGTCTGCTATCATTTCATTAAGTGAATGTGATGTAATCGCAAGTGCAAACTCAAACGGAATTGAAACGCTTACAGAAGATCTTGTAAAAGTGACTCCTTCGATATTTACGAATGAAATTAATATTGAATTCAAAACCAATGAAAGTACTGAAGTGAAAGTTGATCTTGTGGATATCACAGGAAGGAAACTTCAAACTATTCTGAACACAACATCTTCAGTAGGTACGAACAACTTTACATGGTTGAATAACAATCTTTCAATAGGTACATACTTTATTGTATTCCAATTGGGAGACGCGAAGCAGATTACAAAACAAGTGATAAAAATTAAATAAGAAATGAAGATGAAGAAGATCATAACAGCACTTTCGCTAATGTGTTTTTGCGCAACTGTATTACAGGCGCAAACTCCCACTTGGGCCGTAACGCCAAGTAATTTCACCTATAGTATGAATGTTACCAACGAGCTATCTATAGCTTGTGAAGATTTGGAAGCACCAACCAACTTAATCGGAGCCTTTGTAGGTACTGACTGTAGAGGAGTTGCTTATTCTTCAAACGTTGTAACAGGAAACTACCTTGCTTTTTTAACTGTTTATGGAAACAGTGTATCAGGAGATACGATTACATTTAAAATCTATGATGCAAGTTTAGATTCTGTATTTGATGCAGCAACACAAATTTTGTTTCAAGACGGAGCTGCATTTGGATTCCCAACAACACCTTTTAAGATCGTTTCTAACAACCAACCAGATGATGTAGTAATATCTTCTGACTCGGTAATGGAAAACAGCTTAAATGCAATGGTTGGTTCTTTTACAAGTAGTGATGTTGATGCTGGTAGTACTTTTACTTATGGATTGGTTCCTGGTTTAGGAGATACAGACAATGGATCTTTTACAATTTCAGGAGATCAACTTATTGTTAATGGAACATTTGATTTTGCTACAAAGGATTCTTATAAAGTTAGAGTAGCAACGAACGATGGTGAATGTAGTTTTGAAAAGGAGTTTGTGATTTTTGTAAAAGATTCAAATGACCTACCAACTGACATTGCAATCTCTGCTAATACTATAGACGAGAATAAAGCAATTGGAACTAGTGTCGGAAATTTCTCAACGGTAGATGAAGATGTAAACGATACTTTCACTTACACTTTAATAGCTGGAAACGGAGATGCAGACAATGCAAAATTCAATATCGTAGCTGGAGATTTAGTGACAACTCAATTGTTTGATTTCGAAACGAAAGATACATTGTATATCAGAGTTGAAACGGAAGATTCTAAAGGAGAAACTTTTGAAAAGGAATTCTTAATTTTTGTAAACGATATTAATGATGCACCAACAGATCTTGTTGTTTCTTCTGCATCATTCATGGAAAACAAAGTTTTAGGAGCAGTTGCTTTATCATTTTCTACAGTTGATCAAGATTTGAACGATGTTCATAATTATGCGTTTAACAGCGATCAATCAAGTGATAATAATTTGTTTACAATTGTTGGAAATGAGTTAAGAACAAATTCACTTTTCGATTTTGAAACGAATACTTACTATACAATTAGAGTCTCAACTTTTGATCTTGCAGGTGCTGTTTATACTGAGCAAATTATATTAACTGTATTGGATTCAAATGATGCTCCATATGCATTGAACGTTTCTAATAGATCAGTTTACGAGAATGCTCCAATTGGATCTTTCATTGGGAAAATTTCTACAAGTGATCAGGATGCAGTAGATGCATATACTTATTCTTTAACAACAGGTTTAGGTGATTTAGATAACGGATCTTTTACAATTTCAAATGATTCAATTTTCACAAATTCACTTCATAATTTAAATGTTCAAAGTGTATTTTATGTTCGTTTACAAACGGAAGATAAAGGTGGGATCACTTTTGAAAAGCAAGACACGATTACGATTGTAAATTCAAATGATAGTCCAAGTGATATTCAACTTTCAGCAAATACAATTGATGAGATGAATATGGTGAATGCAACTGTAGCGATGTTAACTTCTACAGATCAAGATGTAAATGATATACATACTTATACTTTAGTTGTTGGAAATGGATCTGCAGATAACAGCAAGTTCTTTATTAATGGAACTACAATTGAACTTAAGGATGTTTCGGATTATGAAGCTCAAAGTGTTTATTTGATTAGACTTGAAACTAATGATGGTAACGGTGGAGTATTCGAAAAGGAGTTCCAAATTATCGTTGTAAATGTGAATGAGCATCCAATGGTAAATGATACAATCTTAACAGTTTCTGAGCATGTAAACATCAATACTATAATTGGTAATCTTACATATGCTGATCCTGATAGTAATGAAGTATTCACTTTTGAAGTACTTGGTGTTTCAACATTTATAATGGATCAAGACAGTATTGAGCTTAATGAAGCTTTAGACTACGAGGATGAAATTTCTTATACTTTCTATGTTGAAATTACAGATGCAAATGGTTTAACTGATACTGCTGAAGTAGTAGTGAATGTAAAGGATGAAATTGAAGCTGATCTTCCATTACCAGTTAACAAAATCATCTCTCCAAATGGTGATGGTAAGAATGATAATTTCCATGTTCAAAACGTTGAAAATTACAAAGATTATAAGTTGACAATTTTCAATAATAATGGATTGGTAATCTTTGAAGTTGATGAGAATTATGACAATTCTTGGAAGGGAACATACAGCGGAGATTTAGTTGAAGAAGGGGTATACTATTACGTTTTCATTAACAAGGATGATGCATCATTATTTTACAAAGGGACAATTTCATTAATTAGATAAGATATTAAGATGAAAAAAATACTAAACATTGCTATAGCACTGCTAATTAGCTCAAACGTACAAGGTCAGGATTTAAATTCATACTACTCATACCTTTTAAACTGGTATAATGTAAACCCAGCTTATACAGGGAATACAGAGGGGGTTGAAGCAATGTTAAACTCATCAACTCAATGGGTTGGTTTTGATGGAAGTCCAAACAACTCTATGTTTGGAATTCATTCTGGACTGAACGATAAAATGGGAATTGGAGGTAAAATTAATATTGATACAAGAGGTGTATTTACTAACTTTTCTGCTGAAATGAATTATGCATATAAGTTTAAATTAACTGAAAATTCGAAATTAAATTTCGGTGTAACAGTTGGATTATTCCAGTCTTATATTAACACGAATTCAATTTTGGATGACAAGTATACTGACGAGTCTGACCAAACAATAACATCCGATTATTATAACAGTTCTCACTTCATTTCAAGCTTTGGTGCTTTGTATGAATTTAAAGGTTTAGAAGTAGGTGTTTCTGCTCCACATATGGCAATGAGTAAAAAAGACATTTCTGATCATGTATTTGGAATGGCTAAGTACTCTTTCGATGCTTATAAGGAGAAGTTAGATATTACACCTTCTGTAGTGTATCAAAACCTATCTAATAGTCCAAATCAACTAGATGCAGGTTTAGCTGTTAAATGGGATGAAACTGTTGAGGTAAAGTATATTTATAGATCGAACAACACAATGGTTTTCGGTGGAGGACTACACTTTGATAAAGTGAACTTTGGATTTGCCTATGTTCGTAATTTCGGAGCTTTAAATGTTGTTCCTAATGGTTCTTATGAAGTTTATGTTGCTTTTAGATTTGATAAAAAAGGAAGTGAAAAATCTTCAAAAACTACTCAATCAAAAGGGGAGTCTACTTCAAAGTTATCATCGATTCTTTCTGAGTTAAAATCAATCACATCTAATTCGAAAGTTTCTGAAGATGTGAAAGCAGAGATCAACAGTATTCAAAATGATTTAAGTGCTTTAATTGATAAAGCAAAAACTGAAGATTTATCAAAAACGGATCAGCAATCAATTTCTGATTTGGAGAATAGAATTTCTAAGTTAAAGAATGAATTATAAAATTAATATGAAGCAAAGTCTACTTATATCATTGTCATTTTTTATTAGCTTGATTTCGTTTGGTCAATCAGATGTAGACAAGCTAAATGATTTGCAAACTACCTTAGATCAAATTCAATATAATTTGGGGGAAGGTGACAATGTTGATCAGAGGATCATTGAGGAAGAGATAGGGAAGCTAAAGAAAGTAGTTGCAACTAACGATTCATTAGCGTTAGTTGTTAACTTACTTCAAGCTGAGGTTTTGCTTTACAAGAGTAAACTTGCTTTTTGTAAAGATTTCAATACGGGGTCAGCATCGGATTCAATCCTTGAACATGCATCTTTAGTAACAAGTGTTTTTAATGTTGATGGAACGGTTTCAACTTTGAAAATTAGCAAAGGAAGTTATGTTATAGTTGAATCAGATAAAGCGTTTTCAGAATGCGAAAAGTTCATCAAATCATGTAAGGTGAAGTACCCTAAATTGAATTTCATTCTGGTGAAAAACCCAAACAACTCATGGAATCACGTTTGTGTTGCTAAGGCGTTTAATAAGGCTGAAGTTGGTAATGAAGTAGCTAGATATAGAGCACTTGGATTTACAGATGCTTGGCACTTAATATTTGAGTAGATTAACAATAAAATTACGCTTGGAACTCTTAGTTCCTTTCGAGATTGTACGTCACAGCACCACCAGAATTCATGGGATTAGTAAGTTTGACCTTATCACACAAAGAGTTTGGATATTCAATGTCCCAATCTCCTACATAGCTTGAATAATTACAAAAATTAGCTTGAGTATGTACACTTAGAATATGGTTTTTGTGAACATAATTCCCAATTGAACAAGTATCAAATTGTCCATCGTTAGGCAATGATAAATTAGTAGATGAATCTGTAATATGCTTATCTGCTTTTTTACCCAAAGCAGTTTATGATCGATAGGTTTAGCCCCTTAACTACCCGGTTCTCGCGCGTGATGTTCCGTTGGACATGCGTGTGTATTTACAATCGCGTCTCCAGACGCTTTTTTTTAAGTTAAATTAAAAATCAGGTGCTATGATCCTCTTGATCCCTTTTCGGCAAAAGGGTGACGTTGTTGAGTGATTATATATAAAGAAAAGCCTTGGATAAAGAAGGGATAAGCATAATAGGTTATTTTTGTTATACAACACGGCGGGAAAGCCTATCATCCTGAGCGGAGTCGAAGGAGTGCGAAGGAGTGCGAAGGACTAAGTGTAATAAATCACAAAACAAAGCCATCAAACCCCAATCTTTAAGTCAAAAAAAAGGGTGCTATAAAAGCACCCTTCCTAAAGAATATAAATTATTTACTTAGTCTTTACAAACTTAATCATGCTTGAAGCATTATTAAACTTAACATAATAGATACCTCTAGAAAAACCAGAAACATCGATTTTATTTTCCGTTGTTTTTAAAACAATCTTCCCTAATTGATTAAAAATCACAGCCTCCTTAAAGTCACCTCTTAAATTTAACACCGATGTAGCCGGGTTTGGATAAACACTAAAGTTAGAAACCGAAACTTCATTTGAAGTATTAGTAGGACTGTCTAAAATATCAATATAATCAATATTAACATTTCCTCTTTCAAATTCTACTTTTAACAAATGAATTCCAGCTGTTAAATATCTAGCGTATTCATACTCAACATCTTCATAAGATGACCATCCAGAAGTATACATCATATCAGTAGCTTCAACCCATTCATTATTATCAACGGATAATTTAATTTTACCAACGGGTGTATTAGATTGATCAGTTGGCTGAGCAATTCTGTAAACTAAATTATACCAACCAGTTTTAGTAACATTAACGGTATACTCCAACCATTCTCCATCCTCAATGTATCCAACCCCATAATCGCCACCTGAATAATTTGCTACATCAGGATCCGAATTTGGACGATAAGGGTTTGTACTTGGTTCTGGCTCATAACTCGTTGCCACTTCATTATACGCAGCTCCTGCGGCCCCTATATCATAATCTTCAGATTCAACTCTTCCTGGAATATTAATTGGAGTTCCTCCAAAAGGAGTTTGACCTGTAAAAAGATTAGCAACAGTGAAAATTGAGTTATCAGAAACTTTTGATCCCATCTCATCTTCAACTGTAAAAGTGATTGTTTCAGTCCCACTCCAGTTTAAAAGTGAAGAAATTGTTGCTACTCCATTTGTAATTGACACATTTATATTTGAATTTCCAGTATATGTATAAATCAAATTATTATCTGTCGTTTCTAAATCTTCAAAAACAGTCTTTAAATCAATACTAAAAGGCGTAAAGTTTAATGATAAGTTATTGTAGTCTAACAAACCATTATCTACGTAAGGAGCCTGATTAGATCCTGCTTGATGAATTTTCACATCACCTTCACTTGGGTATACATTAATATACATTTTACCATTATATTCCCAAAAATCTGTAATTTCAGTACTTCCTTGATTAACACTCCACGTTCCTGTTAAACCATCCATATTAACAAGTAAAGTAATTGGACTCTTAACACTTAAACCAGATAAGTAATTACTTACATTAACATTATATTGAGGATTAATTGTATTCCAAGAAACCAATATTTCATCATTTGCTGGATTATAACTAACACTAGGACTATACTTTAACTTTTGCATTTGATAAGTTAAAAATTCGGATACCGTCCCAACCCATAAATCACCAGATGTAACTTTTTGTTTTAAGTATATGATATGTGCTCTGTATGCATCAATAGTTACACTCCCCCATCCAGAATTACCAACATTATGTAACTCTCTATTAGACCATAAACTATTGTTAATCGCATTATCTACCTCATCATTTAAAACATCTGTTTGGTCTTGCACGTTCATTGCAGTATTAACATCATCGAATACTTGAACTGAAGTTCTGAAAAAACCATCAGCATCAGGCATGAATGAATCTTCATCACTATTATTATATCCATTGAATTCAAATCCGTTTCTATAATATTTAGTTGAATTTGCTAATTGAGAAGTCCAACCAGTTCTAGATCCTAAATACCCCATTTTTTTTAAAGTATCATTTGCAGCATTAGTAAATCTATCAAAAGGATAGATATAATACTTTGGCTCAAATCCGGTATTACTTGTAATTGAATTGTGTGCTTCAACTATCTGTTGATGAAAATTTGCTCCATTAACGTCTTCACCCCATGCTTGACCTGGTAATGCATCACATGGTGACCATCCTGCGTTCCCTACAGCACAATCATGTGTATGCGAATGACTCATTATTTCGTGGTTATGTTGAGCCATCATTACGTTCTTAGCGTAACCATATGGATTTGAATAACCATTAATACTCCTTGATGATTCACAAGAATTTGCAATAGCTCCAAATGTAAATTTAATACCTCGATTAGAACATATTGTATCAGCGTATTGCCAAATACCATCAACACCGCTATCACCATAATCATCGTGAATAATCGTATACGCTCCTTTCGCGTCGTTCTTCCAAGTTGCAATTTCTCCAGTTGGAGTTTGTGCAGATACAAATAGTGCTGAAAAGCCACAAAAAAGTGCCGTAGCAAGTCTTTTCATTTTAGGGTTGGTAGTACTCATATATCTTTAATTAGGTAGTAAGTTTCTCTTCTTTAATTTAAAAAACTTCCTTTAAAAAAATGTATTCCAATACGACAATTCTTACTGGCTTAAAGAAGTTTTTTCAATTAAACAAATAGCTACCTTTAATTTAAGCTTTTATATCGACACCACTATCTTCTTGTAAACACTCTTATACTAAGCATCAATTTACATAGTCAAACCATTCAATTCAAAAGACTAAACCGATATAGATATTTATTTGATTACTGTCACAGTACCAACTTGCTCTTTTCTTTCGATAGCTTCATCACTATTTTCATAGCTATACCACATTTTCCAAACATAAACATCAACCTGAACCTCTCTATCAGCATAAGTTCCATCCCAAAAGTCTCCAATAGAATTACCTGTCCAAAGATGCATTCCCCATCTATCAAACACCATAACTTCAACAGATATCAGATTATGACCTTGAATTACGAAACCATCATTTAGCCCATCTCCATTTGGAGTGAACGAATTTGGTAAGTAAACTCCTGATGGACAATCATCATCTACGAATATATCATCTGAAACTTCGCAGCCCCATTCATTAGTAACCTCAACAACGTATATACCTTGAGTACTAACACTAATAGTAGAAATTGTTGCTCCTGTATTCCAAACGTAAGTCCCTTCTGCTCTACTTGCATTTAAAACAATTGGATCATCATCTAAAAAGCATGCTACAGTATCTGTTCCTAAGGGCGATTGCGGTAACACATGAACATCTACGTATATCGTATCCTCTGCATCACAACCATCATTATCAACATTTAAAATATAAGTTCCCGCAGATGAGGTATTAATATTTCCTGAACCATAAACAGATCCATCTTCAATTTTCAACCAACTCACAGTGTACTGCGTATTGTTAGGTAAAAGCGTTATCGACTCATCTTCGCAAATATGCGCCGTATCAGTATCTGGTTGAATAATGGCCACAGGATAAGGTTTAAATACCACGGGGTAAGTCGAACTACTTTCACATGTTGTTAATGTATTCGTAACGGTTACTCCATAAGTATCATCTTGAGAAACTGTTATATCGCTTGTTGTTTCATTAGTTGGCGTCCATACGAAAGTATAACCATTACCTAAACCAGTAGACAAGTCTATCTCTTCTCCAATACATGCTTCATCTGGCATTTGAGTAATTGTAAATACCGGTAAAGGATCTATTGTTAAATTTGCAGATGCAGAATCTGTACATCCGTTAACATCGGTAACTATTACTTTATAATTAGTGTTTTCATCGCCAGTAACTGTATTTGTTGTTTCTCCATTAGGAAACCAAACTGAAGTTATAACATTTCCTACTCCATGATCAAATACAGTTGATTCACCTACACAAATAGATGTATCTCTCAGTATTGGTTCAGGTAATGGATTCACAGTTAAATAAACTGTAGTATCTCCTGAACATCCTTCATCACTTACTATAGAAACTGATACATTACCACTATCAGTAAGAATAGAATTGTTTACACTCCATGTGTTTCCATTTAAACTTAGATCTGTATTCCAAATAAATGTATAACCTGTAGTCAAGTATTTACTGTCGAATATAACATCATCTCCAATACAAATCACTTCATCCTTAAGATCAATTGGTAGATAGTTCTCTACAAATACTGTAAATGTATCCTCAGAAAGACATCCAAATTCGTTTACCAAAGAAAGACTAACACCTACGATATCACCATCTGCCTTATTATTTACGATCACATCTAAGCCATTTGAAACAACACCATCATTCAACCATGTATAAACTGGGTTGTTTGCATTTATTATTTCAATTGGCAAATCAATAGTTGCCATTCCTAACGGGCAAATAGTAGTATCATCTGCACCTCCAAATAATTCAAACAATGTCGCAATTTTCAACTCGATATACATTGAATCTGAATTTACACATGTATTAGAATCAATCACTTCAACTTTATACAATCCGCTATCTAAAGCATTTATTGTTTGAGTGCTACCGCTTCCTGCTATACTCCATGTATAAGTTTCAAAGTTGTCCCCTGCATCTAATGGAATAGTCTCTCCAGTTCCCGTACATATAAAAGTATCTTTTCCTAAATCTAAAACAGGAAGTTCATTAACGAACAATTCTACTGTATCTCTAGCTAAACAGCCTGCGCTATCAACTTCTAACCAATATTTATTTGCAACGCCAGTTGTTAATCTTAAATCAGTACTTGCATCACTCCATGTAATTACCGTTACATCAATTCTATTCGAAAGCATTCCAAAAACTTCCTCATCATGATTTACACAGATTGATCTATCAAGGCCTAAATCAATTTTTAAAGGATTTTCAACAAATACCTCAACTGTATCTCTTCCTTCACAACCACCAGCATCTGAGACATGCACTACAATTTCTCCAGCTAGTGTTGTTTTGAAAGTATCTAATACACTCGTTCCATTATTCCAATCGTGATTAAACCCAGCAAAAGAGGTAAAGAACTGTGCTTCTACTCCTGGACATACAGTTACATCAAGACCTATATCTACTTTTAGCTCATTTGCTATTTCAATATAAATTGAATCCTCATCAGTACAGCCGTTAGAAGTAACAATCACTGAATACCAATCTTCAACTTTATAAGACACACTTTGAGTTGTTTCTCCATTTGGTGACCACAGGTAATCTGCTCCTGTTTCAACTGCTGTTAAAGTAACAGCAGGACTTGTTGCACAAATCGTAATTGTATCGATGCCATTATTAATTGTTGCATCCGGAATTGGATTCGTTATAACGTTGATTGTATCGTACCCCGTACATCCAGAAGGATCAATTACGATAACTCTATACTCTCCTGCCGAAACAGCACTATAAGCTTGTAAACTCCCTAATATTAAATCAACATCATCTGTCCATGTATAAGTTGCATAACCTGCATCAGCTATTAGAGTCACAGGAAGATCCGAAAGACAAACTGTAGTATCAGGTCCAAAATCAACTGAAAGTACACTATCAATCGTTACATTGATTGTATCTCGAGCTTCACATTCCCAGTTTGTAATTAAAACGGAGTATTCATTTGTTCCGTTTTCATTAACACCTATTGTTTGAGTCGTTTCTGTTGTATTCCAAAGATAGGTTTGACCAATAACTGAAGCTCCGGCGTTTAATTCAATAGGTCCTTCACAAACTGTAATGTCCTGACCTAGATCAACTGTTGGTATTTCTTTTACCTCTATATGAACAGTATCAGTATCGGAACACCCTATATCATCTTCAACTACAACAGAATAATCTCCTGTAGTACTTACTGTAATTGAACTAGTAATTTCAGAATTTGGAAACCAAACATAAGAATCAAACCCTACTCCTGCATCTATTAGAATATCTGCTCCATCACAAATCGTATCATTAGCTCCTAAATCAACAATTACCTCAGGGTTTACTGTAATTTCTATCTCATCCGTTTCTTCACATCCAATTGAAGTTGTTACAGTAACTTCATAGATACCAGATGAAGTAACAATAATTCCTTGAGTAGTTTCATTTGTTGGACTCCAAGCATAAGTTGCATCTCCAGGTCCTGGCCCTGAACCAGCGTCCAAATCAATTGTTTCTCCGAAACATATAGTCGTATCATTTCCTAAATCTGGTTCAGGTATAGGATTAACACTTAAGTAAATACTATCTTCTAAATAGCAAGCAGAATCAGCGTTATCGCCGTCCTCTACTCTTATCCTATACCAACCATTAGAAGTTACCATCGCACCAACTCCATCACTTGTTAATTCTATAGTTGTAGTTGGATTCGTTATTACAACTCCGTCTTTATACCATGAATAGTAATAATCATCAAGTGGAGTAATTCCTTCTATAACAATTGCTGTATGTGTATAGTTAACCAAATCACAAATCTTTAAAGTATCGTTTGCGATTGTTACAGATGTAGGTTTAACACAGGGATCAACACAAGTAATAACTTTTACAATTGTTGTATCTGATTGTAAAGCATTTCCTGAAGAAAAAGAAATATCATCCATTGCGATATCATTTCCTCCATCTGCGTTTGTAGCGTTTAGAATTGATAATGTTATCTCTCCTTCATAATTACCAGAATTCCATGTTGCAGAAGTTTCATCCCAGTTTTCTGAATAATTCAATGGATCAATTATCGTGATCTCTACACCATCAATAAAGAATTTTATTTTAGGTGGTGTTGGCCCTCCGTTATCTAATGAAGCGAACCATGCTCCGAAGTTATAATCTACATTTTTTTCAACTACAACTTTTTGTTGCCATATATAATTATCTGCCAAGTCTAAGTCTTGCCAACCAGCTCCAGTTAATCCATCCATCATGAAAAAATTTCCAGTTCCAGTTGTATGATCTTTCACTCCTCCATTAAAACACCAAACATCCTGAAGTGGTGCGGATGTCCCAACAGTATAAACTCCGTTTCCATTCCCAGATATTCCATAATTTCTAAATACTAAGTTTGGTCCCGTTCCGCACCCTGAAACATTTTGAGTTGTTACATCTCCCCAAGGTGCTTCTCTCATTTTAGTACTAACATCAAAACCAGTTGCACCTGCTTCGAAATCTCCGTTAACTATTAACTCCCCTTCAGGAACCATAGCTTCGATAGCCACTTTATAGACTCCCTCTGCATTAGGGGTCCAATTCGTACTTCCTGAAGTAGGATTATCTACATTCCCTCCTCCTGTTGTACTCCATTGCCAATCGCTTAAACCACCTGTTGAAGATAAAGCCACAGATTCTCCAATACAAAGAAAAGTTGTGTCTGTTGGAGCTATAAATAATTTCTTATCTCTAATTTTCTTAATTATAGAAGTAGATCCACAACTCTGCTTATCTATATCAGCTAGTTTTTCAGAAACTACAACGGTGTATTTCCCTTTGTCTGTAATATTAACAGTTGTTTTCCCAACGCCTTCATCGAATACAGCACCATCTAAAAACCATTTAAAGTAATTTCCTGCTCCTAGGTTCGCAACAGACAAGCTTCCTGTTATAGGAACTTCATAAATATTAGACCCATTACTCGTTGTAATTATTGGTTGAATTGTAACTGGTGTACAACATTTAGTTAAATCAGTTTCTTCATTTGCTGTCACTTTCTGAAGTGGACATTTCATTGTTATATCCCAATCAAATATACCATACCTTCCAGTTGGCCATCCTGTTTTATCACCTGTTGTTTGATCTATTGTTAATTGTGAGCCTGCACTTCCTATTGTATATGTATCATTTATTCCTCCTGCAGTAATTACGGCTGTTTCTAAAAATGCTGTCCCAGCTGCTTCAGTACCATCTGATTCTGAAAACACTTGGATATCTATTCCTGTCCCTGCTGTAACAGGAATCCCTTGCCCTAATCCGTTTATATCTAAAGGTATCTTTAAGAACCAAAGATTAGTTCCTCCTGCTACTAAATCAGCAGCCGTAAAATAATGCCAGTTACTTGTTGTACCATCCATACTCACTTTAACTCCATAAGAAGTTCCAGCAGCTGGAGTTCCATAAAAATGGAAAGGGACGGTTACTGAGTTTAATGTAAAGTCGAAATCCGAGTCTACGGAAATAGGATTGGTCCTTCCTCCGCCAGGGCCTGATGTTGTTCCTGAGAAAGTACTTGTCTGAGGGCCACCTGTTACTCCAGACACTTGTTTTTGATACCAAAAGTCTTTTGCTCCAGAACCACTTGCATAAGTAGTTGGAGAATAGAAATATTTCCCGTCCGCATCTGGGCCATAACCTAAATTTAAGGCAGCCGAAGCATCATTGAACCATTGATATCGAGTATCAGGGTCGACGTCGTTAATATTAAATTCAGCATATTGATTATTACAATAATCAGTTACTGAAATATTTGCTGGGTTGCATTGTGAATATCCATTAAAAGTTGCAATACCAAGTAATCCTATAAAAATTCGTTTAATTGAAAGCATAATCCCTAACGCTTTATTTAATAGTGTAACAATAAAGCACAATCCCTAGCGCTTTATTCAATAGTGCATCAATAAAGCGTAATCCCTAACGCTTCACTCAACAACATAACAGCCTCATAACAATATAGTTACAAAACACATTGCACAATATTAAAGTAGTCCTAATAAAACGATTTAGATAAAATTCCGGTCAGTTTATTTGATTAAACTTACGTGCCCAACCTTCTCATGTCTATCACCATCAGATGTGATATCATATACAATTACCTTCCAGACATAAACATCTATCTGTTGCACCTTTCCAGTATTTAAGAATTCAAAACTATTTACTCTACCATCCCATCCTTTATTAATGTCATGGGTTTCGAAAATCTTCTGACCCCATCTGTCAAACACCATGAAAGTATATTTATCAGGGTTTGGATTTATACCTATTCCTACGGGTAAAAACACATCGTTTATTCCATCACCATTAGGTGTAAATCCATTGGCCGCATATAATTTGTAATCCGGTTCTATTCTTACCCAATCAGATAATGAATCAATACAACCAAAACGTGTCTTCACTATTTGTGTTACTTCATAATCACCATAAGAGTAATAATCATTAATAGGGTTTGTATCAACACCTAAATTCCCATCTCCAAAATCCCATAACCATTCGTCAGTACCTTGAGATTCATCATTAAATGTAATTGCTGAATTAAGCTCCGTAGTTGGCTGTGGACCAAAAGAGAACCCAGCTATAGGCATCGGGTAAATAGTAATCATACTATCCCAATCTAAAGTGTTTTCGCAACCATTCACAGTAGTTAATGACAAGGTAACATCATAAGTTCCTGGATCCTCATAACAATACTGAGGTGCTTGATCTGTTGATGTTCCTCCATCTCCAAAATCCCAATTCCATATATTAATCGTATCTAAAGGAGCTATAGAATAATCAAAAAACAACATACATTGTGGTACACATCCAGTATAATGATCAACATCAAAAATTGGAGTTGGTAGTGGTTTAACAATTATATTTTTTAATTCTGATGCGAAACAGTTGTTTGTATCAACACCTACTAACTCTACATCAAATCCACCTACGTTTACAAATAAGTTCTCCGGATTTTCAAGATTAGAAACGCTTCCTTCTCCAAAATCCCAATACCAAGAATTAATAGACAATGAATCTTTTGACAAGTTTGCAAAACTCGTAGGCTCTCCAAAACACACAGCTGAATTTGAAAAATCAACTGCAGGTAATGAATTTACAATTGCAGTTTGCGATAATGTATCTGCGCAACCGTTACTTGTTAATACAGACAGCGTAACAGTAAAATTATTCACTACAGAATACAAATGACTAATGTTTTGCTGAGATTTCAACAAAGACCCATCTCCAACGTTCCAAACCCAACTTGAGATCACAGTTCCATTTCCAACGATCGTAGAATCATTAAAATCAGTCACATCACCTAAACAAACTTCTGGAGTTGAAAAGTTAACAATTGGCAGCCCCCAAACTTCAACCGGAATTTCAACTGAATCAGTACAGTTATCTGAAGTTGTAACTACTAAATGAACATCTATAAATCCAGATGTATCGAAAGCATGAATTGGATCTTTAACAGTTGAGGTAATACCATCTCCGAAAGTCCAAAGCCATTCTTGAACAAACCCTTTAGACACTGTTGCTAAACTTGTAAACCTCATATCATCTCCTTCACATTTACTTTGAGTTATAAAATCAACAGTTGGATTTGGTACAACAGCTAAGTGTTCCGTTACCGTATCGGTACACCCGTTCTCTGAAACAACAGATAACTGAATATCAAAACCAAATTGGGATGTCGTTAAATAAGATGCGTCTTTAGTTATTTGATGTGAATTATCTTCACTAAAAAACCAATCCCACTCTACGATTGTTGATTTAGAATAGGATGAATCTCTTAACATTGTAACTACTCCAGAACAAACACTTTCAAAACCTACAACAGCTTTCGGTATAGGAAGAACTACAACAGGAAGAACTGTATCTTGTATACAGCCATTTTGAGAGACTGTTAATTTCGCTGTAAAGGTACTATCAATACTATACGTATGTAATGGGTTTATCTTATCCTTTAAAGGAGATCCATCTCCAAAATCCCAAACATAATTCATTGCACCAGCGCCACCACTTTTAGACTCATTTACAAATTGTAATGTACCTCCTAAACAAATTGAATCAACAGAGAAAAATGGTATTGGACTAGCTTTCACTAAAACAGCTTTAGTTAAGCTATCGGAACAGCCTAAGTCTGAAGTAACAGTTAATTGAACATTATAAACACCCTTATCTAAAAACAAGTGATTTATATTTTGATTTGTACTAGATGAATCATCGCCAAAAGCCCATTCCCAAGCTGAAGAAAAACCAGAACTGATAATTGTTTGATCTTTAAACTCTACCTCACTTCCTATACATACATCCTCAGTCTTAAAGTTAACAATTGGGTTTGGTGCAACTTGAAGTGTTTTCTTAACAGAATCAATACAACCATTGTTGTTTTCTCCAATCAAGTTCACTGTGTAAAAACTACTATTTGTATATGTATGTGTTGGCTCTTCATCTGTTATGTTTCCGTTTCCATCTCCAAAATCCCAAGTCCATTTACTAATCGAATCTATAGGTGTTGAATTGTTTTCAAACTCAACTGGAGTATTCAAACAAACATTCTCAATATCAAAGGCCACAGTTGGCCCCTGTAGTATATTAACTTTAAATGTTGTGTCATGCTCACAACCTCTGTCGGACACGATACTTAATTCTACATCAAATACTCCAGAAGAATGATATACATGCGAAGGAGACTCTAAAATACTGAGTGAAGATCCATCTCCGAAACTCCATAGATTACTTTTTATAGAATCTACAATTAAACTGGTTGAAGTATTTATTAAGAAAACTGAATCTCCAGTACATGCTTGTCCACCATTAAAATTAGCAATTGGTAATTGCCAACTTTCCACTTCTTTCTCTACCGTATCGGAACACCCAAAATCACTTACAACAATTAACTCAACATCATAAGTTCCGTTTACGTTATAAACATGAGTTGGATCAACATCATTACTTGTTCCCCCATCACCGAAAGTCCATTCCCAGTCACTAATATTGCCTGAAATAACTAATGAAGCACTTTCAAAAGTGGTTGCTTTGTTAACGCAATTTGGTTCGAAAGTAAAATCAGCTACAGGAAATGGTTTTACTGTTATGGTATGTTTTACTGAATCAACACAACCATAATCGTTCTCTACAATAAGCGTAATTTCATATTCTCCATAATTAGAATAAATATGATTTGGAGTGCCTGTATTTGTTGAATCATCAACCTGTCCATCTCCAAACTTCCAAGTTTTCTTTACAATAGGAACATTATTATTATCAAGTAAGAATTTACTCCATGAAGAATCTTGAAAACTAACAGTTTCATTCTGACAAATAGTAGTAGGTGTTGCTTTAAAAACAGCCCTTATCTTAGCTGGATTTAAAACGGTATATAAATCTGTAGAACAACCAGTTGTAGTCGTCAACACAACCCTTACCGTATCTCCAGCTATTGCATTTGGAATATCAATAGTTTGAGTTGTTTGCCCCGTACTCCAAACATAACTAAACCCTTCAGGAGCTGTTAAAGTTACTCCATCATTTGCAGCACAACTTTCAGCATCGATCCCCATTGAATCACAATTTGCAGATAAATATGCATAACCAAAATGACCTCCTAATCCACAATCCCAAGTTTCAAACAACAAAGTAACATCCTGACCAACGTATTGTCTAAGATCCACACCAACAGTTGTCCAAGCTCTATAAATAACACCTCCATTTGATGCAAACTGTCCGCCGTTAGCTTGAGCATCTGCTTGAGAACAGTTTCTAAAACCATCAACAGACTCATCTGCCGTAACACTATAAATACCACAAACAGGATCAATTAACTGATCGTTTTGATCAGTTATACTTACTTTAAATCTTGGTTTTATTGGTGCAGCATGACTAGCCACCCCTGCTCCACTGTTTGGATCTTGTAAAACAACAGCATACTTGTAAATTAGTAATGCATTAAAATTAGAAACACTCACTGTATATTCTAAATAATCTCTCTGCCACCTTACACCATTTCCCCAGCCACCAAATCCTCCATTCCCTAACCTAACAGATGAAGTTTCACCTGGAGCAATAGTCATTACGTTACCACAAGTAAAAGGATCAGGAGTAGAATTTGTAATTATTGTATGTCTTCCAGGGACTATTCCTTCAGTATAGTAATAACCTACATTATTCCCAATATTTGCTCCTGCTGTATTTTGAGGATAAACAGAAGTGTACCCCGTCCAATTAGTGAAATCACCCATTGAAAAATCAGAATTCTCACACGACGATTGTCCTAAGGCCTCCTCTGTGAAAGAAGCTAACAAAACAATCATTATGATTTTAATCCAATTTTTCATTTTAATAAATAACGTTTATATGTCCTTTATACATTATATAATCATCGTCTTCTTCACTACCTATAGGTAAAAAAGTGATTTTATAAACGTACACGTCTTTCTGCACAAAATCACCTTGATATTTACCATCCCAATAATCGTTTATATCATCAGTTTTATAAATCAACAATCCCCACCTATCATAGATATACATGTTAAATTTAGCATCTCTTAATGGACCATAAACAACTGGAAAAAAATCATCATTTAAACCAATAGATGAATTGGGAGTAATCGCATTTGGGATATAAACTCCTGAATGAGGATTAACTCTAATCATTTTACTAGCTGTATCTGTACATCCGAATGCGTTCTCTACTACTTGCTGAATTTCGTACTCTCCTATATTCTTATAAGTATGAGAAACATCTCCCATAGTATTTGCTGTTTCTCCGTCTCCAAATATCCATTCAATACGATCTGCTATACTAGAATTATTGATAATTTCAACTGTTGGATAATTCTCCGACAAATTATTCCAATCTGTCGTAAACATCGCAACCGGACTAGGATATACAGTAATAAAACTTTCTTTTTCTTCTGTCACTGAACATCCTAATGAATTTTCTACCGTTAACGACATTGTAAAATCTCCTTCTTCATCAAAACAGAATGTTGGGTTTGTATCTGTCGATAAGTTTCCATCTCCAAAATCCCATTCAATTGAAGTTATACTAGAATTTTCAACTGTAATTTCACTTTCGAATGTAACGCAATATGGAGCACAACCTTCAACATCTGCTACTAAAAATTCTAAAACTGGAACGGGATAAACTTTAGCAACTTGAACCACGGTGTCTGTACATCCATTATTCGTTTCTACAATTTGTGTTATATTAAAAACTCCAACTGAATCAAATACATAATTATAGTTTGATGTACTCCCTTCTGTTCCATCAGGAAAAATATATGTCCAGTTACTAATAAAACTCCCTAGAGGTGGTAATGCCTGACTTATTACTTTACTTTCCTCCTCAAAACAAACTGTATCCACAATAAAACCTCCTGTTGGTGTATCGTAAATTTGAAGTACATCAGTTTTGTTAATTACACAACCGCTATCAGAAGTTATGCTTAGATTAAAAGAATACTCCCCAGGACTGTTAAATAAATAAATTGTTGTGCTATCATTCACAAATTTATCACCATTGATATCCCACTCAATTGAACTAACTGTAAAATCACTACTATTATCAATCTCGAATGAAAACAATGCTAAATTACCAACACATAAATTCTGTTTTAAAACACTAATTTCGGGAAGTCCCAATACTACAACCGTATCAGAAATAGTATCTCTACAGCCTTTATCATCTTTAATTTGAAGTGATAAATTATAAGTTCCTTCAATTGAATAAGTATAAAAACTATTCATACCAGTACTAAAAAAACCATCACCATAATTCCATAAATACTCATCAATAGCACCGTTTGAACTTAATGAACTGCTCGCGTTTAAATTCACTTGTTTACCTAAACAATGATCCGAAACTGTAGTTAATGAAGCAGTTGGTTTTTCATTTACAATAACGTCCTGCGTCAAAGTATCAACACATCCAAAATTACTGACAGCAATTAAACTAACCGGATAAACGCCGCAAGTATCAAACTCATAAGATGGATAATGAATCATGGAATCTTCTTCCAAACCTGCAAAATCCCAATACAATTTATTAATATAACCATCTCCCACAGAACTTGTATTTGAAAGCTTAGTTTCTGAATAAATACAAACTTCTGGCCCCAAGAAAGAAACATCTGGTTTTCCATGAACATAAACTGTTTTCGTAATACTTGAAACACATCCACTATCAGTTGTAGCAGTTAAAGTAGCATCATACCCTCCCATATCTTCGTAAGCATATGCTGGATTTTTTAATACAGAATTCCCTACCAAATCACCAAAATCCCAACTATAGGAATTAACTGTATCCAGATTATAACTGGTTGTAGTATAATTTTCAAACTCACTAGATCTCAACTCACAAACATCAGTTGGCTGAAAATCTACAATTGGATTTGGCAATACTCTATTTTGTCCCGTTATGGTATCCTTACAACCACTTTGAGTAGTTACTATTAATGTAATATTGTGAATTCCAGTATCACTAAGTGTAACGTTTGAATTTTGAGCTTGAGATATAAATAAATTATCAAAATTCCATTTCCAAGCATTAATAACATCTCCATTCCCATTTGAAGTATCCACAAAACTAGTTCGACTTCCTACACAAACATCCTCTCCATAAAACCCCGAACTTGGTAAAGCATTTATTACAACCTCTTTACTAATTGTATCCGTACAGCCATAACCTGATTCAACAATTAACTCTACCATATAATTATTCTTGACAGTGTACACATGGCTTGGATCTTCTTCCCCGGTTAACAACGCGGTCCCATCTTTAAAGTCCCATGAATAATCGGAAATAATTCCATTCGATATGGTAGAATTATCTTCAAATTCCATTGGCGTATTTAAACAAACTGTATCACTAAAGAAATCTGCTTGAGGTTTTGCTCTTACATTAACTGGAACAATTACAGAATCTAGACAACCACTATCTGTTTCAAGCGACAATTGAACATTGTAAATAGCAGCTAAATCATAAATATGTTTTGGATTTTGAGTTGTTTCAATTATTGAAAAATCTCCAAAGTTCCAGTTCCAAGTTTTAATATTTCCACCTGAAGTAATATTTGTTGATGAGTTATCTGTAAAAGCTAATGAATCTCCTTGACAAGTTGATAATGCAGTGAAATCTGGAATTGGTAAAGACCAAACTGTTATTATTTTTAAAGTATCTCCTACACAACCTGCAGTATCTGTTATTGTTAATGTAACCGAATAGTCTTTCGCTGTTGTATAAATATGTGATGGGTTTTTAGAGAAATCTAAGTAATTATCTCCGAAATCCCATTGCCACTGAATCTCTTTCCCTTCAGATGTTAAATCTGCAAACTCCATACGTTGATTTAAACACACATTCCCAGAACCAATCTTAGCTATCGGATTTGGATAAACAACTATTTGAATAGTATCAAAAACATCACAAAACCCATTATTTGCTGCTTGTATATATTCGTAAGTAATTGGTGAATTTGTGGTGTTTACTAAAGTTAAATTGGGTTTCAATAAAGTAGGATCAGAAAGACCGGTTGTTGGCAACCAAGAATAAGTACAACCAGCTATTGAATCTTTTCCAATTTTTTTCGTTTCTCCTGAACATAAATTCACATCTGGCCCTGAATTTAAAGTCTTAGGATCTTTTAAAATAATTGTTACAGTATCTCCTATCGGACAAGGTCCAGGATGATATACAATTTCAATTGTTTCGTCAAATTCAGGTAAATTATCATTGATTGGAATGATATCAATAGTAATACAAGTATCTCCTGCTGGAATTGTAATTATGTTAGGGATTGTTTGATAATCAACCCCATTTATTGCAGTCCCTCCTATTGCCAAATTTAATGCATATGGTTGTGAGATATCACCTTCTCTACAAAATGTAAAACTACCATTATTACAACCTTCTGTACCACTTAAGTTTCTAACTTCTTCAGTATATACAATATCATTACACTTTACTGAATTTCCCTGAATAAAAACACCTGATTCATAAATACCGTCTACAACGTCTGCTACAGCAATTTTTAAATGATAAGTTTCACAAAGCTGCACTCCAATTTTACCTTCTAATACTGTTGTAAAACCATCATACTGAATTGTTGCTCCATTTGTATTATCTACATAATAACCAGCATTAGATCCTGAATTGACAGAGTTAACCGACACAGCAGTATTAGTATTTGGAATAAGCGCTACATTTTCACTCCCTGTAATTCCTGGTCCACTAACAAAAAAAGCAAATACATCATTGAATTCTTGTCCTACGAATTCTGGATATTCTTCAGAACCAAAAACATAATTTATTCTTAAGGTATCACAACTCGGAATTAAATCCATCTCTAAAACACATCCATCAAATGTAGTTGCGTTTGAAAGAACATCCAATTGATTATCTCCAGGTGCTCCATTATTTATCCCAGTACTAATTGAATTATTTGGCCCCATTGCAGCATTAATACTTCCTGTTGTTAACAAGACCCCTTGATTTATACCAATGTTAGTATTTAAACCATCGAATAAACCGAAGGCTCCATTTGGACAATTGATTGTAGATGATTGAATGTGAAATCCTGGACCAACAATAGCATCGGTAAGTTGATCGAGTGTAGTTCCATTTTGAACAACAAGTTGTGCTTTCGATTGATTTACCGAAAGCAAACAAACGAGTAATAACGTAGTAATACGATACCAGTAAGATGTTATCCTAAAATTTCCCTTTATAAACACTAACCCCTATTAAGAATTCACTCGTGTTCGCCCCCCTGACGAACCAAAAACACATTATCATACGCTAAAGCATACCGTAAAAAACACGCTATACTCTCATCGGCAGAAATGAGCATTAGTTAAGTAAAATTAAATCTGGTAAATTAAATTACCCTAAATCCTGTGGATTGAAAGTTTGAATGAATATTCAAAATCAATGATAAATGGCAAATTTCGTTCTTAAGCAAGTTTCCCCTTTATTCAAATAAGTTATTTCCCAAAAACTAATAACTTTCAATACACCCCCTCTAATAATGTGTTAATATAGTAAACCCAATTTTCAAGACTTAGGTTACATTTATCAATAAATTCAAAGCCCAACAGTAAAAAACAACAGTAAGTTTTTATCTTTTAACAACTGAAGCATACGAGTTATTGTATTTCAAGTAGTACACTCCAGGTGCAATAAATGATAAATTGATTTTATTACTCAAATCTAAATCGGTTTTGAAAACCTCTACACCCATCGAATTATATACAAAAACACCCCCCTGAACACCATTAATAATAACGTGGTCAGTAAATGGGTTTGGGTAAACATTAATAACATCTCTAACACCAACTACATTATTAGGAGTCTTTTTATCTGTCCCATAATAAATATTTTCTTCAGCATTAATAATCAACCCAACCGTAAAATGCTTAAAACCAACACTGTCATTCTCAAAACTTACAGTCTGGGAAAAAGTTGAATCTTGATCAGTAATATCCCAAATTAGCGTCTCCTTCATTATCATAAAATCAACATCAACAATAA
Source organism: uncultured Flavobacteriales bacterium (assembly GCA_963933885.1). Classification (GTDB taxonomy): domain Bacteria; phylum Bacteroidota; class Bacteroidia; order Flavobacteriales_C; genus CAWVWF01. The sequence continues at coordinate 6,404 of CAWVWF010000018.1, read as the reverse complement.
ACTCTTTCACTTGCTTTGTAGAAGAACACACTATAAATAAATCATCCTTTAAATCTATATCAATCGGTTGCTTTCCCATTAATGCAAAATTAAAATCGGATAATGTATCAATAACATTAACAACCCAGTCTCCAAGAGTTGATTTAGTAGCCAATCTAATTTCTGCTTCTGTAGTATTGATAGATTTTAAATAAGCAACTATAGGCGTATCATTCTTTAAAACTGAAATCGGATAGAACCCTACATTCCCTGTTGAATCTATTGTATCAATAATCCATATATTATTTAGCTTATATGCATACTCTAAAGAAGTTGATGTAGAATTATAATAAAATATATGCGGGTCTTCGTTACTATCAATCTCTAATGAGGTACCATAACCATAATCCATTGTTGTAGTTCCAACAGTATCTACTTTCCAATCAACTCCATTGTAACTAGAAAACTCTAACCCTAAACCATTGAACGGAATTGCATCAATATAACTAACAAACATTCTATCAAGTCCTAAAACTTTTATATCACAATCCCAACCATCATGTCCATCGTTAGATGCATCCATAGAACTCCAATTTAACTGATCTTCATTTAAAATATTTAAACCTCCTCCATTTAAAGCATGATCATGAAAAGACAAAAAAGGCTTGTTATCAAACACATCGAAAAAGGCTGGTCCATATAAATTAAGCATAGCCAATTCTTCTATATTAAATGAAGAGCTAGATGTATCGTATACTGCCAATTTCACAGAACCTGCCGCACCATTTTCTAAAACATAACTTACAACTGGCTGATCATTAGCTAGATTCATTATTGGCTTCATCCCTTTATCAACAAATTGAAAGTTGATATCCTGAGCGAAAATATTTAACGACACAAACATAAATAACACAAATCCTATAGCATTTTTTGAACCTATCATAATATAATAATACCGTTTAAAATTATTAACTCAAAATTCACAACAAAAATTATTGATTAACTGGGAAAACAACCAAATACAAGATATATTTGCAACTATGGAAATGGATTTCGCAGAAGCTATTATATTATTCCTACTTAGTGGTGTTAAACTACTCTTCACTCCTATTGGTGCTGTTTCCCTCCCAAAGCTATATCCTTTATTTGAGATTGCCTATATCGCTTCAGCTGGAGCAATGGTAGGATCTACAATTTTCTTTTTTATTGGAAAAGGAATTGATAAAATGGGAACAAAAGAGAGAAAACCTGGAAAGAAAATTTTCACAAAAAAAAATAAGAGAATCATTAACATCAAGAATAAATTTGGATTATTCGGAATGAGTATGACTATAGGAATTATTTCTGTTCCAATTGGATCAATACTAGTTGGTAAATATTACAATACACAGAAACTTGCAATTCCTAGTTTATTATGTGCATCTATAATTTGGGGATTTGCAGTAACTTATACAACAGGATTAATTACTCGAATTATTATACCTTTATTTTAAATTACTTCATCATGGCAAAAGACTGGAAAGATAGACTAGGTACTGTTTACTCAACAAGTGATAAATATGAGTACGAGTATGATGATAATGAGGAACAAGAAACACTTCCTGAAAACCAACAAAAACTATATGTAAGTATTGATAAGAAAAACCGTAAAGGAAAAGCTGTAAGCTTAATTGAAGGTTTTGTAGGTTCTACAGATGATTTAAAGTCTTTAGGTAAGATGCTAAAATCAAAATGTGGTGTTGGAGGAGCTGTGAAAAATGGAGAAATCTTAATACAAGGTGACTTTAGAGATAAAATAATGGAGCTTTTAAAAGCTGATGGATATATCGTTAAAAGAAAAGGAGGATGACAATTTCAAAAGTAGCACTTTACACGCTTAAAACTCTAGCAATCCTAGAAGGCCTTTCATGCATTGCGTTATTTTTCATAGCTATGCCATTAAAATATTATGGTGGATATGAAAATGCAGTTAAAACACCAGGAATGGCTCATGGTGTTCTTTTCGTTTTATACTGCCTAGCATTATTACCCGTTTACTTCCTTAATAAATGGAGCTTCAAAACATTACTTATTTCAGGACTTGCTTCTATCGTTCCATTTGGAACATTCTGGGCCGATTGGAAATACTTTAAACTTGAAAAAAGTAAATCTAATAATGAAAGTATCTTAGATGCATAAAAAAATCACCCTAGAATTAACTAGAGTGATTACAAGGTATGAAGTTAATATTTATATAGACTAGATTCCTGCTGTAGAAGAATCAGTAAGAACAACATTATTACTATCTACTAAAATATTTCCTCCAGTATTACCAGAGTTTCCACCTGAATTATTTGTTGAATCAACACCATTACTAGAGTCATCAACCCATACAGAATCACAAGTTTCAACTGTATTTAATGAATAAGTAGTAACACAGTTTGTAGTTGTATAATAACCTCCACCTGTAGTACCTCCGCTCCATACTTGCTTACAGTCTAAAGTATAATAACCATTACCAGAAGTTGAATCTGTAACCAAAATTGAGTCACATTCTGTTGTCCATTGACCAGAAATTGAATCATTAACCCATAAAGAATCACAAGTTGTTGTTGCAACACTATCATAAGATAGTGTACATTCTACATCCCAAAATCCATTATCAGTAGTTCCACCACCTGTATTTGTGTCCTCTTCTGTTTCACATGCAACAAACATTAATGGTAAAGCAAAAGTCAAAGCAATAAATAATTTTTTCATGTTTTTTGTTTTTAAAGTTTAATCAAATTTAGGCTCGAAATTCAATCAAAATAAAAAACACATTAAAAATCTTACGTCACCAACACAAAATAAAAACAAGGAAAACTGAAAGAGAAACTATAAAAAAAAGACTAAATCCCTAAATGAATACCAAACAAACAAACGTCATCAACTTGCTCCTCATCCTCTTTCCAATCTAAGAAAGTTTCGTTCATTAGCTTTTGTTGCTCATTTATTGGATGCTGAGACAGCTCAACAAGTAATCTTTTTAAACGACGTAGTTTAAACTTCTTGCCCTTAGCTCCACCAAACTGATCTTGGATACCATCTGAAGTCAAATAAACATTATCAACATCATTAAGAGAGATTACATGATTGGTAAAAGGTTTACGGTAATCAAACCTACCAATAGGTTGCTTATCTGCTTTAATAATATCTAATACATTTCCACGCACAGTATACAATGGCATATTGGCACCCGAATATTCTAAAGTTTGATTCTCGAAATCAATTAAACAAAGTGCGATATCCATACCATCATTCACCTTATCTTCACTCTTGTCAAATGTTTCCTCTACATATTTATTAAGTGCTTCAAGAATTTGAGATGGCTTAGATAAACCATACTCATTAACACAAGTATTTAAACCATTGTTTCCTATCATACTTACAATCGCACCAGGAACACCGTGTCCTGTAGAATCAGCACATGCTATCAATACCTTCTCTCCTATTGAATGAACCCAATAAAAATCACCACTAACAATATCTCTTGGTCTATAATAAACAAAGGAAAATGGTAAACAAATTTTCATTAATTCATTAGAGGGTAAAATTGCTTTTTGAATTTTCTTAGCGTATTCTATACTAGATGTAATTTGATCTCTTTGCTCACCAATCGTAGTATTCATTTTAATCAGTTGCTTATTCGTATCATTCTGTTTTTTAAGAAACATCAACCCTAACACTAAGATAATAAGCATAGAAATTCCACCTATGATATAATAAACTTCTTTTTGTTCCTGATTTTCTTGTGTAACTCTATGTTGTGATAATGTTAATTCTTTCTCAGAATTCTCCATATCCAATGTTGCAATATCTTTTAAGAAAGAATGCTTTTCTTCTTTAGCTTTCATATAAGAAGTGTTGATATATTCCCTATACTTTTCTGAAGTTTCGAAAGCCTTTTTATACAAACCTGCTTTAATATATGTTTGAAGCATATTATCATATAAAAAGACTCTATTAAAGACTACGTTTTCTGGCTTATTCAATAATTCTTCAGCAGCTAAAAATAACCTATCAGCTTCTTTATAATTACTTAAACTATAATACAACTTACCCAAACGGATATTAGTAATATAATGTAAATCATCATGGTCAAACTTTCCTGTTTTTTTATAATCAGAAATACTATCAATACAACTTAAATAATAAGATTCAGATTTCTTAAACCTTCCTTCATTGAAATAGATAAAAGCTTTAAGTTCAATAAACCAATAAGACCATTTTTGAATTGTTATTGTGTCATTTTCTAACTCATAGTGTCGAATCAATTCATACCCTACATCAGCAACACTATCTGCTTTCTTATATAAACCTTCTTTATTTAAAAGATCAGAATAATCTAATAAATTTATTGCGTAATCAACACTGTCCTTATACGCAAAGGATATTGGTAATGCAATTTCATTAACTTTCAAAGCACTATTGTTATCATATAAATTCATGAAATGAAGTGCATGACTTTTATAAAGCTTCAACATGTTAGTTGTATCTCTATCAAGTGCGCATTGTTTAATAGCTTCTTCATGCCAGTAAACACTTTCATCACTTAAAGTTTGTCGTAAATGAAAACACAAATCGATATAAGCACGATTCCTATCATCATAAATCATTGGAATTTCTAAACGATGCGTTCTTCTTAAATTGATGGCTTTAATATAAATTTCAGCTGCGTAATCAAAACTACCTTTCGCAGTTGCTAATTTCCCTACTTTGGTGTAAACTTTATATGCTCCTATATAATCACTTATTTTTTCAAGATCATCCGCTTCCATGAGAAGCTCTTGAATTTTATCAATATTATTATTTGAAATATTTACAGAATAAGAAGAATCATCACCCGCAAATACATTCCCTCCTAAAAGAAAAACCAGCACTCCTATCCAAATCCCAATTTTACCCATAGAATCAATTGTATGTTAAAATAGTCTTTTTTACGATCGTCTCAAAAATAATATATCAACAGTTTAACATTTCATTCCCATTTATTCTATTTTTACTTATCGAAAGAAAGATAATTCATATTGACATGGATGCGTTTTTTGCTTCTGTTGAACAACGCGACAATCCTGAACTTGCTGGAAAACCAGTTGCCGTTGGAGGTGACAAAAACCGTGGTGTTGTTGCTGCAGCAAGTTATGAAGCACGTAAATACGGAATTAGATCCGCCATGCCTTCTCGAACTGCGTTCAAACTTTGTAATGAAATCATCTTTGTTAAGCCTAGGTTTGAAGCATATAAGGAAGCTTCAGTTAAAATTCATGAAATATTTACCAAGTATACCAATCTAATTGAACCACTTTCTCTTGATGAAGCATTTTTAGATGTTACTAATAATCATTTAGGAATCTCAACAGCAACTGAAATTGCGATGATGATTAAAGATGAAATAAAAGCAGAGTTAAACCTTACCGCTTCAGCTGGAGTTTCTTACAATAAATTCCTAGCTAAAATTGCAACAGATGTTAATAAACCTGATGGAATTTTTATAATTCGTCCAACACAAGCCGTTCGATTCTTAGAACAACTTGAAGTAAGAAAGTTTTTTGGAATTGGAAAAGTTACTTCTGAAAAATTAATGAAAATGGGTATTCTATATGGTAATGACCTAAAGAGAGCTTCCATGAATAGCTTAACTCAGCATTTTGGAAAAGCTGGTAAAGCATACTACAATCTCGTGAGGGGGATAGACAATAGACCTGTTAATCCAAACAGAGAAAGAAAATCGATTGGAGCAGAAACAACTTTTGAGAAAGATATTTTTGAAGTACTCTTGATTCAAGAAAAACTAAATAAAGTAATTGAGCGAGTTAACGAAAGAGCTATAAAAGCAAATAAATTCGGCTATACAGTAACAGTGAAAATTAAATATGCAGATTTCAATCAAATAACAAGAAGTAAAACTTCTTTGGAAAAAGTAACAACCATTGATGAAATGAAATCTATAGCCAACAGTTTATTAAATGATGTTGAGAATATTGAAAGTGGAGTTCGTTTAGTAGGTTTTAATATTTCAAATTTTGATAAAGAAATTAAGACTAGCACTCAACTCACACTTGATTTTTAAATTTTGATTCGATTCGTGATCTTATACCTACAATTTTATCATTTGAAATTGGTTTTGTAATATAAAAGTCCATTCCTTTTTTAATATAATACTCGTCATCTCCTTCCATTGCATTTGCACTCAATCCTACAATTATTGGTGAGTGCTCTAATAATGTTTTTCTGATTTTATCAGTTGATTCAATACCATTTAGAACAGGCATTTGCACATCCATAAAAACCACCTCATAGTCACCTTTAACTGTTTTCTGAAATGCTTCTAATCCATTTACTGCTAAGCAAACCTCGAAATTATATTTCTGCAACAATAACTTACCAACCTCTCTATTAACAGC
>CAWVWF010000017.1:0-31181 GCA_963933885.1 uncultured Flavobacteriales bacterium | reverse complement strand
AGGAAAGAATGTATTTAATTTTTCTGATTCTTATTCAAGACTTATTTACAGTAGTAATGAATTTTTTAAATTAACAGTCGCTTACGACAAAGAATTTATTGGTGAAGGATTAAACTCTTTATTTCTATCTGATTATTCTAATTATCATCCTTTTTTGAAATTGGATCTAAAAAATAAGATCATTAGTTATCAATCTCAATTTCATATATTAAGTAACGTTGGAACTTCTTCAAGTTTTAATTACCGAAAAAAAGGAGGCGTATTCAGAAAGTTAGGAGTACGTTTTAAAAATATTACTACTGGACTTTTTTCAGGAATTATTTGGGCTATAGATGATTCCTTAGGCAGGTCTAACTATCGACCAGAATATGTTCTTCCTATTTTATTTCTTCGGCCAATTGAATACTCCCTTGGCTCGGTAGATAATTCAATAATGGGTTTATGGTTTAATTATAAATATAGAAATACAAAATGGTACAGCCAATTTGTAATAGATGATTTGAATGTTAAAGAGTCATTCAATAATCCATCGTATTTTCAGAATAAGATTGGTTATCAACTTGGAGTTAAGACGCTCATAGAGAAAGATAATCATTTGTTTTATTTATTATTAGAACATAACTTGGTTAGACCATATACTTATGCTCATAAGAAACCTGAGTTAAATTATTCGAATTATGGATTTGAATTAGCACATCCTTTAGGTGCTAATTTTTGGGATATAAACGGAATATTGACCTGGGAACATAATAGGTTTGGAGTAAATCTATTTTTATCCTATTATGAAAAAGGAATTGATGATGCTAATGACTCATTTGGCGGTGATATTTTTCAATCTGATTATAATTCTATTAACGGACTTTTTTCATTGAATAATCCTATTCTTCAAGGGAGTTTAAAAAGTAACTTCGGATATTCTTTTTCTATGAATTACTTAATTCATCCTTCCAATAATTTAAAGCTCCAATGTGGAATTCAAAAGAATGAAGAGTCTTATTTATTTTTAAAACTAAAATCAAATTTTAATTTCAACTATAAAAGTTGGTTAAATTAAATTTAAGCAAAAATCCTTTGTACATTTGTTGCTTAAGATCTTGCAATGAAACCACGTTTATATAAGTTGATTATACTACTTCTATCTGTAAATTCACTTTTTTCCCAACAGCTTTTTTTACCCTTAGACCACGATGAGAATGCCTTCTCAGAAATGTATTTATCTAAGAAAGATGTAAATTTTCATACTTCTATAAAACCATATTTTTATGAGGAGGTGAATGATGTCGTGAATCTGGATTCAATTGATTCGCTATTGACTGATACAAATAGATTATTCTTATTACCAACGTCAAAATGGGCTAAGGCATTAATGTGGTCTGAAAATAAATTGATGGATGAGGATTTGGTTTATATTGATAAACCAGGATTTAAGCTTAGAGCTAATTTGTTGTTTAATGTTAATTTGGGAAGAGATCAAATTTCAAACAATACGTTTTGGCAAAATACGAGAGGATATTGGTTAGCAGGTAAAATTGGAGAAAAAGTATTTTTTGAATCTTCTTTTTATGAAAATCAAGCTAAGCTATTACCATATGTTACTACTTATGTGAATTCTATAAATACTGTGATGCCTGGTGGTGGGAGGTCCAAGCCTTTTAAAGGGGGCGTAGGAACTGATTGGGCGTTTGCTAGTGGCGCAATTGGATATAAACCAAGTAAATATTTTACAGTTTCTATGGGGCATGGGAAACATTTTTTGGGTGAAGGATATCGTTCTTTATTATTGAGTGACAACGCCTTTAACTATCCTTATGTTAAGTTGGAAACAAATGTTTGGAATATTAAATATGTAAATATGTGGGCCCAATTAAGTCATATTGGTTTTACGGAAGCAGACAGAGGTGATCAAAATTTCACACAAAAATATTTAGCAGTTCATTACTTGAGTTGGAATGCTACTAAGAGGTTTAATATTAGTTTATACGAATCGATTTCATGGTTAAAAGCTGATAAAGGATTTGACTGGCAATATATGAATCCTATTATCTTTTTAAGACCTATTGAATGGCAAAATGGATCTGCTGATAATGTATTAGTAGGATTGTCTTCAAAGTATAAGTTAACGGATAAGGTTTCTTTTTATGGACAGTTTGTTTTAGATGATTTGAATATTCAAGAATTTAAAAAGCAAGATGGTTATTGGGGAAATAAATATGGTGCTCAAATTGGAGTAAAAGCTTTCAATTTATTTAATGTTTATGGATTAAGTGCTCAAGCGGAATACAATGTAGTAAGACCATTTACTTATGCTCATTTTGATAGTACTAATGGATATGGACATATGAATCAACCATTAGCTCACCCTCTGGGAGCTAATTTTCAGGAAGCTATCGGTATAGTAAGGTATAAATATAAGCGACATAAGTTTTCTCTAAAACTCGTTTGGGCAGAGTTTGGAACTGATTCAATTGGTGTTAATAATGGTGGGGATGTATTTGTTGATTATAATACTAATAGAGCTGATATTAATGGAGATGGTGGATTAACTGGTTATTCAATTGGACAAGGTATTGGTAACAAATTGAACTATTTTGAAGGACGTTACGCATATCTAGTTAATCCGAGAGCCAAATTATTTTTAGAAATAGGATTTAGAGAACGAAGTTTATCAAAACAAAATTTAGCTCAATCCGATACAAGGTATTATTTCATAGGTTTAAGAACATCTTTAAATAATTTCTATAATGACTACTTTTGATCCAATCAAAGCTCTATCAGGTTTAATTAATATAGTTTCTTTAAGTAAGTCGGAAGAGAATGCGGCAGCTTATATGGAATCTATTTTCAGTGAAAATGGAGTTTCATTTTTTAGAGATAAAAATAATGTTTGGGCTCAGAACAAGCATTTTGAAGAAGGTAAGTATACCATCTTACTAAATTCACATATCGACACTGTGAAGCCAAATAAAGGCTATTCAAAAGACCCTTACAAAGCAAGTATTGAGAATGGTAAGTTATACGGTTTAGGAAGTAACGATGCAGGTGGGCCCTTGATGTGTTTGCTTGGGACATTTTTACATTTCTATAATCAGGAAAACTTACCTTTTAATATTGTTTTCGCAGCTTCAGCCGAGGAAGAAATAAGTGGTAAGAATGGAATGGAATATCTATACCCTTATTTACCCAAAGTTGATTTTGCTATCATAGGAGAACCAACATTAATGCAAATTTCTATTGCAGAGAGAGGATTGATGGTTTTGGATTGCAAAGCAGTTGGTCAATCAGGTCATGCAGCCAGAAAAGAAGGTGTAAACGCAATTTATAAAGCGATTCAAGATATAAATTGGTTTAATACTTATGATTTCCCAAATCATTCAGATGAGTTAGGAGGGATAAGTATGAATGTAACAGTTATCAATGCTGGAAGTCAGCATAATGTAGTTCCTGCTGAATGTGATTTTGTTGTTGATGTGCGTGTTAATGATCAATACTCAAACCAAGAGGTTTTAGATGTAATTAAACAGAGCGTTTCTTGTAATGTAACTGCTAGATCAACGAGGTTAAATTCGAGTGGTGTAAATGTTGATCATCCTATTAGAAAAGTTGCTGAGAAATTAGGAGTTAATACCTATGGATCTCCAACATTATCCGATCAAGCTCTTATTCCTTGTGAGAGTATTAAAATGGGACCTGGAGATTCAGCAAGATCTCATACAGCGGATGAATTTATATTTGTTGAAGAGCTTGAAACTGCTATTTCAAAATATGTTGCTGTTTTAGATAGCTTAGGAAGTGAGCTTATTTAGGAATAATAAATCCCTGTTTAGTTAATTCGGATCAAGAAAGAATAGAAGAAAGTGAGGCTGAGCTAGCTTATTTTTAATATAATTTATTGACGTCATCAATATAGGCTAGCAGATCTTCTTTTCCGTTCTTCTTAACAGATGAAGTCACGAAGTTAGGGGGTAATTCTTCCCAATGCATTAACAATTCATCTTCATACGCCTTCAAGTTCTTCGTTAGATCTTTAGGCTTTAATTTGTCAGCTTTTGTGAATATAATAGAAAAAGGAATTTCACTCTCACCAAGATCCATCATGAAATCAATATCAATTTGCTGAGGCTTTACCCTTGAATCTAATAGAACAAAAACGTTCATTAAGTTCTCACGATTGAAAAGATATTGTCTAATCATTTTTCTCCAATCCTCTCGATCTCTTTTACTTACCTTTGCATAACCGTAACCAGGTAAATCACAAAGTAACCAGTTTTCATTAATTAAGAAATGATTAATTAATTGAGTTTTCCCTGGAGTAGAAGAAGTTTTTGCTAAGCCTTTATTGTCGCAAAGCATGTTTATTAGGGAGCTCTTTCCAACATTAGAACGACCGATGAATGCATATTCTGGCATGGTAGGTTTTGGACATTCCTTCCATTTGGTATTACTCATTACGAATGATGCAGTCTTGATTTTCATAGGTCGTATATGCTCAAAAAAAAGGTCCGAGTTTAAATTCGAACCTTAATATTTTTTTATTTATTTCTAACTTTTTTCAACCATGGATCCATTAAGTTATTAAACTCAATTGGTTGTTCCATCATTGGAGCGTGTCCACATTTGTCAATCCAAAATAATTCACTTTTTGGCATTAATTCGTGAAACTCTTCTGCCGCTTCTGGTGGTGTAACGATATCTTGTTTTCCCCAAATTAAACAAACTGGAATATCAAAATTAGGAAGGTCCTTCTTCATGTTATGACGAATGGCACTTCTAGATAATGCTAGAATTCTAACTAATTTATTTCTGTCTGCAATTAAATCACTTAATTCATCAACCAATTCATCAGTTGCTAAAGCAGGATCATAAAAAGTTTTTGCAGCTTTTTCTCTTAAATATTCTCTATCACCTTTTCTAGGATATTGATTACCGAAAGCATTTTCATACAATCCTGAAGATCCAGTAAGTACCATTGAATGTACTTTTTCTGGCCAGTTTGCATAATATACTAGTGAAACGTGACCTCCTAGAGAATTACCTAAAAGCGTTACGTCCTCATATCCTTTCTCATCTATAAACTCTTTAACATACTTTGCTAAAGATTTAACCCCTGTATTAATAACAGGAAGTTCATATAATGGAAGCATAGGAATAACTACTTTATAGTTTCCTTTAAAATGCTCAAATAGATCTTGAAAATTAGAAAGTGCTCCAAATAGTCCGTGTAGTATTACAACAACATCTCCTTCACCTTCTTCTAAATAACGGAATTTACCGTCTGTTTTGATTTCGTAGCTCATATATATTGATATAGAATCTTTACAAATATAACAAAAAGGATCAGTCAGATCAATATACTAATAATCAAAAAGCATGTTTTATTTCCAAATAGGTGATTTCCCCCTTTTCGTTATCCACATTTGAATGTTTGTTTTAGATTCCTCCCACAAATTACCACATTTAACTGGTTAGTATTAGTTTGTTGTTTTTCAGCGTGTTGTGTGTTTTTAATCCTCTGTAAAAAGTTATAATTAGTTAAAGTTGTTAACAAAGTGGTGTGTTGTGGTAGATAGTGGTAGAATCTTTCATATTTTTACATGACGGAAAGATATTATGACGAATTTAATTGGAGAATATGAATGTAAGGTTGACGCTAAAGGGCGTTTACTTGTGCCTTCTAGTTTGCGAAAGCAATTCTCTCCTGCCGCAGAAGGTAAGTTTTTCGTTAAGCGTGGAATAGAAAATTGTTTAGAGTTGTATCAAAAGCACGACTGGGAAACTGTTTCGGAAAAGGTTTCTAGCTTAAATCAATTCGTTAAAAAGAACAGAGTTTTCGCAAGAAAGTTCATCAGTGGAGCTACTCAATTAGAATTAGATACTGTAGGAAGAATTAATCTTCCTAAGAATTTATTGGAATACGCTGGGATAGAAAAAGAATTAGTGTTGTTCGCTTATGGGAACAAAATAGAAATTTGGGATAAGGAAACTTACAACAAAGAGTTAGAAATGGGTGATGATGATTTTGCTGATTTGGCAGAAGATGTGATGGGGGACTTAAACGATTCTAACGACTAATGGAATATCATAGATCAGTCCTTCTAAAAGAAAGTATAGACGCATTAGATATTACTGAAGACGGAGTTTACATTGATGTAACTTACGGTGGGGGTGGTCATTCTAAAGAAATTCTAAGTAGAAATGATACTTGTACTTTATTTGCTTTCGATCAAGATGAAGATGCATTAAAGAATGAAATTGAAGACGAACGCTTCGAGTTGATTCATGCAAATTTTTCCAAATTAGAACACAGTCTTAAACTTTACCAAGTTGGGAAAGTGGATGGGATTATAGCTGATTTAGGAGTTTCTTCTCATCAGTTTGATTCTGAAGAAAGAGGTTTTTCAATTCGTTTTGATGCGCCTTTAGACATGAGAATGGCTAGAGGAATTAAAAAGAATGCTGCTGATATTATTAATGATTATTCATGGGAGCAATTAGCAGAAATGCTAAGATCTTATAGTGATTTAAGAGGAGCAGGTAAAATTGCCCGACGAATCAAATATGTCCATGAAGAGGAAGGTATTTTAACAACAGGGAAATTAGTGTATGTTGTAAAGGGGTTAGCTCCAAACAACAAACACAATAAGTTTTTAGCACAAGTATTTCAAGCTTTAAGAATTGAAGTGAACAACGAAATGCAGGTGTTAAAAGATATGCTTGAACAATGTATTAAAGTATTGAAGCCAGGAGGGAAATTAGTAGTGATTTCATATCACTCAATTGAAGATAGAATGGTTAAAAACTTTTTTAGAGCTGGTAATTTCACTGGTGTTGAAGTAAAAGATTTGTATGGAAGATCTGATTCTCCATGGAAAGTTATTACTAGAAAACCAATAGTTCCTTCGGAAGAAGAAATTGAAATTAACAACAGAGCCAGAAGTGCTAAGTTAAGAATTGCAGAGCGACTAGCTTAGACTGATGAAAGCAAAGAAAAAAATAAGTAAGTTGTTTGGAGTGAACGATAAGTTATTCTTCGATCAATTGCCTTTTATTTTATTCTTAACTGGGATTGGTTTTTTATATATCACCAACTCTTACTATGTAGAGGATACAGTAAGAGAAATGGAGAGTATTAAGAATAAGATTAAAGACCAAAATAACATTTTTGTTATCACAAAAACTCAAATGAGTTTGAATGGACAAAGAAATGAAGTTGAGGAAAAAGTTACTGAGCTTGGTTTAAAGGAGAGTGAAAATCCTCCTTACCAAATAAGTATAGAAAGCGAACCGAATAAATAATATTGCATCAATTTAGTGGATCAAAAAGTTAACATATTAAAGAGGGTTTACATCTTCTTTTTCGTCCTTGTATTGTTTGGATTAGCCCTTGTTGCGCAGGTGGTTAATATCCAAATTTTCAAAGGGGATGAAATTGTTAAGAATGTAAAAAGTACCGCTACAAAGCGTCGTTCTTTCCCAGCGGAAAGAGGGGATTTGTATGCTAGAGATGGTAGCTTATTGGCAACATCGTTAACGTATTATAATGTAGGATTGGATCTATCATCAAGTGCGATGAATGACGATACATTAGCAAAATATGTTTCGTCATTATCAGATTCTTTAGCGAGTTTAATTGAAGGGAAATCATCTAAGCAGTATAGTCAAGAGATTTTAAACGGGCGTAAGAATAAAGTAAGATGGTACGCAATTCATAAAGAATTGAATTACCCTGATTTTAAAAAGCTTAAAAAATTCCCATTTATAAAGCAAGGTAGATATAAATCAGGATTAGCATATAGTAAGTACACGAAACGAAAAAAACCATTTGGTGTTCTAGCCTCTAGAACCATTGGTAGTAGAGCTCCTTTTGGTTTGGAAGGTGCTTATGATGCATATTTAAAAGGAGATTCAGGTCGGCAGTTTCAAAGAAAAATACCTGGAGGAGTTTGGGTGCCTGTTAATGATAAGAACAGTAAGTTAGCTATAGAGGGTAGTGATGTTTATTCTACAATTGATATTAATATTCAAGAAGTTGCTGAGAACGCTTTAAGAGATCAGTTATTCCATAATAAGGCTGATTATGGTTGTGCGGTTGTTATGGAAGTTGCAACTGGTAAAGTAAGAGCAATTGCTAATTTAAAAGTAGATGCGCTAGGTAATTATTGGGAGGCCAAAAACTATGCTGTTGCTGATGCTCAAGAGCCAGGATCTACTATTAAGTTGGCTAGTTTTATGGCTCTTTTAGAGACGTCAAAAACTGAAATTGATCTTGATGAGAAGATTGTTGATATTGGTCACGGTATTTACAAAGTCTATGACCGTAAAGTAAGGGATTCTCATTATTATCCAAAGAGAACTAGTTTGAGTTTTAGAGATGTTTTTGAAAAATCATCTAATGTTGGGACTGTTAAATTAGTAGAGGAATTCTTTAAGAACAATCCACAGGAATATATTGATAGACTATATAGTTTTAGATTAGGTGAAAAACTTAATCTAGATATTATTGGAGAAATCAGTCCGAAAATTAAAAATAAAACTGATGAGGATTGGTACGGTACAACGCTACAGTGGACTTGCCATGGTTATGAGACACTTTTTACGCCTATGCAGATTCTAGCATTTTATAATGCTGTTGCAAACAAAGGGAAATTAATGAAACCTAGTTTTATTGAAAAAGTAATTGATGAAAACCAAAAAGAATTAATATTCCCACCAGTTGTAATTGAGTCTTCTATATGTTCTCAGGAGACTGTTACTTCATTACAAAGCTTATTAGAAGGAGTTGTTCTGAGAGGAACAGCAAAAAAACCATTTAAAGGATCCTTATATAAAGTAGCAGGTAAAACAGGGACGGCGAAAATTAATTACGCGAAAAACGGGAAGAATAAAGTTGAATATAGAAGTTCTTTTGCTGGATATTTCCCAGCTGACAACCCAAGATTTTCTTGTATAGTTGTAATTACAAATCCAAGAGCCAATGGGATATACGGAGGAAGTACTGCCGCACCAGTTTTCAGAAAGATATCGGATAGGGTTTATGCTTTAGATAAAGAATTAAGAACGGAGTTAATAGCAAATGCGTCATCGGACAATATGAAAATAAAGAATGGGATGGAAGTTGATGTTGTTAAGGTAATGAATGAGTTAAACATCAAGTCTAACACTAAAGAAAGTAGTGATTATGTAAAGGCAAATGTAAAAGATAATACATTGAAAACTTCAAATTATGAAATCGCATACAACAAGGTTGCGAATGTAAAAGGTATGACGGTTAGAGATGCATTGTTCATTTTGGAACAACAAGGTTTAACTGTAAAGATAGTAGGAAGAGGAAAAGTGATTAAGCAAAGCTTATCACCAGGAAGTAAGATCATTAAAGGAAAACAAATAGAAATCACACTAGGATAATGAAGTTACTATCTGATTTGTTATATAAGGCTGGAATAGAAGAAGTGAAAGGTAATATCAACCTTGCTATAACTTCTATTTGTTTCGATTCAAGAACCGTTGTGAATTCTAGTTTGTTTGTAGCTACTGTTGGGACACAATCTGACGGACATAAATTTATAGAAGGCGCAATCAAAGATGGAGCTTTAGCTGTTGTTTGTGAAGTTTTCCCTGAAGAAATAGATGAGAAAATCACTTATGTTCAAGTTAAAAGTTCAACTGAAGCATTAGGAATAATTGCTTGTAATTTTTATGATAACCCTTCAGATAAATTAAAACTGATTGGTATTACTGGAACTAATGGTAAAACAACTACAGCTACTCTTTTGTATGACTTATATAGAGGGATGGGTAAGAAGGTTGGTTTACTTTCTACAGTTAGGAATAGAATTATTGGTGAAACAATTCCAGCTACACATACAACACCAAATGCAATTGAGTTAAACAAGCTTCTTGCTGAAATGGTAGGTAAAGGATGTACGCATTGCTTTATGGAAGTGAGTTCTCATGCTATTCACCAAAGGAGGATTGGTGGACTTTCATTCAATATTGGTGTGTTTACAAATATCACCCATGATCATTTAGATTATCACAATACATTCGATGAATATATAAAAGCCAAAAAATTATTTTTTGATTGCTTACCAGCAACTGCAACTGCGATAACAAATGCAGATGAGCGACATGGTGGTACAATGGTTTTGAATACTAAGGCTACAATTAAAAAGTATGGATTAAAAGCCATGGCTGATTACAAATGTAGATTGGTTGAGAATTCATTTGATGGGTTACAGTTAAATATAGATGGACATGATGTTTGGACTCGTTTAGTTGGTTCGTTTAACGCCTATAACTTATTGTCAGTTTACGCTGTCGCAATCGAATTGGGTGAAGATCAATTAGAAGTACTTACCTCATTGTCAAGTTTGTCGTCGGTTGAAGGAAGGTTTCAGCATTTTAAATCAAAAGGAAATATCATTGCAATTGTTGATTATGCGCACACACCAGATGCGTTAAAAAAAGTTTTGCAGACGATTAAAGATATAAGAACTGGAAACGAACAATTGATCACAGTTGTTGGTTGTGGAGGAGATAGAGATACTGAAAAGCGTCCATTGATGAGTAGAATAGCAACGCATCTTAGTGATAGAGTTATTATCACATCAGACAATCCAAGATCAGAAGAACCAGAAGCAATAATTAATGAAATGAAAATGGGGCTTGACCCTACTGAGTTGGCAAAAACATTAGCAATTACTGATAGAGGAGAAGCGATTAAAACGGCTTGTGCTTTAGCTCAGGAGAATGATATTGTAATTGTTGCAGGGAAGGGGCATGAGAAGTATCAAGATATCAAAGGAGTTAAACATCCTTTTGATGACTTAGAGATGTTAGAAGATTCATTTAAAGTATTAGGGAAGTAATGTTATATAACTTATTCGATTATCTAAACGATTTAAATTTTCCGGGAGCGGGAGCGTTCTTGTTTATTACAACAAGAGCTGCATTGGCTATTATAGTATCGCTTATAATCTCTCTGATTTTAGGGAAACGTATTATCAAGATGTTGCAGCGTTTACAGGTAGGAGAAACGGTTAGAGATCTTGGATTAGACGGTCAGATTGAAAAAGCTGGGACTCCAACTATGGGAGGTTTAATGATTTTAGCTGCGATATTAATTCCAACATTATTGTTTGCGAAATTGGATAATATTTACATCCTAATGCTTTTACTCTCAACAGTATGGCTAGGTTTAATAGGTTTCTTAGATGATTATATTAAAGTATTTAAAAAGAATAAAGAAGGGCTTCAAGGGAAAGCGAAAATAGTTGGACAAGTTGGTATAGGAATAATCATAGGAACTACATTGTTTTTTAATGACGATGTTGTAATTGCAGAGCAAACAGGAGTGACATATGAGATCATGGAAGATGGTCATGAGTATAAGACAATTGAATGGACAGAAACGCAATCCATGGCGACTACAATCCCTTTTCTAAAGAACAATGAATTGGATTATGCCGAAATTGTTGAGTGGTTTGGATTAGACGGTAAAAAATGGGCTTGGTTAGTATTTATACCTGTTGTAATCTTGATAATTACAGCCGTTTCTAACGGAGCAAATCTAACGGATGGAATTGATGGTTTAGCAACAGGGACTTCTGCCATAATTGGAATTACTCTTGGTGTATTAGCATACGTTTCAGGTAACGCAGTTTTCGCTGATTATTTAAATATTATGTACATCCCAGATACGGGTGAATTAGTAATCTTCATGGGTGCTTTTGTTGGAGCATGCATAGGATTCTTATGGTACAACTCATTTCCTGCTCAAGTATTCATGGGAGATACGGGAAGTTTAGCCTTAGGAGGAATCATCGCAACATTTGCAATTGCGATTAGAAAAGAACTTTTGATTCCTATTATCTGTGGAATATTCTTAGTGGAAAATCTAAGTGTAGTGATGCAAGTGGGATATTTCAAATACACTAAGAGGAAATACGGAGAAGGAAGAAGGGTTTTTAAAATGGCACCATTACATCATCATTATCAAAAGTTAGGTTATGCCGAAGCTAAGATTGTAACGAGGTTTTGGATCATTGGAATTTTACTAGCGATTCTTGCAATCGTTACTTTAAAATTAAGATAATGAGCCAAAAGCGATTGGTAATATTAGGAGGGGGTGAAAGTGGAGTAGGAGCTGCTGTTTTAGGCAAGAAAGAAAATTATGAGGTATTTGTTTCCGATATGGGAACAATTACCCAAAAATATAAAGACGTTCTTTTAAGAGAAGGTATTTTGTTTGAAGAAAACAAACATACTAATGAACTAATAATTAACGCTGACGTGGTTGTGAAGAGTCCTGGGATTCCTGATACAGCTCCATTGATAGTAGAGCTTAATCAAAGAATGATTTCCGTTATTTCGGAAATTGAGTTTGGAAGCTGGTTTACCAACGCTACTATTATTGGACTAACTGGAAGTAATGGGAAAACAACAACTGCATCGCTAACATATCACTTGTTAAAAGCAGGTGGACTAAATGTTGGATTAGGTGGAAATATAGGGAAAAGTTTTGCTTGGCAAGTTGCTGAGTGTGATTTTGATTTCTATGTTTTAGAGCTAAGCAGTTTTCAATTAGATGGTATCAAAAACATGAAATTTGATGTAAGTGTTTTGCTTAATATCACACCAGATCATCTGGATAGGTATGAGTACAATTTCGACAATTACATCGATTCCAAGTTTAAAATCATAAAAAATGTAGACGAAAACTCGGTTTTTATCTACAATGGGGATGATGATAACATTGTTGATAAACTTTCGAATGTAACCTTTCCAGTTAAGTCATACTCCTTTATGCATAGTGCGCTAGGGGGTATTGGTGCAGGCGTGGATGACACAGGTGTATTGGTAGATATTAACAATCCGATGAGGATATCTGTTGATGCTACTAAGTTGCGAGGTAAGCATAATACGTATAATATTATGGCATCGGTTTCTGTAGCGAATGTTTTGAACGTCGATGAAAGTACAATTGTGGAGGCTCTTGGTACTTTTAGTTCAATAGAACATCGCTTAGAAAGTGTGTTAGTTCTTAATGGTATTGAATATATAAATGATTCTAAAGCTACAAATGTAGATTCTACATGGTATGCATTGGATAGTATAGTTGATAACATTATTTGGGTTGCTGGTGGTGTGGATAAAGGGAATGACTATTCCCAATTAATCCCTTTAGTGAAATCCAAAGTACATGGTATTGTTTGTTTGGGTAAGGACAATCAGAAGCTTCATGAAGCATTTGGTCCTTATGTAAAGCAAATAGAAGAGTCACTTAGTGCAGATGAAGCAGTAAACAAAGCAACCGCTATGGCTAGCGAAGGCTTTACAGTTTTACTGTCACCTGCATGTGCAAGTTTTGACCTGTTTCATAATTATGAAGACAGGGGAGTTAAGTTTAAAGAAGCAATAAAGAATATAACTAAGTAATTAGAAAAAGCCATGACAAAGGGAAATTTCGAATTTCAAACAAAATTAAGTACAGGCGACACAATGGCCGAAAACTTAAAGAAGAATGCTAGTAACCTAAGAAAAGAATCTCTTAAGGAAACGTTTGCTGAATTCGAAAATGTTGAGCACAGACTAGAGTTTGTTGCTAATGTACACGGGATCGAATACATTAATGATTCAAAAGCTACTAACGTAAATTCTTCTTGGTATGCCCTTGAAAGAATGTCTCGTCAAACAGTTTGGATTGTTGGAGGTGTTGACAAGACTGTTGATTACGCTCCATTACAAGAATTGGCTAGAGAGAAAGTTAGAGCTCTTGTTTACATCGGAACTGATAAATCTAAAATCTTCGATAACTTTTTAGATAAAGTTGATATGATTGTAGATGCTAATTCGATGGAAGAAGCAGTTCAAATGGCCTATTATATTGCTGATAAAGGTGAGACAGTATTATTGTCGCCAGCATCTGCAAGTTTTAATATGTTTGAGAACTTAGAAGAAAGAGGAAATACTTTTAAAAAGGTTGTAAGAAGCCTGTAAATTATAAAGTTATGAGCGTTAAACCAGATAATAGTAAGGAAATTAAGTACTTATTTACGCTTGTATTATCTAGTGTGTTGTTGGTATTTATTTTTAGCGCCGTGTGGGTGATAAAAAAGTTTAAGGAGGGAGTGATATAATACATGCGGGAATTATATAATAAGATATATGGCGATAAGGTCATTTGGGGTGTAATTATCTCTCTTGGATTGTTGTCTATTCCTATTATTCACGCAGGTACAGCACCGTTAATACATGCATTTAAGGGAGGTAACCATTTTTATTTTGTGTTCAAACATGGAATAATATTATTGTTTGCCTTTGTCATTGCTTATCAAACATCAAAAATAAAGCATGGCTACCTCTCAAGAATTTCACTCGTCCTTATGGCGATTACTGTCCCATTGTTACTTTATACGATGTTTTCGGGACATGGAGTCAGCTCAGCAGTACGGTGGATTAAAATTCCAATTATAGGTTTAAGTTTTCAAACCTCAGATCTTGCTAAAATTTCATTGATTATCTATTTAGCAAGGGCATTAAGTAAAAAACAAGATGAATTAGGAGATCTTAAAGAAGTGATAAAACATCTCTTTCTTCCAGTTATTTTCATGTGCGCCTTAGTAGTGAAAAGTGATTTTAGTACAGCTGCATTAATCATGGGTATGTGTTTACTTATGATGTTTTTTGGTGGTGTTAAAATCAGTCATTTTACTATTGTATTAGGAAGCCTAGCGTTGTTGTTTTTTATCATGATAACGATTTTACCTGAGTGGTTTCCTAGATTAGAAACTTGGAAGCATCGTATTATGGCTTTTCTAAGTGGAGAATCCGATCCTGAAGGGAATTATCAAAAGCATTTATCAGAAGCATCAATTTGGGATGGCGGACCTATAGGTTTATGGTTTAGTAATGGAGGAAAATTTCCACAACCACCTCAGGCCGCTTCGGATTTTATTTTTGCTACTATCTTAAGAAATTATGGTATTACTGGTGGGATATTTACAGTTGGAATGTATTTATTACTTCTCTTTAGAAGTATTATAATAGCAAAACGTACTAAAAAATTATTTTCAACACTCTTAGTTGTTGGGTTGTCTGCAGGAATAGTACTTCAGGCTTTTAGTAATATGGCCGTTGCAGTAGGAATATTTCCAGTAACTGGTCAGCCATTACCAATGGTGAGTATGGGAGGAACCTCTTTATGGTTTACGGCCATTTCAGTCGGGATTATTTTGAGCGTTAGTAGAGAAGTAGGTTCAAATTCTGATTTAAAAGAAAATGAAAAATATTAAGGTTATTGTAAGTGGTGGTGGAACTGGAGGTCATATTTTTCCTGCAGTTGCAATCGCAAATGAAATACAATCTAATTTTCCAAATGCCGAAATCCTTTTTGTAGGTGCAAAAGGGAAGATGGAAATGGAAAAAGTTCCGAAAGCAGGTTATAAAATAGAGGGATTATGGATTAGTGGAATTCAACGAAAGTTAACATTGTCAAACCTATCTTTTCCTTTTAAACTTATTTCTAGTTTATGGAATGCTAGAAAAATCATTAAAAAATTCAAACCAGATATTTGTATAGGTGTTGGAGGTTACGCCAGTGGACCGTTATTACAAGCGGCTGTATGGGCAAAAGTTCCAACATTAATCCATGAGTCTAATTCATACCCTGGTATTACGAATAAATTACTGGGAAAGAATGTAAACACAGTTTGCGTTGCTTTTAATGGAATGGAAAAATACTTCCCAAATAGTAATCTTATTGTAACTGGAAACCCTGTTAGAAAAGAGATTTTAAAATTAGAAGGGAAAAGAGCTAGAGGAATCGAGAAGTTTAATCTAGATCCTAATCTACCAATAGTATTGTCAATTGGGGGAAGTCAAGGAGCGAGAAGCATTAATACCGCTCTTGATAAAAGTTTAGAACAATTTAAAGAGAAAGGGTATCAGCTGTTGTGGCAAACTGGTAAGTTTTATACCAAAGAAGCTGCAGCTCGCATTAAAGAAGTTGGAGGTACTTTATTACAATCTCACGAGTTTATTTACGAGATGGATCTTGCTTATTCAGTTGCTGATGTTGTGATTTCTAGGTCAGGAGCTATGTCTGTTTCAGAATTGTCACTTGTTAAAAAACCATGTATATTGGTTCCATTTCCATATGCTGCAGAAGATCATCAGACTGCAAATGCTATGGCTTTGGTTGATAATAATGCCGCGATTTTAATTAAAGATTCTGAAGCGAAAGAAAAACTATTCTCAGAAGTAGACGCTTTATTAAGCAGTCCTGAGAAAAAGGATTTATTAGCACATAATATTTCTAAGTTGAAAATAGATAATGCGACAGAGTTAATCATGTTTGAAGTAAAAAAAATAATAAAATCCTAAATGTTTAATCACAAGAAAAATATTTTCTTTTTAGGAATAGGAGGAATAGGAATGAGTGCTTTAGCACGTTATTTTTTAGCGCAAGGTTTTAATGTTGGGGGATACGATAAAACAAGTACTGTTCTAACAAATAAGCTTGAGGAAGAAGGAGCTCAAGTGCACTATATAGATTCGGTTGATTCAATTCAATCATGCTTTTTAAATAAGAATGATACATTGGTTGTTAGAACACCGGCAGTACCAATTGATCATCAAGAGTGGTTGTATTTTCAAAAAGAAGGCTTTGATATTTTAAAGAGATCTCAAATTTTGGGAAAAATAACAGAAGCTCATCCAAGTGTAGCTGTTTCTGGAACTCATGGAAAGACTACAATATCTAGCATGATTGCACAAATGTTTAAATATTGTGAAGTTCCTTTTACGGCCTTTTTAGGTGGTATAGCTAAAGATTTGGGTAGTAATTACTATCATGATAAGAATAGTGAAATAACAGTAATTGAGGCAGATGAGTATGATCGTTCTTTCTTATGGTTGAAGCCAGATATTATTACTGTTTCGGCTGTTGATCCAGATCATTTGGATATATATGGTACTAAAGAAGAAATGCAGAGAACTTTTAGAGAGTTTTTATCTAAAAATCTTAATGAAAATGGGAAATCGATTGTTCATCATGATTTAATATCTATCCTTGGAAAACAACATTTAACTTATTCTATTGATAATCCTGAAGCTGATTTTTATGCAGCTAATTTCAGAGTTGAAGATGCTGAGTTTTTTGCAGACTTTAGATGGGACAATCAAGAGTTGAAAAACGTTAAAATTGGTTTGCCGGGAATACATAATATGGAAAATGCCTTGGTGACGTTTGCTGTTGGGATTCAAAAAGGAATTGCACCAATAAAACTTAAGGAGGCTTTAGCTGCTTATACTGGAGTTGATAGAAGGTTTGATATTCAGATTCAAACAGATGAGATTGTTTATATAGATGATTACGCTCATCATCCCGAAGAGATTCTAATGCTTCTTAAGTCGGTGAAGAAAATGTATCCTGAAAGAAAAGTTTTGGGGATTTTTCAACCACATCTATTTAGCAGAACTCAAGATTTTGCAGAAGGTTTTGCAAGGAGTTTAGAATTATTAGATGAGTTGCTATTATTAGATATTTATCCAGCAAGAGAATTACCTATTGAGGGGGTGAATTCGGAGATGTTAATTAAACTTATTAACATGAAATCAAAAATGGTTTGTTCAAAAAAACAGTTACCTACCCTTATTAAGCAATCAAATTGTAACGTAGTTTTAACTATAGGTGCAGGTGATATTGGTGCTGAAGTAACAAAAATTAAGGATTACTTACTGATTTAGAGTGAGTTATATTGTTTTTTAATGAAAGATGTACTCAGGAAATTAGGAGGTTTTTTGGTGATAGCTGGTCTATTAGTGTTGCTCTCATTTGTAAATAGGGAACAAAATAACACAATTGTAAAAAAAATTGAGATAAAAATTAATAGTTCAGAAGGTGATCCATTTATGGATGAAGCGGATGTTGAGAATTTGGTTTATACTCGATTAGATACATTGGAGGGAAAGCTAATTGGTGACTTGAAGTTAGGAGAGATTGAAAATTTACTTGAAGCTGAGCCGTCTGTTAAGAATGCTGAAGTTTACACAAGTATAAAAGGAGACGTTCATTTAAATATTGAGTTGAAAAGAGTAATCGCAAGGTTTAAACCAGATACAACTAATGGTTTTTATGTAGATGAGGATGGTGAAATTATGTCTTGGGTATCAAAGTATACGCCGAGAGTTTTAACAGTTACTGGTCATCTATTTAAATACAATAGCTTTTTAAAAGATAGCATTGTAGAAGGAGACTTGCGAACACATTCCAAATTAATTAAAGATGTGTATGCATTAGCGAAATTTGTAGATAAGAGTTCTTATTGGAAAGCGCAAATTGGACAAGTTTACATTGCAGAAAATGGTGATGCTATAATAATTCCTTTAGCAGGTAATCAAGAATTTATTCTTGGAGACTTGAGTGATTATGAATTGAAACTTAATAAAATAAAGATTTTCCATCAAAATATAGCCAAGAAGGTTGGATGGGATAAATACAAGATTGTTAATTTGAAATTTAACAATCAAATAGTTTGTAAATAAGATATAACGCAAGTATGAGTACTTCAGATATAGTTGTAGGATTGGATATCGGAACCACCAAAATTGTTTGTATGGTGGGAAGAAAGAACGAATACGGGAAAATTGAAATCCTTGGAATGGGGAAGTCGGAGTCCGTAGGAGTTACTCGTGGTGTTGTTTCAAATATTGATAAGACGGTTACAAGTATAAGAACCGCTGTTGAGGAGGCTGAGGCACAATCTGGAGTGGATATTAGAGTTGTTAATGTAGGTATAGCTGGACAGCATATAAAGAGTTTGCAACATAGGGGAATTAAGGTTCGTCATGAAACTGAAGAGGAAATTTCTCAGATCGATATAGATGGTTTAATTGACGATATGTATAAGCTGGTCACATTACCAGGAGAAGAAATTATACATGTATTACCACAAGAGTATATTGTAGATAGTGAGCAAGGAATTAAAGATCCGATAGGTATGGCTGGAGTTCGTTTAGAAGCGAATTTCCATATTATTACTGGACAAGTTACTGCAGCTAAAAATATTTATAAGTGTGTTGAAAAGGCAGGTTTAAAAGCTGCCGATTTAATATTAGAACCACTTGCATCTTCAGAGGCTGTTTTAAGCGCAGAAGAAAAAGAAGCCGGAGTTGTTTTGGTTGATGTTGGGGGTGGAACTACCGATATAGCAATCTTTCAAGACGGAATAATTAGACACACTGCTGTAATCCCTTTTGGAGGTAATATAGTTACTGAAGATATTAAGGAAGGTTGTACGATAATAAAATCTCAAGCGGAACTATTAAAAGTGAAGTTTGGATCTTCATTAGCAAATGAAAATCAGGAGAATGAAATAGTTAGTATTCCTGGTTTAAGAGGAAGAGAGCCTAAAGAAATTTCAGTAAAAAACTTAGCTCATATTATCCAAGCTAGAATGGAAGAAATCGTAGAGAATATGTATTTCG
Organism: uncultured Flavobacteriales bacterium; assembly: GCA_963933885.1. Classification (GTDB taxonomy): domain Bacteria; phylum Bacteroidota; class Bacteroidia; order Flavobacteriales_C; genus CAWVWF01. Next base: position 11,696 of record CAWVWF010000017.1, on the reverse strand, counting down.
AAATTAAAAATTCTGGATTTGAGAAAAAACTAATTGCTGGAATTGTTATTACTGGAGGTGGATCTCAATTGAAACATGTTACTCAATTGGTGGAATATATGAGTGGGATGGATACAAGAATTGGATATCCTAACGAACATTTAGCCAGTGGTAATGCCGAAGATATTACAAGCCCAATTTATGCAACTGGAGTTGGTTTAGTTATAAAAGGATTGGAAACGGTAGCCAAGCAAAATGCTACTAATACAAATAAAGTTAAAGGTCATTCAACAAAAAGTAGAGGTAATTTTTTCGACGCAATATTGAAAAAAACAACTCAGTTTTTTGAAGATGATACAGAGTAAATAAAATATTAAGAAATTCGGTTGGTGTGCAATACTGATCATTAAAGTAGATGTGTTATGATGCAATTTGATTTACAAAACGAAGAGAACTCAATTATCAAGGTATTTGGTGTTGGAGGAGGTGGTACAAACGCTGTAAACCACATGTATAAACAAGGTATTAAAGGTGTAGATTTCTACGTTTGTAATACAGATGAACAATCGTTAGAGCAAAGTCCAATTCCAAATAAAATACAATTAGGTTTAAACCTAACTGGTGGAAGAGGAGCTGGTTCTATTGCTGAAGTTGGAATGAACGCGGCAATTGAAAACTTGGATGAAATCAAAGAAATCTTAGGTACAGATACAAAGATGTTATTCATTACTGCCGGAATGGGTGGAGGAACTGGAACTGGTGCAGCGCCAATTATTGCAAGAGCAGCAAAGGAACTAGGGATACTAACTGTTGGTATTGTAACATATCCATTTATGTTTGAGGGTAGAAAAAGATCTGCACAAGCAAATAATGGGCTAGAAGAATTAAGAGAGTCAGTTGATACTTGTGTTATCATTTGTAATGATAAATTAAGAGAGATTTATGGAAATTTATCTTTGTCTGAAGCATTTGCTAAAGCTGATGATATTTTAAGTATCGCTGCAAAAGGAATCGCGGAAATTATAACTAGAACTGGTTATATCAACGTGGATTTTGAAGATGTTAGAACTGTTATGACAGATTCTGGTGTTGCAATAATGGGAAGTGGAGAAGCATCTGGAGAAAACAGAGCTAAAGTTGCTGCTGAAGCAGCATTGTCATCGCCATTATTAAACGATAATGATATTGAAGGAGCTAATTACATTCTTTTAAATATATCGTCTGGATCTAATGAAGTAATGATGGATGAAATTTCAGAAATTACGGATTACATCCAAGATGAAGCAGGATCATCTGCTGATATTATTTGGGGAACTGGAGTTGATGAGGAGTTAGGTGATAGTATTTCTATTACTTTAATTGCAACTGGTTTTCAAGCAAACAAAAGTATCGGAGGTATCCAGAGTGAAAAGAAAAAGGCAAAGGTTGTTCATAATTTGAGTAATGAAAAGCAAGTTGAAGCGAAAATTGAAACGGTGGTTGCTGAATCTACAAATGAGTTAGAGCCAACACTTAAAACTGCAGAGCCAGAACAAATCGAAATGAATTTGAATGTTCAAACTGTAGAGAAAAAACAAGAGACAGAAGTAACTAATACTTGGTCTGCTCAAAAAGAAGTTGTTTCGGTAGAAACAACTGAGCAAGCAAAAATAGTTCACAATCTATATGGTGATGAAGTGGCTAATACAGTTACTTCCGATAATGTTAATGAAGAAGTTGAAGAGGATGATGCTCCAACTTTTGAGTTTGAAGCTACTGAAAGCACAACGGAAGAAGTTATTGAAACTCCTCCTGCATTTACACCAACTTTTGTTTCTCAAGCGCCTGTTAATGTTCCTGCAGAACCTCAAGCACCTTCATCTACATTTGCAGATGAATTGGATTCAGAGGAACGTATGAAAAGATCTCAAGATCGTTTAAATCAACTGAACAATCTTTCTAAAAAAATGAAAACTCCTTCTGGTATAAATGATTTAGAAAATGAGCCAGCTTATTTAAGAAGAAGTGTGAAATTAGATTCAGTTAATCATTCATCTGAAACTAGCGTTTCTAGATTTACATTAGGTGATGATGGTGAAAATAATCCAGAGATTAGATCAAATAATTCATTTTTACACGATAATGTAGATTAGTTATGGGTTTAGTAGAACAAATTAATGCAGATATAAAAACTGCAATGAAAGCAAAGGATCGTGATAAATTAAACACGGTAAGAGCTATTAAATCTGAAGTTTTAAAAGAAGCAACGAAAGATGGTGCTGGAGATGAGATTGAAGATGCAGTAGTTGTTAAGATTCTTCAAAAGCTTTTGAAGCAGCGTAAGGATAGTGCTGCTTTGTATATTGAACAAGGTAGAGAAGACTTAGCTGCTGAAGAAGTTGTGCAAGCTGATATTTTAGCAACTTACCTTCCTGAAATGATGAGTGAAGAAGATATTGCAGTTGCTGTAATAGCATTGATTGAGCAACTTGGGGCAAATGGCCCTAAAGACATGGGGAAAGTCATGGGAGCTGCTTCAAAGGCTTTAGCAGGTAAAGCTGACAATAAGTTAGTGGCGCAAGTTGTAAAGTCAAAACTGGTATAAAAAGATACTAAGATTATATATTAAAGGCTCATTCAATTTATTGAACGAGCCTTTTTGTTTTAAATATGGGAAATAAAAAAAGCCTTTCTGATGTTAGAAAGGCTTTAATGTTAATTGTCTTTTATAAGGAGATCTTATTCTTCTGATTTACTTCCAAAGAATTTTTTGATTCCAAGAACTATAGCTCCAAATCCAAGGGCTACCACTTTCCAGAATTTTAGAAGCAATACAAATATTCCTGCTTTAGCTAACACTTTACCAGCGATTAATCCTCCGATCCCATATGCCGCAACATCATCGAATTCAGGATCAAATTCTGCATATGTAAAACCAGGTTTAAATTCAGTACTATTAATAAACACATCAATGTTTTCTTTGATTTGTGGTAATACAGAAACATCTCCTAAAATACTCATAGTTAACATTCCTTTCCTTCCTAAGATCTTTACATCGTAGTTCAATACATTATCTTCATATCCTTCTACAATGTATTCTGTAGCCCAATGAAGTTTCTTTGCTTCCATATCATAAAATGGAGTCTGAGCCCATCCTACTAGATCCATTTCAGCCATTCCTTGTGCTTTACGTTCTGTATTAGCTGCTTTTTGATCTTCAATTAATCCTTCAAGGATTTCTTGGTAATCAAGGTCTTCTGCATCGTCATCTTCAATGTATCCACTTTCATCATATGATAATGAGATTACGAATGTGTTAGAACAGTTAAGTGGACTTGCAGTATCTGGAAAAATTAGTCCGTAAGTTTCAGAAGGTAAGTTGCCCCACAATTCAGTTAGTACGTACTTACTATCTTCGGAATTTAAAAACTTATAACCTGCAGGGACTGTTAAGGTAGCTACATTTTTACCTAAGTCTACAATTTCAGTTTGGTATTCCATTGTTGCAACTCGCTTTATTTTTTCGAAATAAGCAATTGTTTCAGGATCTTGAGTTGATAAGACTGAATCTAATGAGTTTGTTGCTGTTGAGTCTTCCTGAAACTCTCCTGAAAACGCGAGGAAAGGAAGTGCTAGAAATAAATAAATAATTTTTTTCACTTGAATAACTTTTAGTTTGTTTCGTAAAACTAATAAATTATTCTTCGCTACAATTAATTAACTACACGTTAAGTCTCTATAGTATTTCAATTGTAATCAAGTATCTAAAAAAAAAGGTTATTCTAATATTTCAATTAGAATAACCCTTAACAATTAAAGAATATTTTTGACTTAATAAGTAGTGTAGGAAATCTTAAGAACTGGTGGGTATGCACTTTGTCCTCCATGAATCTTAACTTGGTTGGGATTGCTCCCTGGGAATGGAACAAGTAAAGTGAAGTCCATATCTTTAGCAGTACCTGTTTTTAGTTGAGTATCAAGTTCAGACGGAGATATTGTGAAAGAATAAGAATTACTACTTGTGTTTAAAACAGCTGTAGTGAAACTAGTTCCGTCAGAACTGTTTTTATAAGTTAACATTAATTCAGTTGGTAAAGTAAATGTAGAATTGTCTTCAACATAAACAGTGAATTCAAATTTATTAATTAAAAAACTACTTGAATCTTGATACCAAGTTTGTAGAGATGGAAATTCAACTTTCCCTATACATCCTTGTAAACCTTGCGTATAAAAAACTGTTTGTCCCAGTGTAGAGTCATTTAAAACAGTTTCAACTTCAGATCCAGTAAAGTCATGCGTTGAGTTAGTGAATATGTATTCATCACTTTCAACTTCATAAATCACTTCCGTATCGAAAGTTTGAGTAGGATTAGGATCTGTTGAGTGATATTGTAAGTGCATTTTAATACCAGTTCTGGCTATACTGTAAATCGCCCCTTCATTAGAGCTTAGACTACTGTTTTTTGGTACAATAGCAATTCCTTTAAAGAAATTAGAGAAATTAGCGTCAGTTGACATGTCAGTAGTATTTGCTAATAGTAATTTATTTGCAAATACGGTATCTAATGGGAAACTGTATGTATTAGAATCCGTTTCGTTAATTGTTATAGTTCCTATAAGTTCTGTATAAGGAAGTGAATTAAATGCATAATAAGCAGTATCGTTCATTACCTGACTATCCAATCTGTAGATATCAAAATCTTGATTAACAGGACTTCCATAAACATCTATTATTTCTAAAGTTAGAAATAAAGAATCTACAGCAAAATCTGTCGTAGGGAATTCAATTCCTAGAGTATCTGGTTTAAGTGTAACAAAAATTGCACTTTGAGCTAAACCAATTTCATCTGATTTATAAGCTCCTAATTGCGGTGAACTTTGTTTGTCAGTTACAATCGTATCTTCGATATTATTGTATGTAACAACCTTAAATGTATCGATAATGTTAGCACCAACTAAGTTTTTATCGCCACCAACATTAACACCTAAGTTGTTCTCGTCCTTTTCGCAAGAAAAAAGGGCTATGAATGAACATAGCCCGATTATAGAGTATTGTAATTTTTTCATTTTATTCTGCTTCTTCTTCAGTTTCTCCATCAGATAACAATGAATCATAGAAGTTATTGTATTCTTCAATATAAGAATCTTCAGGTTGGTGTTCAAGAACAGGAATATCTAATCCGTTAATGTATTCTTCCAACTCAGGATTAAGTTTTTCACTTCCTTTAATAACGGCATCAGACCATTTAAGTGCATACTTGTAAATCTCAATATCAGTTGGTGCTTTTAATTCAGCAACATCTTCCATGTCAACTCCTTCAAGTACTGCTTTAGGACCTATTTTAGCATTTAAGTTTCCTTCAAACCCTGTATTGTATACTGAAAATACAACTTTAGTATTTTCAAATATTGGATCTTCGTTAAATACTCTCTTAATATAAAGAGGCACGAATGAATTCATCCAACCATGACAATGTATGATGTCCGGAGCCCAACCTAATTTCTTAACAGTTTCAAGAACTCCTCTACAATAGAAAATTGCTCTTTCGTCATTATCTTCAAAAAAGTCACCAGCTTTATTTCTTAAACCAACTTTTCTTTGGAAATATTCCTCATTGTCTATAAAGTAAACCTGCATTCTAGCAGCTTGAATAGATGCAACTTTGATAATTAAAGGATGATCATTGTCATCAATTATAAGATTCATTCCAGATAAACGGATTACCTCATGCAATTGATTTCTTCTTTCGTTAATGCTCCCGAATCGAGGCATGAACGTTCTTATTTCTTTTCCTTTTTGTTGAATTCCTTGCGGTAAATTTCTGGCAATTTTGGCAATTTCAGATTCCTCTATGTAAGGAAGCATTTCTTGAGTAACAAATAAAACTCTTTTTTTCATAGTTGTTTTTTTTAATTCCCAAAGACAGTTAATATCCCTGTTTGCAAACGAATCGACCGCAAAAGTACTGAAAATAAGTGACTTTTTCAAAGCTTTATCTTAGAAAGAAGCTGTTTGATAGGATGAATATCTAGATTTTATCTAATTTTGCTGGAATCTATGAAAGTTGTTCACAGCATATCGGAATTAAAGTTACTAGTAAGTACTTATAAATCAGAAGGAAAAACTATCGGTTTTGTGCCAACTATGGGGGCATTACATGATGGTCATATTTCTCTTTTACAGAGAAGTTTAGAGACTTGTGATTTATCTATTGCGAGTATTTATGTAAATCCTTCTCAATTTGATCAATCGTCAGATTTTAAAAGTTACCCTCGAAACGAGATAGAAGATATTTCAAGATTACAAGAAGGAGGCTGTGATGTTGTTTTTATTCCAGAAGTTGAAGATGTCGAGTCACTAGCATTGCCTTGCTCGGTAGAATTAGGTGCTTTAGAAAGCGTAATGGAAGGTTCTAATAGACCTGGTCATTTTAAAGGAGTAATTGAAGTCGTGTATAGACTGTTTACAGCTGTTCAGCCAGATAGGGCCTTTTTTGGAGAAAAAGATTTCCAACAAGTTATGGTTGTTCGAAAGATGGTTTCTGATACTAATTTGAATATAGAAGTCGTGAACTGTGAAATTTTAAGAGAGACTTCAGGCTTAGCAATGAGTAGCAGGAATGTGAGATTATCGCCTCAAGGTAGAATTCAAGCAGCAAGAATTTATGAAGTTCTTATTGATGATCAGTTTAATTCTGAATTCATAAAATTGAATGAATTAAAACGATTGGGCTTTGAGGTTGAGTATTTAGAACAACATAAACTAGGGGATCTTTCAAGATTATTTGTTGCTGTTTGGTTAGAAGGTGTAAGGTTGATAGATAATATAGCGATAGATTAAATCATTAATTGTATTTTTGTAACATGATAGTGGAGGTATTAAAATCCAAAATTCACAGAGTAACGGTTACAGAGGCCGATTTAAATTACATTGGTAGTGTGACTATTGATGAAGATTTAATGGATGCTGCCAATATGATCGAAGGTGAAAAGGTTCAAATTGTTAATGTTAACAATGGTGAACGTTTGGAAACTTATATAATTAAAGGAGAACGTGGAGTTGGTGGTATTTGTTTAAATGGACCAGCTGCAAGGAAAGTTGCTGTTGGCGATATAGTTATAATTATATCGTATGCTCAACTTGATTTTGAAAAAGCGAAGTTGTTCAAGCCAACCATTGCGTTTCCACATACGTCTTCTAATAAATTAATCTAATTGACGGCACTAAAAAAAATACAAAATAAGATTGTTAATTGGGATGAAGCCTTATTAAGGGTTACTGATTGGAAAGCACAAGGTGATTCTTTGGTCTTTACAAATGGGTGTTTTGATTTAATGCATATTGGACATTTGGATTATCTTTCAAAAGCAAGAGATTTAGGTGCTAGGTTAATTATAGGGCTTAATTCATCTGAATCGGTTTCAAGACTAAAAGGTCCTTCTCGTCCAATTAATAGTAACGATTCTAGAGGGCAAATGTTGGCGGCTTTTGAGTTTGTGGATTTGGTTGTTTTATTTTCAGAAGACACTCCTCTGGAATTGATTAATCATCTTCAACCAAATATTTTGGTAAAAGGGGGAGATTATGTTAAGGATAATATTGTTGGTGCAAAAGAGGTGGAGAAGGCCGGTGGTACTGTAGAAATCATTAAGTTTGTTGATGGTTACTCTACAACTGCGCTTGTAACAAAGATTCAAAATTTGAATAAGTTTTAAATATTTAATATATTAGTTTTTATTTTAGGATTATGAAAAGATTATTATACATATTGTTGCCAGTTCTAGCGTTGGGTTTATTTAGTGCATGTGAAGAACAAAATACTGAAGATTTACAAGGTTCTTGGGAATTAGTATCTAAACCTAATGAAAACTATGATTATAAATGGACCTTCCAAGGTACAAAAGTTTATATCGGATCTACAGACTTATATTATCCACTTGATGGTTCTTTTGACACGTGTTCTGCAGGTAATTTTATTTTAAAAAATGGAGTATTAACTATAGCATCTACTGCTATTTTTTGTAACTACACTTCTTATGCTGGAGATTGGGATATTCAAAGGTTAGACAAAGAATTTTTGACGATAAGACGAGATGCTACAAGTGGTAATACTGGTGTTTTATGGTATGAATTCGTGAAAATCGCAGATTAATTGGCAAAGAAGAAAACTACTTTTGTTTGCCAAAGTTGTGGTAATCAATCTGCCAAATGGTTAGGTAAATGTCCGCAATGTAGCGAATGGAATACGTTCGTTGAAGAAATTATAACTCAGGAACCTTCGGGTTCCTTTTCTACGTCTAAAGGTAAGGTTAACAAACCTAAGTCGTTGAAAGATGTTCAGCCTTTAACTCAAAAGAGATTGATTTTTGAGGATGTTGAATTGAACAGAGTTCTAGGAGGAGGAGCGATTCCGGGATCATTAATATTATTAGGAGGTGAGCCTGGTATTGGGAAATCTACTTTAATGCTTCAAGTGGCTCTGAAAAACAGTCAGTATAAAGTATTATATGTTTCTGGTGAAGAAAGTGATGAGCAAATAAAAACCAGAGCAGATAGGCTTATTTCTGAGCCAAATGAAAATATTTATATTCTTACTGAAACAGATACGCAGATTATATTAAAATCTGCTGAAAATGTCTCACCAGATTTTATTGTAATAGATTCCATTCAAACACTTCATTCTGATAAGTTAGATTCAGCACCTGGAACAGTGTCACAAATAAGGGAATGTACGTTTGAGATTTTGGCTTTTGCTAAGAGTACTTCAATTCCAGTTTTTATAGTTGGTCATATTAATAAGGAAGGAAGTTTAGCAGGTCCTAAGGTTCTTGAGCATATGGTGGATACTGTTCTTCAATTTGAGGGAGACAGAAATCACTTTTATAGAATTGTAAGAAGTATAAAAAACAGGTTTGGTTCTACAAATGAATTGGGGATTTACGAAATGTTGGAAACCGGTTTAAGACCTGTAATTGATCCAAGTAAAATTTTGATTTCAGCGAGAGAAGAGGATACTAGTGGAGTTGCAATATCTGCCAATTTGGAAGGTGTTCGTCCGTTAATGATTGAGACTCAAGCTTTGGTTTCCAGAGCTGCTTATGGAACACCACAAAGATCTGCTACAGGTTATGATTTACGTAGAATGAACATGCTCTTAGCAGTTCTTGAAAAGAAGTGTGGTTTTAAGGTTGGTTTGGAAGATGTATTTTTAAATATAACTGGTGGGATTAAAGTAGAAGATCCTGCAACGGATTTAGCTGTACTTTCTTCAATAGTTTCAAGTAGAGAAGACATGGCGATTTCAAGTAAAGTTTGTTTTGCTGGAGAGGTTGGTTTGTCTGGAGAAGTTAGACCAGTTCAAAAAATTGCTTTACGTGTTGCTGAAGCTGAAAAGTTAGGTTTTGAAAAGATTTATCTTTCAGACTATAATGATTTTTCGATTATTAAACCTTCTAAAAAATTGAAGATTTTTAAAGCAAAGAAAATCGAAGAAGTATTTATGGATCTGTTTTCTTAAATTTAGTTCTACTCCGTTACGAAAATTTGGATTGTCGTTATGATGTAAATTCTATGCATCATGAGATTACTTTTATTACTTCTTTTATTAAATGGTTTTTCGGTTTCTGCAATTAATCAAAACCGAGTACTCAAACTTGATTTTATTAATAGTTGTATTGTCCTTTCTGAAATTCAAAAAGCTGAAATTGTTAATGAATATATAATAGTTGCAGATGGAGATTGGCTTAATATTCAAACAGTATCTAAATCAGCATACAATAGCGATAAAAAATTAGCCCTTCAGTTGGCGAAAAAAAGAAACCGAGTAATTACCAAGTTTTTATTGGCTAAAGGTTTGAAAGCAAAAAATGTTATTTATAAGTATGATTTAATTGAAAGAATATGGGTGCACAAACCTCGTGTTTTAGAATCATCTGTTTCCTTAAATAACAAATCAGAAAAATCCTGTTACTCCTTTATTAATAATCAAGGTTTCACAGCTCGACTTCATAATGGGAATTCAATCGTTTTTAAAGCCAATTCTTTTGATGCTTTTTTATCAGAGAAAATCAATATATGTATTGAAGAGTATACTTCAAAAATTGATTTTGTAAAATACGGAGTGACAGCACAAGGTGATAAAGGAATGTTAGAATCCCAAGGTATGTATAACGTAGTAGCAACTTGTAATGGTGACAAGGTGAAACTAAGAAAAGGAACGCATTATAATTTATTAATTAGAGACGGGAAAGATTCAAAACCATTTTACGCTTTTTATGGAAATGAAAAAGGAGGTGAATTGACATGGCTGAAAAAGACAAATGAAAAATTCACAATTTCGACATCAACTGAAACCGGAGAAGGAATTGAAGTTATTGATGAAGAGGAAATTGGAATTAGATGGGAATCAGAGGTAACAGTGTTGTCAGGAGCGTTTTCTAAATTAGGTTGGATTAACTGTGATAGATTTTACGATGAAGAAGAGAAAATAACAATGAATTTTAAGATTGAATCGAAAAACCCAATTCGTGTTTATGTTGTTTTCCATGATATTAATAGTGTTATGCCTGCAAGGAAAATTTTGAATGGAGCATATGTTATAAGTGGAATTCCAAAAAACCAAAATATAAGTGTTGTAGCAGTTAATACAAATGAAAAAAATGGAACTGGTGAAATTGGATTTTTCAAAACAATTTCAAAATCTACTCAAAAAGTTGAATTTAAAACAGAAACAATCTCTGATCTTGAAATGACACGATTACTTGATGATGTTATTTATTAAACAATCATTATTTTTGTATAATGAAAAGGAAAAATCATTATCTATTTCTAGTCCTTTTATTATATGTGATTCTTCAATCAGCTTGGTGGCTTTATTCAATCTACCAATTGTCTGCAGAAGTTATTACTGAGAAAGAGGGGTTAGAGAGGAAAACCTTGATGATTATCGGTGAAGGAGCAGTGTTTTTATTGATACTAAGTGTAGGTTTCTTTCTTACTTATAGATCTCTAAGAAAAGAAGTGCAGGTAAGTACACAGCAAAAAAACTTTTTGTTAGCAATAACACATGAGTTAAAAACCCCTATAGCTTCTCTAAAACTATATATCCAAACTTTAATTAAAAGAGAACTAGAAGAGGAGAAGCAACAAGATATTTTAAAACGATGTGTTAAAGATGCAGATCGCTTGAATGGCTTAGTTGAGAATATTTTGTTGGCTACTAAAATAGATGACGATGGATTTCCTTTGCTAAAAGAAGATTTGAATTTGTCTGAAATGATGGAATCCATCTCATTAGAGTTATTAGAAAATAGTGGGCGTAATGTTTCTGTAGAATTTTTTGTTCAACCCGATGTGATTTTTCATGGTGATAAAGATGCGTTTACTTCTATCATAACAAACTTGGTAAGTAATGCTTTGAAATATTCGCCAGACAATACGAGTATATGTGTTACCCTAGTTCAAAAAGAAGGAGAAACAGCTTTAAGCATATCCGATGAAGGTGTTGGAGTTGCTAGAGAAGAGACTGAAAAAATATTCGAGAAGTTTTTCAGGTCTGGGAATGAAGAAACCAGAAAGCAAAAAGGAACAGGTTTAGGCTTATATATAGTGAAGAAGATGGTGAATCAACATCAAGGTTTGATTCAGGTTAAAAAGAACAAACCAAAAGGGAGTATTTTTGTTGCTTCATTTAAGTAACTAACTGAAGATGAGCTTTAATTGCCTAGTTGGTTGTTTG
>CAWVWF010000016.1:0-31703 GCA_963933885.1 uncultured Flavobacteriales bacterium | reverse complement strand
CCCTAAAGTTTTAAAATCTTCATGACCGAAAATAAACAGTAACGTTTTATCAATCATCCCTTGAACACTTCGATATTTAGGTTGTTTTTGCCAACCATGATATCTAAATCCTAAAAACTCAATCCTTACTAAGTAAAATTTATTCCAATTAGCCATTACCAATCAATTGGTTGATAATCCTTTAAAAACTTTCCGCACCAATGTTTTCCAGTATTAATCCCATCAATTAAAGGATCTAATACTCTCGCAGCTCCATCCACAATATCTAAAGGTGGTTGAAAATCATGCTCTTCTTCTTTTCTTTTTGAAAGCTCAACAGGATCTTCATCGGTAACCCATCCAGTATCGACCGCATTCATGAATATTCCATCTTTTGCAAAATCTAAAGCTGAAGTATGGGTCATCATATTTAATGCAGCCTTTGCCATATTAGTGTGAGGGTGACGATCCTCTTTATGAAACCTATGGAACTTACCCTCCATTGCAGAGACATTAATAATATGTTTTTGCCCTGTATTATCCTTTCTCATTACTGTTGATAATCTCCCACACAATACAAATGGAGCAACAGCATTTACCAATTGAACTTCAATCATTTCTAAAGTCTCAACCTGACCAAGCTTTAATCTCCAACTATTCGTTTTCCTTAAATCAACTTGTTGTAAATCTGCATCCAACTCTCCTTCAGGAAAAACCTCTTTTGTTGGCAAAGAGTTATCAAAACTATATGGTATTTGAGATAATTTAGCTGATGCTCTAATTCCTATTCCAGGTTCTGGTGCATGCCATGCAACTGGAAGTTGAGTTTTATTTTCATCAACTGCACTTTGAGACAATCCATTTAATTCATCCAAGCAAAAATGATGATCTTTTAAAAGCTCTTGAACATCCAGAGGAAGCTCTGTTCTTGCCTTTTCTTCATTAGGCATCATGTGCTCATAAAATCCAGAAGGACGTCTTACCGTTTGAGCAGCATTATTAATTAATATATCTAATCTATCGTAACGCTTTTCAATAAAGTTGCAGAAGATCTCTACACTTGGAATATGTCTTAAATCTAATCCATGAATTTTCAAACGACCTTTCCATTCATCGTAATCATCTTCTTTTGCAAATCGAATTGCAGAATCAACAGGAAATCTTGTAGTAGCAACAACAGATGCTCCTGACCTTAAAAGAATCAATGTAATATGATATCCGATTTTCAACCTAGAACCTGTCACAACAGCTACTTGACCAGTTAAATCAGCAGTTTGAAATCTTTTAGCATAATTAAACGATCCACAATCAGGACACATTGCATCGTAGAAGTGATGTAGTTTAGTAAAGACTGTTTTACATACATAACAATTCCGAGGAGATTCTAGTTCTTGAGTCCCTTCTTTTTCTGGAGCAGCAGCCTCCAACATTTTTGGAGCAATAAAAACTGTAGTTTCTCTTGCACTCCTTATTCCAGTATCTTTTCGAGCATGCTTATCACGCTCAATCATTTTTCGTTTTGATGCTTTTTTTGCATCTTTTCGAATTTGCTGAAACTCATCTCTATTTGGCCTTGACAACTTTCCAGCTGACTTCATCAATTGGATTCGTTTTTCTTCTGCAAGTTCAAATAATTGTGTTGGATTATCAACCAACCTAGCTAACATCTCAATACACTTATCAACCTCCGCTGGAGTCAATTCATTATCATCGTTTATTCTATCTTCTGCCATCGCAATATAAAGATAGATAAAATCATGATTGAATATCAAATTACATGACGAGTATGCGCAAAAAAAAACCGCCTAAAAAGACGGTTTTTTTGTTTTAGTAAGGGGGGTACTAAAACTGTACGGATTAAATATGGGGGGTATTAATTCTTATGCAACGTTTGATAAATCTTTTTTATAAGACAATTCTTTAATTAATTTATTAATTGAACCATTGTCTTTCTTTATATAATTACTAACTCCTTCTTTATAACAATCTAAAGCGGTTTGAAGACGATTTTCACTCGTCAATACAATTATTTGAGTCTTAGGATAATGTTCTCTAACATATTTAACTAATTCGATTCCTTCAATAATACTATCATCATCTAAATGATAATCCATTACTAACACATTCGGAGAACTATCCATTCCTTTAATTAAAGAGCTACTTTCTGAAAAAGTTGTTAATTCTAACTTTTTATCAAAAGACCTATTTAATGAAAATTTTAATGATTCTAAAAACATTCTGTTATCTTCCAAAACGAAAACTTTAAAAGCTTGTCTCTTATATAACTTATCTAAAATTTCTCTACTCCAATTGCTCATTTCACATCCGTTTGTTAGGTATACCTTATTTGATGAGAAAAAGATTCTCGCTTTCGATGAAATATGAAATTACGTCGATAAACATGTGTTAAAAAACCCTAAACAGCACAGGAAAGCAGCTTACTTAAACAATTTCAGCTCGGAAACCCCTAATAAAACTACAGAATACGTTTTCGCAAGATAAATCCCTTGCGGGATCTTTAAAAGACTAATTACCGATTTTCCTCTAAGAATTACTTTTGAAATAACTTCTCTCCCGTTCAAATCGATTAATTTTAGAACAGAATTCTCGGACACCTCAACAATTAATTCATTCGTGTGAGGATTTATAAACGCTAATAACTCTTCTTTTAGTAAATTCCCTGCAGAAACACTTTTTAAAGGCACGGCAGACTCTCCAATAAATCCTACTGCTAATTTAGCAACCTCATGATAATATGGAAGATTAAATAGTGAAATACGATCTTGACTGGAATGGTATTTTGGATTCTGATCACTTGTACTCCAACTCTCTCCTAATAAAACGGCAGGATATTGATAAGTCCAAAATGCAGAATGATCACTATCGGGAGTTCCTGGCTGGACAATAGCAGGAGAGATATTCAAATTATTAGCAGCATTAATACTAACCAATAAATCTTTCATATTCTCTGATCCTAAACTACTATTTAAATCAATATCAAATACACCATCATTATTAGCATCATACCCTGCCATATCAATATTTAAAATAGAAACATAAATATCATTATTAGTATTTGCGCTTGCTGCATAAGATTTCGCTCCTAACAAACCACTTTCTTCTTCATCCCATAAAGCGAAAACAATTGTTTTCTTGAATTGATAATTAGACAATACTCTTGCTGCTTCTAGAACAATTCCAACTCCACTTGCATTATCATCTGCACAATAATTAGCAACAGCATCATAATGAGCACAGATCATAACCATACTATCAGGATATAAACTACCTATGTGCTTCGCTATAATATTCCTTCCTTTCGTTGAGTATGTATCACTACTTACTTGAAGACCAATATTATTTAATCGTTCAAATAAATAATCTGCTGCAAGATCATTTCCAGAATCACTTACTCGATTTAAAATCTGAACTGAGTTCCCACCAACATTACAATTATCTTCTCCTGAGAATTCACGAACCGTTTTAACTAAAGAATCCAAACTTGTTTGGTTAATAAAATCAGAAGTTGATTGAGCATAAGAAATGAATCTCAATGATAATAAACAAACAGTAATAAAAAACTTCATAGCTCAATATATTAATTAAATGGTATAAGCCCCACAATACACCCCCCTTAAAAGTGTATTAAATTGTGGGGCTCTAACTTTTATTTTACAATAAACTTCTGCTGATATAAATCAGTATCGGTCTTAACTCTTATAACATATGTTCCTTGTGATAAACTAGAGACAGTTAAGTTCTTTGAACTTAACTCTTTTGTTAGAATTAGAGCTCCCCTTAAATCGAAAATAGAAACAGCCCCGTTCATTCCAGAAATATTTTCTATAGTTAAATATCCATCGCTCGGATTTGGAAAAACAGCTATTCTCCCAGCTATCTCATTTACACCAACACAATTATCTGGTGAAGCAGTTATTTCAGCTATTTCACTTAAGCAACCATTCTTTTTTACTTTCCAATTATAGAAGTAATAATAGTAGTCTAAATTAACTCCTCCAGTTGCTGTAGAATTATGAACAGAACCTAAATCCCCTAAAGCATATGGATAAGTCACCCCTGAATTATCTCTATGTAAACTAACACTTCCACTAGGTATAAACAGTTGATGATCATTCCCTACAACCATATCAACATTCATTATAAGAGTATTTACTCCAACTTGAACGCTAAACGTTTTTGTAATCGTTACACTACTTGGGTTTGTATAATCAATATTAATACTCCCTGCTGTTTCAGCATAAACTTGAAAATTCAACAAAGTAAACTGCTCATCTACATTAAATATTATTCCTTGATTCCCTGCATGAAAACCGCCTATCCCTTTAGTTAAATTACCAACAAAATCAGGACTACCTCCAGAATTAACTACTGCGTAAAATTTAGTTTTTTGAGTAATTGTACTTGTGTGAGACACACCTATTTCTAATTGATTTTGTAATCCAACATCAGAATACCATTCAATTTGACCTCCTAAAGAATTAGTTGTTCCAGATACGGTTACATCTCCATTGCAAAGCACTGAGCTCTCTAAAATAGCAGTATCAATCTTTGTAACTGTTATGAAGCCAGATTTTGTAGTAAGATTACTCGATCCATTAGTATTTGTGGAAATTAATGAAACATCGAAAACTCCACCATCATTAAATATAACCGTTGGGTTTTCATCTGTTGAAGAAGATGGCGTTCCATTCGAAAACGTCCAAGCCCAAGTATCTGGAGACCCAGTTGATTTATCTGTAAAAGAAACTATTGATCCAGCGCAAATATTTTTAATGTCTGCATCAAAACTAGCGGTTGGTGGATTAGTCGTTGAACACTTTGAATTTACTGAAGTTTTCAAACCAGATCTTGAAGTGTTTAATACATTCCAAACCCTTTCAGCCTGTCCTCTTGTAAACATGGCCATACAATCATCAGCACTATAATCCATATAGTTCTGAACGTTATCTAATTTATTGTCACATGTCTTACTTGTTAACGGACAACCACTTGAGGATTCCTGTTGAGCTGGAGTATCACTCACTTGATCATCACCACAATTAGAATCTCCCCAAATATGGTATAATCCAAGCCAATGCCCTACTTCATGGGTTGCAGTTCTTCCTTTATTGAAAGGAGGTGTAGTTGCAGTACCTATTGAACCGAAATACTCTTGAGCGATAACAACTCCATCAGTTGAAGCTTGCCCACCAGGGAATTGAGCAAAACCTAACACACCGTCGTCCAACGCTGGCGTCACCCATATATTTAAATATTTATCTCTATTCCAAATATCAACTCCTCCAGTACTTGCACTTTTCATTTCTCCTAAATCAGAATTAAAAGATGCTTTTGATGTTGAAGTTCTTGTTATTCCTGTTGTTGCGTTTCCTGAAGGATCTATTGTTGCAAGACAGAACTGAACTTCACAATCTTCAGCAATTGATTGAAAATCATTCAAAATACTTCCAACATTATAATTTGTTTTTCTAAAATCAGCATTTAACACATCTATTTGATCTTCCACTTGAGCGGTACTAATATTTGTAGTTGAGTTATTATATAAGATGTGAACTACAATAGGAATTATTGTTACTGTACCATTTCCTCTTCGTTCACTTCTCCATTCATTTCTTTTTTTGATTTGATTATTCAAATCAGCTCTTCGTTTAATTAATTCAGGAAATTTCTTTTCTTCAATAGCTTTATTACTCATAGTTCCACATCCTCTGTGATTACTCTGAGCGTGTGCATTTGTAAACGAAAATAAAATAACCGTTAAGGCAAATAAGGCTTTATTCATAATGTTAAGGTTTTTGTTTGTGAAATTGATAATAAACTTTACCATGTCTCCCTACTGTACTAATTTGCAAGGAGTCTATTGACAAGTTCTCTAGCTTATAACGTAATTCACTTGTATTACAATCGTGATTTACGATGTAAGTTTTGTTCATCACCAGATAAGTTCCAGTACAGATTTTCAAGGCATTATCTGTTCTTATAAACTTACCTTCATCCAAAAAATAAAATTGAATTGTGTTTACTTTCTCCCTCCATTCATTTGTATATGAATCCATAGTTTTATCCAAGATCCATCTACCAGAAACAGAAAGTTCATTAACTGTTTTATCCGTTGTAGATCTACACCGGATAATTACAAAAATTAAAATTATAAATAAGGCTAGAGATTTTATCACGTAACAATTGTAGTGATAATACTAATTGATTAGAGGCTTATTATATTTTATTATTACCTCCTCAACGAACGTTATTGAACCAAACTCATCACAACTAAACTAGTTTAGACTCTTTACAACAGGACATACTGAACAAAAAATGTAAGTGCGATTATCTATTTAATCTTCATTCCAAACAGACAAACATCGTCTATTTGATCTTCAAACGTTTTCCAATTTTTATATAAACTTATAATTTTAGAATATTGAACAGGAATAGTTTCAGTAGACACATCAACAAAAGCCTCATTCATTCTACGCTTCCCCATCTTTTTATTCTTAGGACCTCCAAACTGATCTTTATAACCATCGGTAGACATATAGATATGATCATTTTCCTTTAACTGAAACTCTTGTAAGGTGAAAGTGTGATTTGGAATAATATGTTGACCGATCGGGCTTTTGTCACCCTTTACTTCTTGCATTACTCCGTCACTTACAATAGTAACCCCGTTCATAGCGCCCGAAAACTCCATCATTCTAGTTTTCAAATCAATTACAACAATTGAAATATCCATCCCATCACCAATTTGTAAATCAGCATTTCGGTCAGTTGCAATTAACTGAATAACTAAGTTCCTTAAATTCTCTAGTATCGTATGAGGTTTTATAATATTTCTACCAAAAACGATTTCATTCAATAATGAAATACCTAGACAACTCATGAATGCCCCTGGAACACCATGTCCAGTACAATCCCCAATAACTACGATCAGTTTATCTTCTATTTTATTCCCCCAATAGAAATCACCACTTACAATATCCCTTGGTTTATAGAATTTAAAATGTTCCATTCCTGCTTCATCAATTTGAAACGATGAATTCAACATAGCTTGCTGAATTTTCTGAGCATAATGAATACTATCTGTAACGTCTTTATTCCTAACCTTCAACTCTAAATTTGTTAGGTTCAATAAATCTCTTTGTGATTGCAACTCTTCTTTCTGAGATTCAATTTCTCTATTTTTACTAAGTAACTCATTATTAATCTCTCCTAGATTTGTATTTACATCTTCGAGTTCAGTATTCTGAGATTCAATCTCCTCTTTTGATTCTTCTAATGCGACATTAAATTCGTGCAACTCACCATTCTTCTTATGCTTTAAAGTTGTAATCAGTCCTAACCCAGCTGCTAAAACAAGTAACAGAATTCCAATTCCAATTAGCAAGTAAATAAAAATAGAGTCTCTTTCACCTTTTATAGCTCGCTCAGAAAGTTCCGCTTCTTGAATTTTATTTTTCTGTCTTTCAATTTGAGTTTCTTGCTCCAACAACTCAAGTTTCTGTTCTTTTTTTTCAAACTCAAATTCAGAATATAGTTGGGTAACTTTTAATTTATTTTCTCTCGTTGAGATAAAATCTTTAACCTCTTCATATTTCTCATAATAATAAAAGGCTTTTTTATAATCTCCTTTAGATTTATAAAGCTTCCTGTAGGATTCATAAATAACCTGTAGATGTGGATAATTTTGCATCGTATCTGCAATTAAAAAAGCTTTCTCTAAATAAAACTGTGCTTGTTTTGTCTTTTTAAGATCTGTAAAAAAACTTCCTAATTCATAGAAAATAGTACCTTTCGAAAGCGGATCAGCTAAAGTATCAGCTAACCTTAATGCTGTAGTTAGATGTCCCAACGCCTCATCATTTCGATTCAACATTTTCTTCGCATTAGCGATATTAATCAAAGTTAAAAATTGCCCTTTTTTGTAATTGGATGCTAATGCGCCTTCATAACTAGCTGTGAAATTGGATAGTGCTAAATCGTAATCTTCGAGTGCTTGAAACGCATTCCCCATATTATTATAAATCACACGGTTTAAAGATTCGTTACCGGTGATTTTTGCCAACTCTAATGCTTTAGAGAAATACTCTAATCCTTTTCCGTAATTTTTAATCTTACCACATACATTCCCAAGGTTGATATAAATATTTAGAATTGCATAATTATCATCTTTCGCCTCATACATTTTAATCGCATTGATAAAATTTTCTGTTGCTTGAGAATAATTGCCTAAAAGTTTATGAGACAGCCCTAAATAAAAATATTTATTCCCTTTTAATGTATCATTTGGGTTTACAATTAATGATGCTTCAATGGGTTTTATAGCTCTTAGATAATTTCGCTTTTTATATTGATAAACACCTTTATAGAAATTGAAACTGGAGCGATCATCAACTGATAATTGCAATTCTTCATGTAATAACAATTCATCTAACTTATGAATATAAATACTTGCAGTATCAGGTTCTTTTTTAACTACACCTTTAATAATATTTAGATAGGCTTGAACTTTATCAGTATTCGTTTCAGAAACTGACAAAACATTCAAGTTATCTTGATGCGTAGATTTAGAAAAGCCTAAACTCGTTAGAATTAAAAAAATGTATAGTAATACGTATCTCAAAACAAAGTTCTTTTAAACACAAAAAACCTACGTTACTTTCGTGAAGTTGTTTCGATAAAAGCTTCCTTTAATTTAATTTAATACCCTCTGGAGAAATCGTTATTTTACGAGCCTTATATAAATTACCTATTGCCTTTTTAAACGATTTTTTACTCATTGCAACTTTCTTTGCAATTAAATCAGGATTACTCTTATCATTTAAATCTAAGAAACCGTCATTAGCATTCAGAATGTCAAGTAACTTCTGAGCATTTGGTTCGATACTACCAATACCTTCTTGCTGAAGAATAACATCTAATTTACCATCTTCTCTAGCTGTCTTAACAAAACCTTTCAACGACTGACCTACTTTTAAAGCTTGATTAACATCACTATTGAAAATTAATCCATGGTGAAGATTATTAACGATTACGTTTCTTCCTAACTCTGAAGAGTGCATTATAATAAGATCTACTTCATCACCAATCTTTAAATCAACATCTTCATTTGATAAATATCGATTTACTTTTGAAGTTGCTACAAGTCTACCAGATTTATCATCCAAATACATATAAACTACATAGTTCCTCCCCTCTTCCATAGGTTCAGCTTGCTCTTTATAAGGTACAAGTAATTGCTTTACAATTCCCATATCCATAAAAGCACCTGAAGTATTTACTTGATCAGCGGATAAAGAAGCGAATTGATTGATCAACAATTTAGGTTTTAAAGTTGTTGCAATTATCCTTTCTTCATTATCTAAATAAACGAAAACATTAATATCATCTCCAATCTCTAAACCTTCCTCAATATAGGCATTAGGTAACAACACTTGATCAAGAGGATCTCCTGTTTTTAAATTTAAATACATCCCTTGCGGTTCTTGCCTTGCAACGGTTAACAAATTCATTTTACCTAACTCGATCTCATTCATGATGCAAAGATAGGCGTTCTCACCGTTACTTTCAATCAAATAGCTTCTTTAATCGAAAGTGCTATTCTTTTTTTAGAAACATCAACTGAAACCACCTTCACTTTCACATTGTCGTTAAGATTTAAAACATCCATTGGACTTGAAATATATCGATCTACAATATGAGAAATATGCACCAAACCATTTTCCTTAATTCCAATATCAACGAAAGCTCCAAAATTGGTTAAATTAGTGACTAAGCCCGAGATAATCATTCCTTCCTTAACGTCTTCAATAGACTTTAAAGATTGGTCAAAACTAAATTTCTGAATTTTCTCTCTTGGATCAAAGCCTTTTTTTGATAGTTCTGTTATGATATCCTTTAAAGTAAAAGCCCCTAAACTAATTTTGACCTTTTCATCAATTAAAGATTCATCAATTTCGTCATCATTAATCAAATCATCTAAATTTTTATTTAATGATTTAGCAATCAAACTAACATCTTTATAATTTTCTGGATGTACGGAGGTATTGTCTAATGGATTATCCCCTTTCACACGCATAAACCCAGCACATTGCTCAAATACTTTCCCACCTAATCTAGGTACCTTTTTTAAAGCGATTCTATTTTTAAATGCTCCATTCTCTTTTCTAACATTAACTATATTACTAGCTAACGTTTTTCCTACACCTGCAACATACTGCAATAAATATTCACTCGCAGTATTTACGTTAACTCCAACTTGATTTACGCATGACTCAACAATATGATCTAGTTCTACTTTAAGCTTAGTTTGATCTACATCATGTTGATATTGGCCAACTCCAATGGATTTAGGATCAATCTTCACTAATTCAGCCAAAGGATCCATTAACCTCCTACCAATAGAGACTGCTCCTCTAACTGTTACATCATGATTTGGGAATTCTTCTCTCCCTATGCTCGAAGCAGAATATATTGAAGCTCCATTTTCGTTTACCATAAATACTTCAACATCATGTGAAAACTTCATTTGCTTCACAAGATCTTCTGTTTCTCTTCCAGCAGTTCCATTTCCAATTGCAATAGATTCAATTTTATAAGTATGAACTAAACTTTCAATTTTTGATATAGATTCGCTGAATTGCTTCTGAGGTGGATGTGGGAAAACATTTTCATTATGAACTAAATCACCTTGTTCATCTAAGCACACTACTTTACAGCCAGACTTAAAACCTGGATCTATTGCTAAAACACGCTTACTACCTAATGGCGGAACTAATAATAATTGTTTTAGATTCTTAGCAAAAACCTGGATTGCTACATCATCAGATTTCGCTCTGATTTCTTTCCAAATTTCATTCTCAATAGAAGGCTTAATCAGTCGTTTATAGGCATCATTCAAAGCTTCCAAAACTACTTTAGAAGAAGCATCATTACCTTTTACAAAGAAAGATTGAATACTTTCAATAGCCTCTTTTTTATCTATTTTAATAGAAGCGGATAAAATACTTTCCTCCTGAGCTCTTTGAATAGCTAAAAACCTATGAGAAGGAACTTTAGTTGCTTTCTGACTATATTCAAAATACTGTTCATATTTCTCTCCTTCTCTTTCTTTCCCTTTTTTAATTTTTGAAACCAACTCACCTTTGCGTTGAAACAACCCTCTTATTCTATTTCTTACTGCTTGGTTTTCACTCATCCATTCAGCAATTATAAACTGAGCTCCTTCAACGGCATCACTTATGGTTTTAATATCACCTTTCAAGAAACGACTTGCGCTTGCTTTATAATCACGATCTTGTTTCATGATAATTTTAGCAAATACTTCTAATCCATTTTGTCGCGCTGTTTCTGCTTTTGTTTTTCTTTTTGGTTTAAAAGGAAGATAAATATCTTCTAATTTCTTCTCATCCCAGCAATCTTCGATTTTCTGCTTTAGTAAGTCTTCTAATTTACCTTGATCAGAAATTACTGATAAAATGTGTTTCTTTCTTTTAGCAAGATCATTTAAAACTGATAATTTCTTTTGAACTTCGAAAACATTAATATCTTCCATTCCCCCCGTTTGATCCTTTCTATATCTTGCAATAAAAGGAACAGTTGCGCCTTCATTCAAAAGCGAAACAACAGCTTTTACATTATCAATTTTCAAATTGAATTCGGAAGCTATTATTGAAGAAAATTTAGATGTCATATTATTTTTTTTCGATTAGAATTACAGCGCATCTATAAAAGTAATACTTTTGTAATATGGATCAATCTTCTTTAAAGGTTTTACAAGAGATAGCAGATTATTTCAATGCTCTTCCAGGTGTTGGTAAAAAGACTGCTTTAAGGTATGCTTTACAATTAATAAAGAAAGATGATTCGTTTATTAATGATTTCGGAAATGCTCTTTTAACGATGAAAGAACGGATTCATGAATGTAAAGTTTGTCATAATCTTTCTGATAGTGAGCAGTGTAATATTTGTAATTCAACAAAACGCTCAGATGAAATTCTTTGTATTGTAGAAGATGTAAAAGATATTATTGCAATAGAAAAAACACATCAATTTAAAGGAAGATATCATGTTTTAGGAGGTATAATTTCTCCAATGGATGGAATTGGACCAAACGATTTGAATATTGAGTCATTAATTCAACGAATTGAAAAGACCCCAGAACTTCAAGAAGTTTTACTAGCATTAAGAATTACAATGGAAGGTGACACTACTAACTTCTTCATTTCCAAAAAATTAAAAGATTTCCCAATAAAACTAAGCACAGTAGCTCGAGGCGTTTCTTTTGGTGATCAAATCGAATATACTGATGAAGTAACTTTAGGAAAGAGCATATTAAACAGAGTTCCGTATCAAAACAGTTTATAACTCGCTACATTTTTCCTAAATTAGTACTAACCTTAGCACCACCAATTTGAAACTATCAATTGTAATAGTAAATTATAACGTACAACATTTCCTAGAGCAATGTTTACACTCTGTTTTTGCCGCAACTAATAATGTTGAGTCAGAAGTATGGGTGGTTGATAATAATTCTGTTGATGGATCTGTGGAAATGGTGAAAGAAAAATTCCCACAGGTTAAACTTATCGCTTCAAAAGAAAACTTAGGTTTTTCAAAAGGGAATAATTTAGCAATAAGAAAATCTATTGGAGAATACGTTCTCTTATTAAATCCAGACACTCTTGTAGAAGAAGATACTTTTGAGAAAGTTGTAGACTTTATGGATAAAACTCCAAAAGCTGGAGGTTTAGGAGTGAAAATGGTTGACGGGAAGGGAATTTTCTTACCCGAATCTAAAAGAAGCTTACCTACTCCCACTGTTGCTTTTCATAAAATATCTGGATTGTCTTCTATTTTTCCGAAAAGTAAAAAGTTCGGGAAATACCATTGTGGATATTTAGACAAGAATGAAAATCACGAAATAGAAATCTTATCTGGAGCCTTTATGCTCATGAGAAAAGAAGCTTTAGACAAGGTTGGTTTACTAGACGAAGCATTTTTCATGTATGGAGAAGACATTGATTTATCATATCGATTAATCAAAAGTGGATATAAAAACTACTATTTCTCAGACACACGTATTATTCATTATAAAGGAGAAAGTACAAAAAAGAGTTCCGTTAATTACGTATTTGTTTTTTACAATGCGATGATCATTTTCGCAAAAAAACATTTTTCTCAGAAAAACGCCAGCTTATTCAGTTTCCTAATTAACATTGCGATTTACCTTAGAGCAGGTGTAGCTATAACGAGTAGAGGTTTAAAACAATCTATTCTTCCTATCATGGATGCTGGATTATTATTTACTGGAATTTTAGGGTTTAAAACTTTATGGGAAAATCATAAAGGCTGGGAATATCCAGAAGCCTATTTACATTATGAAATCCCAGCGATAATTGCAATCATGTTAACTGTAGTTGCATTCTTCGGAGGTTATCGAAAAAAAATAAAATTAGGAAAGGTATTAAATGGTGTTGTAATAGGTTCAATTATTATACTTATCACATATTCTCTTATAGCAGAGGAATTCAGATTCTCAAGAGCTATAACAATTTTCAGTACAATTTGGGCAGCATTTGCCTTAAGCATAACTAGATTAATTGCTCACTTTATTAAATTCGGAGATTTCGAAATTGATTCTAATTCCAGAAAAAACATTGGTATTGTTGGAATGAGTGAAGAACTGGATCGTGTTAAAGACATTCTTGAAAAATCAGATTTCTCGCCTCAAAATTTCATTAATATATCTTCGGAACAAGAAGATGACAATAAGAAATATGTTGGAAGTGTTAATCAATTAGAAGAAATTATTCAGATTCATAGATTAGATGAGGTGATTTTTTGCGCAAAAGACCTTTCTGCAAATCAAATAATTGGTAGTATGGAATCTCTTTCTTCAAGAGAAACAGAGTTCAAAATAGCTCCACCAGAATCTTTATTTATTCTAGGAAGCTCTTCTATTAATTCACCTGGCGAATTATATTTTATTGACATAAATTCACTCAATAAACCTGAAAACAAAAGAAGTAAAAGAGTTTTTGATATAATAACTAGTTTAATATTATTTACATTATCACCTCTTCTTGCTTTCACTGTAGAAAAACCAAAATCTTTATTAATTAATATCTTAGATGTTATTAAAGGAAAGAACACGTGGGTAGGCTATAGTAAAAGCTTCAATCAAAGTAAAGAGCTTCCCTTACTAAAAAAGGGAATACTCTCTCCTATCGATCGATTTAAAAGCACTACTTTAAACCAGTCTTCATTGGATAAAATCAATATTCAATACGTAAAAGATTATCATATTTTAAATGATTTAACCATTTTAATAAAAGGTTTAAAACAACTTGGTAATTAATACGATTACTAACACAGGTTTTTATTGCTAAAATCCCTTATTTTCCTTATTTTCGTTCTCAAATTCAAGCATATTTTATGGCTAAAATCGAACTATTATTGCCGAAAATGGGAGAAAGCGTTGCTGAAGCTACAGTAACTGCTTGGCTCAAAAAAGAAGGCGATCATGTTGATCTTGAAGAATGTGTTCTTGAGATTGCTACCGATAAGGTGGATTCTGAAATACCATCTACTCATGAAGGTATATTAGTTCAAATGCTTTGTAAAGAAGGAGATGTAATTCAAGTTGGAGCTCCATTTGCAATTATCGAAACAAAAGGAGATGCTATATCTCCTGTCGTTAGTTCTGAAAAAACAAGTGATATTTATAGCTCAGATACTTCTGTAGAAAACATAAAGACCAAGGAAGTAATAGGAACACCTAAACTTGAAATTCCTAAAAACTCTGATAGTGATCGTTTCTATTCACCACTAGTTAGAAGCATTGCTCTAAAAGAAAACATTTCTATAGATACACTTAGTGAAATTGTAGGAACTGGTAGAAACGGAAGAGTTACAAAAGCAGATATCATAACATTTATAGAAAGCGGTTCTAAATCAATAACGAATACGGCACCAATACCTACATCATCCCAATCAGTGAAACCAGCAACTTCGTTTAGTGGAGCTTCTGAGATAATTGAAATGGACAGAATGAGAAAGTTAATTGCTAACCATATGGTTAAATCAAAGCAAATTGCTCCTCACGTTACAAGTATGGTAGAAATTGATGTTACTAACATGGTTTTATGGAGAAATAAAATCAAAGACCAATTTCAGAAAAAGGAAGGATTTAAAATCACATTCACACCATTATTTATTGAAGCAGTTGCAAAAGCAATTAAAGAATTCCCTTTAATTAATGTAAGTGTTGATGGTGACAATATAATAGTAAAAAAAGACATAAACATAGGTATGGCGGTTGCTTTACCTAGCGGAAACCTTATTGTTCCTGTAGTTAAAAATGCTGATCAACTTAATTTAATAGGTGTATCTAAATATGCTACTGACCTTGCTTTTAAAGCAAGAGATAATAAATTAAAACCCGATGATGTTCAAGGAGGAACATTTACCATTACAAATGTTGGGACCTTTGGAAATGTGATGGGAACTCCAATCATTAATCAACCCGAAGTAGCTATCTTATCTGTTGGGATTATAAAGAAAAAACCAGCAGTTATCGAGACTCCACAAGGGGATACTATTGGAATTAGACATATGATGTATATAAGTATGAGCTACGATCATAGAGTTGTTGATGGTATGTTGGGAGGAAGTTTTTTAAGAAAAGTTGGTGATTATCTTGAAAACTTCGATATTAATAGGCAAATTTGGTAATTATAACTTAATTTGCACATTATTAGTATATGAACAGATTTTGTTAATTTTCTGTTAATTGAAAAAAGTTGCATGGAGTTTGAAAAGAACTCTAAATAAATAAAAGAAAAACAAGTATGAAGTACTTATTATCCGCATTGTCATTTACATTGTTATTAAGCGGTTCTGTGAACGCTCAAGACAAGCCAAAAGAGGTTAACAAGAGTATTAAGAAACAATATACTGAAGCTGATGGATATTGGGAAGACGAAGATTACGATCGTGCTTTACCGATATATTTAAATCTTCAAAACTTTAGTAGTACTCCTTTCTTAAAATATAAAATAGGAGATTGTTACGCTAATAGTATTGTTAAAGAAGATAATCAGAAAGCAATGGAATATTTGAAGCTAGCTGCGGATAGTGTTTCTACATCTTTAGAGTTTGATTATTATAATTACAAAGCTAGATTAGCACCGATCGATGTTTATTTAGCATACGGTAGAATTTTAAGAACAAATCATAACTTCGAATTCGCGAAAGCTAATTTTGTAAAATATCAAGAAGGTTATGGAGAACAACTACCTGCATCAGAAAAAGCAGAAGTTGCTCGTGAGCTTAAAATTTGTGAAACAGCTAAATTACTTATTGCTAATCCAGTTGATATTGTAGTTACTTCTCTTGGAGATAAAATTAATAGTAGATACCCTGAATTTGCTCCTGTTCTTTCAGCAGATGAAAAAACATTGATATTTACATCTAGAAGACCAACCAGCGCAAGAAAAACAGAGAAAGCCGGTGAAGAGAAATCTATCATTAAAAAAATATTAACTTCTGATGTAGATAAAGAAATTGATCCTAAAGATCATGCCTACTACGAAGATATTTATATCTCTAAAAAAGGTAAAGATGGTAAATGGGGAACACCAAAAATGATTGGAGAGATTAATACTCCAGGTCATGAAGCTTCAATCGGTCTTTCTGTAGATGGTCAACAATTATTGATTTATTCTTCTCAAGAAGATAAAAATGGAGATATCTACTATAGTAAATTAGATGGATCTACTTGGTCTAAGCCAGTTGCCTTTGATGCTTTAAATTCTAAGGCTTCTGAAACTCACGCCTGTTTCTCTGCTGATGGTAAAACAATTTACTTTACTTCAAATAGAAAAGGAGGATATGGAAGTTATGATATATATAGAATTGTTAAACTTCCAAACGGAGAATGGTCATTACCACAAAACTTAG
Source organism: uncultured Flavobacteriales bacterium (assembly GCA_963933885.1). Lineage (GTDB taxonomy): Bacteria > Bacteroidota > Bacteroidia > Flavobacteriales_C > CAWVWF01. Next base: position 14,744 of record CAWVWF010000016.1, on the reverse strand, counting down.
GTCCAAAAATAAATACGTCTAGAAGTGATAGAGCACCATTCATTCACCCTGATGGAGTTTCATTATTCTTCTCTTCTGAAGGACATGAAACAATGGGTGGATTCGATATTTTCCAATCTACAATGGATGAAAATGGAGTATGGAGTGATCCAGAAAATATAGGATACCCAATTAACACTACTGAAGATGATGTGTTTTATGTAACATCGGTTGATGGAAAAAGATCGTACTATTCTTCTGAAAAGGAAAATGGAAATGGAAAAGATATCTTCTTAATAGAATTACCATCTGTAGAGGTTAACCCACTTACGGTTATGAGTGGTACTTTCAGTTTAGGTGATAAAAGTGGTACAGTTCCAGATGATGCTCAAATCATTGTTACAGATAATGAAACTGGTGCAGTTGTTGGGATTTACAAGCCAAACAAAAAAACTGGTAAATACTTATTTATTCTTCCTCCAGGAAGAAACTATAATGTTACTTATGAAGCACAAGGATATTTATTCAAATCTGAAAACTTAATAGTTCCTAAAAACTCTGCTTTCTCTTCTATCAAGAAAGAAATCAACTTGGCTCCTATTAAAGCAAATGAAAGTATCGTATTAAATAATGTATTCTTCGAATTTGATAAAGCTATACTTACTAAAGATTCTAAGATTGAATTGGATAAATTGTTTTCTTTATTGGCTAACAACCCAACAATCAATGTAGAAATACAAGGTCATACTGATTCTAAAGGTAACAATGGTTACAATAAAAAGCTTTCACACAAAAGAGCTGAAGCAGTTAGAAAATATGTTATAACAAAAGGGATTTCAAGTAAAAGAGTTACAGCGATGGGATATGGTGAAAAACATCCAATTGCACGTAATGAAAACTCTGATGGATCAGATAACGAAGAAGGAAGAGCTCTTAACAGACGTATTGAATTGAAAATCTTATCTAAAGATGGAAAATACAAGGATACAGTTAATGAAATCTACGTTCCTAAAACATTAAAATAATCACTCAATTATATAGAGTAAAAAAAAGGCTGTCTAATATAGACAGCCTTTTTTTTTACTCTATATTCTCAAATCACTGATTAACAATAATTACAATATTTACTATCAGGGTTATGCGCTATAAGATGAGCTTTACTAAGCATTTCTCTTACTATACTTTCCACTACAACTGGTACCTCTTCTTTAATAGTAAGTGCTGAAACCTTTTTATTCTTATACTTCAAGGTTAATAGTCCAGATTTAAAATTTCTAAAACTATAAATACCTCCTTCGAAATCAGTAACAGTATCTTTTGTGTTTAAGTAAGCTAATCCGTATAGAGCAAGTTGTAAGGCTTTACTCTTTTTAGGATTTGAAGCTAAATCATCCCAGTTGCGAATGGAAAGATCAGAAGAAACAACATTCCCTGTCTTATAATCAATCAATTGAACTGTAGATCCAAGCTGACCTACTCTATCAGCAAATCCACGAATTTTAACATCTATGTTAATTCCATTTACTTCAACAGGAATTACTGTTTCTAAAGCCTCTTCTTGTTGAAGAACTACGTAATCCTCTTTTTTGTCTTTCGCTTCAACAATAGTCTTTATTTCTTGCTTTAAGAAGTTCTTAACGTATTGCTGAGCAACCTCAAACGTCAATAAATTACTACCTGATTTAAGGTCTGATAAACTTAGATACTCTAAAAACTTATCGCTTAAAACCTTATTTACAAGAGGTTTCATCTTCTCTATATCGTCAACTATTAATGACTTACCAATATAAGGTTTATATAGATCCTCTAAAGTCTCATGTACGCATGTACCAAAAGTAGAGTGTTGTAAACGCTCTTCAATCTCATTAGCTTCTCCCAAGCCAAGAACATATCTATAATAAAAATCCAAAGGACATTGAATGAACTTATTAAAGGCTGATGGTGATATACCAGTTTCAAGTTTTGAAATTATCTTCGAAATTATGGCTTCAGATTTTTCGAATTCAATTTCTGAGTCACTCACTTTAGGTGTAGGACTGTATCCTAATTCCTTAATAACAACATTCTTATTGGCTCTTGGTAGCTCAAATTCTATTTGTTCAATAAACCTACTTTTCTCCGTACTTGCTCCAAAATCATTTTTACCATTTAAATACACTAACTCAACATTTGAAGCTCTCTGTATTAACCTATAAAAATGATTAGCGAAGATAGCATCATGCTCTGTATGAGTTGGTAGGTGAAATTCTCTTTTTATATCATAAGGTATAAATGAATTTTCTTTTTTCCCTTGTGGCAAAACACCTTCATTAACAGACAGTAAGATCACATTATCAAAATCTAAAAGTCTGGTCTCCAACATACCCATTATTTGAAGCCCCTTAAGAGGTTCTCCAAAGAATGAAAGCGATTCAGATCCAACAAGTTGATTCAATAGTTTTTTATAAATCCTGTTTTCAATTCCTTTTAAATGCTCAGATACTTCAAGTAATTTCCCGAATTTTCTTAAGATGACAGTATAGCTGTATAAATATTCCGTGTGAATTGATTTCTCTACATCTGATAAACTAACTTTCTCAATTGATTTTTTAAGCAATGAAAATAATTTCAAAAACGAATTATTTATAGCCTCTGATTTCATATCTGAACTAGAGAATAATACATCTAAAAATGGTGAATTAGGAAAAGAAGCTTCAAAATCTATTCTTCCTATATATATCACATTCCGCTTTATTAAGTTCGTTTTTAAAACTTTTAGTTGAACGTTATCTTCATTTGTTAAAAATGAAAAATAAGGATGTTCTAGTAATCTAAATATATTTTTAAAATAATAATGCTTTCCAGTTTTTTGAATTCTATTGTTGTTCCACAGATCTAACCAAATATTTATGAAAGAAGCTAATGGTGTTAATTTCAAATTATAACCCATTGTTATATTTGCAGCTTCTACATTATCTGGCAGATTATAAAGGAGTGGTAATAACAGTTCTTCATTATTTAAAACAACTGCAGTTTTTTGACCTGTTTCAGATTTATAATTTTTCTGTAAAACTTCACAAGCATATTGAGTTTGAGCTAAATCAGTATTACAAGCAACAATATTAATATTCTTATTAATCGTTTCTAAGTGTTTTTTAGACCAATTAAAAGGAATGGTAGGATACTTTCTTTTTATTCTACGCATGAAGGTCCCAGCCTCCTGTTCTGGTCTATTAAGATAATAGTCATCACCGTCCCAAAAAACTTCCGCTAAACCACTTTTTATTAATCTATATATAATCTTTTCCTCAGCTTCGCTTAACGCATTAAACCCAGCAAAAATCACTTTCTTAAATGGAAAGTCATCGATAATCGTATTTATATTTTCAGCTACAATTCGAAATTGCATACCTGCATATGACTTCTTTTTTTCCTTTAAGTCTTTATTAAACTGAAAATAAATAGCACCCAATAATTTCCAAAAGTGCAAATATTTTTTTTGAGCATCAGTTAATGGTTCTCCATTAATATTCCAATATTCTAAGGCTCTTGCTTCGTTTATATAGCTAAATAAATTATTAGGTTCAATAAGATATCTATCTATTTCAGCAAAATCAGCAAGTAAAGTTGGGGCCCATTTCAAAAAAGATTCTAAATCTTCTGGCTCACCTTTTACAACCTTTAAGTAAGAATCATATAATTCTAATATTAGTAGTAATTTATCTTCCTTTTTTACTTCACTTAATTTTTCAACGAATTCTCCTAAAGAATAAAATTCTGGAGCCCAAAAGGTTGAATTATATGCTTTAGCCAGTTCTTGCTTAAAAAACACAACAGCTCGCTTAGTTGGAAGAACGATGCATAAATCTCTTGGTTCTTCAAATCGAGAGGCAATTTCTTGTGCTAACTCTTTTAAAAATGTTTCCATTAAAGTGAAGGGTATTTATTTTTTAAATGAGTTAAATACGCATCAAAATTCGAATTAAAATCTCTAACAAATTCTTCTTCCAAAGAGTTTTGCTCTTTTCTATACGTTAAAAAGTCAGTAAAAAAAGTATTGTTTATTGATTTCGAATGACTAATAATATTATCTAATTTCCCTTTTGTATAAAGCGTAATTGTATCTAAACTAACAATAACCCTTTCAATTTCTTTTTGCTTGTTTTCCTTAATATAGACAGAGTCTTGCGAATTATAAAAAGCATTAAGTTCTTCAGTCCCTTTTAAAAGATGTTTCCTAACTTTTGCCATATCAGCAAAATCTCCTAAATAATCCTTTACTTCTTCGGAATTCTCACCGTACTTCCAATTTAAGAATAATATTGCTCCCTTATCCCCTACAAAAGAAGCTAAGTTCTCATTGAATTGAATATTATTTTTCACATATAAAGTTCCATGTGTTAGCTCATGAATAATTACCCTTGCCAGTTGGCCGGGACTCTTCTTCAGCATACTACTCATTATAGGATCTTTAAACCACCCCAAAGTACTCCATGCATTAACAATTCCTATATCAGTATCATAGCCTTGTTCTTTTAATTTATTTTCTTCTTTGATTGCCTTCTTTTCATCGAAATACCCTTTGTATGAAAACTTTCCTAAAAATGGGAATTTCCAATAATAGGATCCTAATTTGAATTCCTCACAAGCAGTAACAACCCACATAACAGGTTTACCTTTTTGATCAAATAGTTTTTCATAATTTTTAGATGGATTAATACCTAAAGAATCAATCGAAAATGTTTTTATCTCTTTAATAAGTCGAAGTTTGGCTTTTAAGGAATCTGGATAAGTTGAATCTTCTAAAAAATCTTTTACAGGGTCTGCTCCATACACGATTTTGAGCTGACCTTTACCTTGCTGAATACCATACCATATAGAATTACAGTTCCATAAACAGAATACTAAAATGAATAATGAAAAAAATTTAAAACCCTTTTTTAACATGTGACAACTAAAATAGTGTTTCTTGTGAAAAATACATCACTATAAAAAAAGAAAACCCCTACTAAAATTCCTAGGGAGGAAATATATTTAGTAGGGATTCTCAGTACTAGCAAGAACAGTTATTGGGATAACTCACCGCAAAAAAGACGAACTCAACTTTTAAAGGTTGCCATTATCAATAAAAAATAAATGTATTATTCCATGAGTTAGAAAAATGAATTTATTTAACTTTGTGATCTAGGATTAATCTTATGACAGAATTAGAAATAGACGAGCTTTTTGATGGTTTCAATAATCTTACTTGCCTAATCATTGGAGATGTAATGGTTGATGCCTATATATGGGGTGGTGTAAATCGTATTTCACCGGAAGCTCCTGTCCCAATATTCGAAGCTAAAAAGAGAGAAAACCGATTAGGTGGAGCTGCAAATGTTGCTCTAAACATTCAAGCTCTTGGTGCCAATCCTATTTTATGTGGGATTATCGGTAACGATATTAAAGGAAAAGTATTCGAAGAAGTAATGACTTCTAATAATTTAGTTAGCGATGGTATTATTCGAAGTAATGAACGATTAACCACTTGTAAAACTAGAATTATTAGCTCAAGCCATCATATGCTTCGAGTTGATGAGGAAGAAATTTCTAATATTTCTAAATCAGATTCAGAAGAATTAGTGAAACGAGTTAAATCTATAGTTGATCAACAAAAGGTTGATGTCGTTATCTTTGAAGACTACGACAAAGGTTTACTATTAAAAGATAACATTAAAGAGATTGTAGATTATTTAAATAACAAGAACATACCTACTTGCGTTGACCCTAAAAAGAACAACTTTTTAAATTATAATAACACATCTTTATTTAAGCCTAATTTCATTGAGTTTACTACAGGATTAAAAGAGGATATTGAAAAGGGTGACATTCATAATTTATTTAGTCATGCGGAACAATTAAGCAGTAAGCTAAATATTCAGAATGTAATGGTTACACTTTCTGAGCATGGTGTTTTACTATTCAATAAAGAAAACAGTACTCATGTTCCAGCCGAGATCAGAAATATATCTGATGTTTCAGGAGCTGGTGACACTGTAATATCGACAGCATCTTTGGCATATGCATCAGGTTTAAAAGATCAACAAATGGTTAAACTCGCTAACTTATCAGGTGGTTTAGTTTGTGAAGAAGTTGGAGTTGTACCTATCAATAAAAATCGTTTGAAAGCCGAATTTAAAAAGTCACAATCATAAATGGGGATTGGTAGAAACATTAAAGAAGCAATCAATATTTTCCTTTATAACAATAAAGATGTAACGCTACGTTCTCTTCGTTTTATAAGTGTAATTATAGGGGTATTCGCACTAGCTCTAATGGTTTATTACTACGGCTTCCCTAATAGTGATGCTGAAAACGAAAAATTAATATCATATTTCAAAGGTCTTTTTGGTTACTACATATTCAGTTATGTAATTCGATTCATGTATTCATTCGATCTCAAAAACTTCATAAAAGGATCATTAGGTGAAGTTAGTTTACTCTTCCTTTTAACAGTCGATGCTATTGGTTTTTATGGGTTTGATGTAAACATTCTACACATGTTATTTACAACTTTAGGCTCCGAAGAGCCTGAAGAATGGTATGTTATATTCCTTCAAGTATACCTATTAATGTTAGCTTATCTTGAGGTAGGAAAGATAAACATCAATCTATCAAGAATTCATATTAATCCTGCCGTTCTATTTATAATGATCTTTGCGGGAATAATTTTTGGAGGTGCAGGAATGCTACTTCTTCCCGAAATGACTACTGAAGCCAATCCTCCTGACTGGAGTTTCATTGATGCCTTATTCACCTCTGCTAGTGCCACATGTGTTACTGGACTAATGGTTGAAGACACTCATTTATTCTTCACTTTAAAAGGACAATTAGTTTTAATGTTTTTAATAAAACTTGGAGGATTAAACATCGTTGCATTCGGTATTTTCATGGCTGTTTTTGCTCGTTTTGGGATTACTATTAAACAGCACGATATTATTGAAGACATTGTAAACAAATCTAGCTACCAAAGTGCACAAGGTATGTTTGCAAAAATATTTATTATTTCAACATTAATTGAAATAATAGGTGCTACATCTTTATTTTTCCTGCTTCCTGAATCTCCTGAAATTGCAGCAATAAATGATCGGATTTTCTATTCGATCTTCCATGCCGTATCAGCATTTAACAACGCTGGAATTTCACTATATGAAGGTGGAATAACAAATGAAGCAGTTGCAAATGCATACCCTGTTTTAAGCGTTATGGGAATACTAATATTTCTTGGTGCTCTCGGATTTGTTACAATAATTGATGTATTAGATTATAAACAATTAAGAGAACGAATGATAAAACCTTGGAAAAAACTTGCTATCGGAACTAGGGTTGGTTTAGTGAGTAATACCCATTTATTATTGTTTGGAGTCTTAGGTTTTATTCTTCTAGAATGGAATACAGGAATTTTCGGTGATCAAAACTTCATTGAAAGGTTAGTCACTTCATTTTTTCAAATTGTAAACAGAACTGCCGGTTTTGCTTCTGTAGATACCGGATCTTTGGCTATTCCAGTAATAATACTACTTCTTGTATTAATGTTTATTGGTGGATCTTCTAGCTCAACTGCTGGTGGTATTAAGACATCAACTTTTACATTATTATTTGTTTCTGTTTATACAACAATCAGAGGTAGAAAAAATGCTGAACTTTATAAAAAGAACATTGCAAATGACCTTTTAATAAAGGCTTATGCTGTTTTACTTTTTACGCTTGTTAACCTCTTTCTTTGGGTTTTCCTTCTTACAATTACTGAATCCGACGCGTTAGCTTCTGGTGAAATGGATATCCTTCAACTTATTTTTGAAGAATTTAGTGCTTTTTCTACAGTTGGTTTATCAATGGGAATTACTTCTAGCTTTTCTGATGCTGGATTAATTATACTATCCATTTCTATGTTTATTGGTAGACTAGGAACTTTGATGTTAATAATGGCTTTAAGTAAGAAGGTTCACTCTAACAAGTATAAATATCCAGACGCTCATATAATGATTGGTTAATAGAAAATGATTCTACTTCCCTTGAGATATTTCTATTGCCTTCTGAATTTTGATTCTATCGTTATCGTAGTAAGCGACTAAGAAAGCTCCCGCAAAACCTTGTTTAACTAGATCTTCTTTGTAAGCAGCAGCTTCAGATGGTGTTTTAAAATTACCAGTCATATATCTCACAACGCCATGAGGAGTTACTTGTTTAGTAATATTAGGAAGTGTATTAAATAACGATTTTAAGTCTGCAGGAATACTTCCTCTATACAAACCAACTTGTACCATTATCATCAATTTATTTGCATCGTACTCACTCTTTACAGGACTACTTTTTACAGCGTCAACCAAATCTGTTGTTTTAATAACATTCGTATTTTCACCTGGAGCGGCTACTCTTTCTCCACCGTTATAAGCTACTACAAATGCTCCTTTAAAACCTTTTGCTTTAATTACAGCTTTGTGCTTGCTTGCAGCTGCATATGTAGGAAAACTTCCAGACGTATAACGTTTATATTGACCATAAACTTCCATAGTAACATCAGGAAATTCGGTTAATTTATTTTGAATTGCGTCGTCTTTAAATGCCCCAATTTGAACTCTATAACTAATCTTGTTCTTCACAGGGGCTGAACTTGTAGCTACAACTTTCTTAACTACTTTTTTCTTAGGTTTTTCTTCAACTATATTAAGCTGTTTTTCGATAGGAGAAACACTTTCTTTAACTTGTTGAAACTTCTCTTTATTTACAAGATCAGTAACTGAAATCCTATGCCCATCTTTATAAGCAACTACAAAGGCTCCGCTAAACCCTAACTTTTTCATTTCTAACTTAGAAATGTATGACTGCTGGTATGTACCAAATGAACCTGTTACATATTTAGTAACTCCTCCAGCACTTGGGAATGCTAATGTTTTAACACCCCTAAATACAGTTTCATTTATTTTACCTCTATAAGCTCCCAATTGAACTCTAAATACAACTCCACCTGTTTTCACCAATCCTTGCTTCGCTTTTAAATCAGCTAATTTCTGAAGCGTCATCTTGTCGAAAACAGAACCTAAATCTATAACCTTAATTTTCCCATCTTCATATTTAACTAATTCAGGTTTGAATCCTTGAGAAACTAATTCTTCCATCCTCTGCTTTGCTTCTTCAGGATTATCAAAATTACCAACAGTATATGTTGTAACATCAGGATTAAAAGTTTCCATGCTTTCAACATCTGATATACTTGCTATTTCATTCACTTGCTTATTAGGTACATTAGATTTAAAAGAACCCAAGGAAAGTGTGAATTTCCCATCCAAAGCTTCTTTCTTTAAAACTTCAACTTTACCATTTTTAACATAAGCGACTTTAGAATCTAAAAATCCCTTTCTCTTATATTTTGCTTTATCTATGTGAGCAGGCTCTTCTTGTTCATGACTTAGTTTTGATACGATATCAATACTACCATCATCATTTTTAATTTTCACTGTATTTGGAACATTTAATAACTTCTGACGCTCAACTAAAGATGTATTCTTATCAATGGTTCCTATCCTAACAACAAATTCTTTTTCAATTTTTGAAAGACCTTCAGGGATTGCTTTATTAAGTTCTGACCCTTTAACTGGTATAATTCCCCCATTTTGAACACGTGCCACTTTAGCTGTTGAAATACCTTTTGCTTTTAACTTTTTTACTTCCGCTTCCGCAACTTCCTTAGTTTTTGGATCTCTAGAAATTAGTTTAGTACTTCCATCTTTTGAGTCTATTACTTCAATCACATCAGAATTTGCTTTTATTTTCTCAATCAAAGCCTTAGTTTTTGAGTCTTTTGTAGAACCGAAATCTATCACGAACGCATTTTCCAATTTACTTAGTAAATCTTCTTTTTCATTTGGTCTCAATTGACTAGGTTTTACCGGTACAATTTTACCATTTTCAACTTTTGCTAATTTAGCTGTTGAAATCCCCTCACTTTTAAGTTTCACAATCTCACTAGCTGCTTCAGACTTTGTTTTCGGGTCTTTAGTTATCAGTTTAATACTTCCATCCTTTGGATCTATAACCTCTACAACATCTGCTTTTGCTTTAATCCTCTCTATCAAGGCTTTTGTCTTTGGATCTTTCTTAGAACCAAAGTCGATTACATAAGAGTCTTCAAGCTTGCTCAATTCATCATCGCCTTGCTTATTTAACTCACTTGGTTTAACCGGAACAATCTGACCATTCTTTACTTTAGAAACTTTTGCGGTTGAAATCCCTTCAGCTTTAAGTGCTGCAACCTCTGCCTTTGCTACAGCTTTTGTCTTTGGATCTTTTGTAATTAATTTTGTACTACCATCCTTTGGATCTATTACTTCAATTACATCTACTCTTGCTTTAATCTTCTCAATTAAGGCTTTTGTTTCTGGATCATTCTTAGAACCAAAGTCTATAACATAAGAATCTTCAAGCTTACTCAGCACATCATCTACACTATTATTGTTTAACTCGCTTGGTTTAACAGGAACTATCTGACCATGCTTTACTTTAGAAACTTTTGCTGTTGAAATACCTTCAGAATGAAGTTTCTCTACTTCAGCTTTAGCTACTGATTTAGATTTTGGATCTTTCGTAATTAATTTTGTACTTCCATCCTTCGGATCTATTACTTCAATTACATCTGCTTTTGCTTTAATCTTCTCAATCAAGGCTTTAGTTTCTGGATCTTTTTTAGAGCCAAAATCAATTACAAAAGTATCCTCTAATTTACTTAAAATTCCATCTTCATTATTATCATTTAATTCACTTGATTTAACTGGAACAATCTGACCATTCTTTACTTTAGAAACTTTTGCCGTAGATACACCTTCGGATTGAAGTTTTGCCACCTCAGCTTTTGCCACTGCTTTACTTTTTGGGGTTTTCGTAATTAACTTTACACTACCATCCTTTGGATCTATTACTTCAATTACGTCTGCTTTTGCTTTAATTTTTTCTATTTGAGATTTTGTTTCTGGATCATTCTTAGAACCAAAATCTATCACAAACGCATCTTCTAATTTACTTAAAATACCTTCTTTACTTTTATCTTTTAATCGAGAAGGTTTAACGGAAACAATTTGTCCGTTTTTCACTTTAGCAACTTTCGCTGTCGATACACTTTCTAATTTTAGTTTTGCTACTTCAGCTTCTGCAACAGATTTAGTTTTACGATCTTTAGTTATCAATTTTATATTTCCACTCTGAGGGTCTATAATCTCAACAACATCTGCCTTTTGCTTAATTCTCTCGATTAATGCTTTAGTTTTTGGATCTTTTTTAGAACCGAAGTCAATTACATATGAGTTTTCTAACTTAGATAAAGCTTTATTAGAAGCTTCTTTCTCTTCATATTTCGGGCTGTTCCAAGCACTAGCTCCTTTGGGGTTTTCGTTAACAGGAATTTCATCAGTATTAATTCCACTCTCTGTTGCTTTACCATTCCTAACTTTTACGATGGTAGCCTCTGGAAATTTGTTCCTATCAACTTCTTGTAAAATCTGAGATGCTCCAACACTATCTATAAACGGACCAACAACGTAATCATTACTGTTTTTATCTCCACCTAAAACAACAACATCTTCATATTCGAAATACTTAAGTTTATCAATCGTATTTGCATCTGCAGCAGTATTACCAAGCTTTACTGCATACATTCCATTTAAATCCTTTTTCTTTTTGATTTCATCTTTATACAACTCATCAACTTCCTTTTTAGATTTCTCTTCCCATCTTTTAAGTGTGATAAAATCATTTCCTTCCCAAACAACGATTGTTGCCTGTGGCATCCCTTTAGCTAATAATTCTTCCTGCCTTTTTCTTGCTTCATTAATATCGCCATATTCCCCAGCCAGGTATGCTGTTTTACCACCTTTTGTTAAAGCTCCAAAAACATCCCCTTCATCTAAAAAATCTCTAGCCAAGTCCTCCGGCAATCTTCCAGAAAACTCTCCTAATAAAATTCTATAAGTTGCTGATTTTTGAGGTTTTCCTGCAATTCTGTATAAAATATCAATTGGTATATCCACCGAATCAATATACCTTAAGTATTGATTGTGAAAATCTTCATCAGTTAGGGTAATACCATCCGAATTAACAAATGAAGTATCTATTGTCGCAAATTCTTTATCCATGTAATCGGGAACACCGTCATCGTCTCCATCAAGCGGACAACCATTTTCATCTACTTTAACTCCTTCTGGAGTGTATGGACAAGCATCAAAGCCATCAACTACGCCATCTTTATCCTGATCAACCATATCCAACACGAAGAAATCTGGAAAATCAAAGTCTTCTAAATTAACTCTCTTTGGTGTATTCAATAAATCATAATGAAGGGAGAGAGAATTAAACATAAAAAAATCAGGTGTAGAACTTCCTTGTCTTACGCCTGATCCGTTTTTACTAACATTATCAATTAAATCTGTAAATGTAAAATGAAAAGTTGATCCGATTTTGAAGTTCACACGCTCACTAATTCTCATATTAACTCCTATTCCTAAAGGAACTCCAATAGATAACTGAGCGTATTTCCCTAAACCATCTAAATTAGCTGCTCGCAAATCAGTTTCGTAAACGTAATCTCGTTTCATTAAAACAGCTTGACTTGCAGAGGAAGATGACTGATCAATACTTCTAATAGTACCATCTGTCCAGTAGAAATATTTATTACCATTGGCATCAACTAGATCTGATTTATTATTGTATTCAAAACTTTCAAAACCTAAAGTAACGTATGGTTGAAGAATCGAATTTTCTGGTAAAAAATGATTGAAATTATAAGAAACATAAACAGAACCTGAATAGATACTTGTTTTAAAATTTAGGTTACGCTCTGCAGATCTTTCGTTACCTACAATAGTTCCAGTTAAAAAACTGAAACCTAAATCCATTGAATTATTAATTTTTCTACTTACGTGAATTGTATAACCAAACTGATTATGAAAAGAACCATGATTCTCATTACTATTTACATCTCCGTAATAATTTATCATTCCCATCCCTAAACCAATAGATGGACGAAACTCCTTTGAAGCCATTGACTCAGCTTCACTTTCTCCTGGTTGAGAAAATGCGTTTGTAACGAAAACAAACAACAGTAATATTCTAACTATTAATCCTTTACTCATAAAACCGGCTAACTCTATAGAGCGATTGCTTTTGCCACGCTCGCCTCATGTACGTGAATTCCTATAAAAAGTTAGATTCTTAAAATTATTTTTTTTGTTAATAAATGAGGTTAACTATTTCCTACTTACCACGTATCTAAATTCATATGTCCACCTATCGATCGATTCTACTTCTCATTGTCTTATTTTGCGCTAACCTGCACTTAAAAGCCAATAAAGCCAACTTCAAATATGAAAATCATTGTCTAAATAACTTAATTTATTTTGAAGACTTAAGTGACTCCAAATCTTTAATAGTTTCATGGTACTGGGAATTTGGAGACGAAGCTATATCAATGGATCAAAATCCAATTCATGCTTATTCTGAATCAGGTGAATACTTAGTTAAACTAACAATCAAAACAGAAAAAGGAATCTCATTTATATCAACAAAAAACATCTCTATAGTTACACCGCCGTTTGCTTTCTTCGACCCAAATGAACTGTGCAATAACACTGTGATTTTTAAAGACAATTCATTCACAAGAGCTAGTGAAGTAAAATTATGGATGTGGGATTTCGGAGACGGCAATTTCTCATTGGAGAAAAACCCTACACATCAATTTAAAGAAGGTGCTCCACAAAATGTTGGTCTTAAGATTATTGACCGAAATGGATGTGGTGATTCAATATCACAAACTATTCATTTAAAAGAATTACCCAAAACTGGATTCAATATTAAAAATGTAAATCTTGAAAACACAGCAGTAATAAGGATCGAAAGCCAAAATCAACAAGACTCTGTTTTTTATCTGATAAATAACAATCTAATAAAATCAAAAAATCCTCACATAAACGTCCCTAATAACAACAGCATTAACATAAAACAAAAGGTCATCGACAAAGTTGGTTGTTCAGATAGTATTCAAAGAACTGTCTTCGCAGGTTCAAACTATTACATTTCTATTCCAAGGATTTTCACAATTAACTCAAACCTTAAAATCAACAAATTTGGAATTACAAATAGTAATGTTTCAGTAATTGATTTTGAAATTCGAGACGCTCTGGGTAAATCTTATTTTAAAGGAAGTAATATTAGAAGCGATTGGGATGGGAAAGATAACAACTCAGGTTCTATTGCTCCAGAAGGAGTATATTATTACACAATCAATTTCCAATCTAACAATGGGGTTAAAGCTTTGCAGAAAGGAAAATTCCTTGTTAATCATAAAAATTAACATTTGTCATCTGAAGACGCTTTATTCATAGAATGTTTCGTAATTTTAAAAAAAAAATGTCTGGAATTAAAGAAAATAATAAAGCCGTTATATCACAACTAACGAGTCTTATCTCACAATTTTCAAATGAAGATTACAGTAAGAAACTAGAAGTATTTAGTGGTGCTAGTATCGGAATGCATATCAGACATATTCTTGAATTTTACACTTGTTTTATTCAACAAACAAATGACAGCCATATTTGCTACGACAGTAGAAAAAGGCAATTAATTTATGAAATCAACACAGTAGCTTCAATTGAAAAATTTGAAGAAATTCAAAATGATATAGATTCGTTAGACATTAATAAAACACTTGAAATAAAAACGAATTCAAGTACTAAGAAAGACAAGAATGATTATGTGAAATC
>CAWVWF010000015.1:0-31717 GCA_963933885.1 uncultured Flavobacteriales bacterium | reverse complement strand
GTTTCAGCTAAACCAAGTTCCCAAGGTAAACCAGCGTGACGAACAGATGATAACGGAGAAGCTCCAGTACCACCATCATAACCAGCGATTAAAACAACATCTCCTTTTGCTTTCGCAACTCCAGATGCAATTGTTCCAACTCCAGCTTCAGATACTAACTTAACGTTAATTCTTGCAGCTCTATTCGCATTCTTTAAATCATATATCAATTGAGCTAAATCCTCAATAGAGTAAATATCATGGTGAGGTGGTGGAGAAATTAATCCAACACCAGGAGTACTATGTCTTGTTCTACCAATCCAGTCGTCAACCTTGTGACCAGGAAGTTGACCTCCTTCACCTGGTTTAGCACCTTGAGCTACTTTAATTTGTAGTTCATCTGCATTCGTTAAATAGTTTGAAGTAACTCCAAAACGACCAGAAGCGATTTGCTTAATTGCAGATCTTTCCCAATCACCATTTTCTTTTTTCTTAAATCTAGCTTCATCTTCACCTCCTTCTCCAGAGTTAGATTTAGCACCAATTCTGTTCATTGCTATAGCTAAAGTACTATGCGCTTCATGAGAGATAGAACCGAAAGACATTGCACCAGTAGCGAAACGCTTCAAGATACTTTCCTTAGATTCAACCTCATCCAATGGAACTGGAGTAGTTTTAGTAAAATCTAACAAGCTACGTAAAGTAATGTGTTGCTTGTATTGATTGTTTATTGCTTCAGCGTATTTCTTATAAGTAGCAAAGTCGTTGTTCTTAGAAGACTTCTGTAATAAGTGAATTGTAGTAGGGTTAAACAAATGCGCTTCACCTTTTCTTTTCCACTGGTAGTATCCTCCAACATATAAACGCTTATCTGCATTCCAGTTATCAAATGCACGAGAATGTTTGATAATTGTCTCTTTCGCTAAATCATCGAAAGTCATCCCTTCAATTCTACTAGGCGTTCCTTTGAAACATTTACGAACAACTTCACTAGAAATACCTAATGCTTCAAATATTTGAGCACCTTGGTAAGACTGTACAGTTGAGATTCCCATTTTAGAGAAAATCTTTAATAAACCTCCACAAATTGCTTTCGAGTATTGAGACAATACTTTTTTGATTGTGATTGTACCAGCTTCTAATTCATCTTTATAAATACTTCTAATTGTATCTCCAGCCATATATGCATTTACTGCATTTGCACCGAAACCAATTAATGTAGCGTAATGATGAGTTTCAATTACATCTCCACCTTCTACAACAATAGAAGTTCTAGATCTTAATCCTTTTTTAGTTAATGAAGTATGTATTGCACCAACTGCTAATAATGAAGGAATTGGAGCATTGTTTTCATCAACTTTCTTGTTAGATATAATAAGAATATTACAACCCATTAAAGTTGCACGTTCAGCATTTGCACAAATTTCATCGATTGCTCTTTCTAGAGAACCGTTTCTGTTTTGAGCACTGAATGTAGTATTGATAACATAAGACTTGAATGAATCATCATCCAAATTCTTCAATTTATCCAATTGCCCGTTAGACAATACAGGAGTATCTAAATGAATCTGGCGACAATGTTCAGCCGTTTCAGTTAAGATATTTTTCTGTCCACCCAAGTTCGTATATAAAGACATGATAACTGCCTCACGAATTGGATCAATTGGTGGATTAGATACTTGAGCAAATAATTGCTTGAAGTAATTTGAAATATGTTGTGCTTGAGAAGAAAGAACAGCTAAAGGAGTATCAGCTCCCATAGAACCTAATGGTTCTTTACCTTCTTTAGACATTGGCTCTAAGATCTCAGTTAAATCTTCTTTCGTAAAACCAAATGCGATTTGCTTTTGTAACAACTCTTCTCCAGTATAAGGAGACTTAGATTTCCCTCTTGGACGAGCGATATCTTTTAAAGCTAGTTTGTTTTCTTTGATCCATCTTCCGTAAGGTTGCTTAGAACAAATAACATCTTTCATTTCATCATCAGAAATAATCTTTCCTTGTTTTAAATCAACAACGAATAATTTCCCTGGCTGTAAACGACCTTTTTCAATGATTGTAGATTCATCTACTACTAATGCACCAGCTTCAGATGCCATGATAACAGTACCATCATTAGTTACACAGTATCTAGATGGACGTAAACCATTTCTATCCAAAGTAGCTCCCACGATTTCTCCATCAGTAAATGATATAGATGCAGGACCATCCCATGGTTCCATGATTGAAGAATAGTACTCATAAAAAGCACGTTTCTCTTCTCTCATTTGATCGTTGTTCTGCCAAGCTTCAGGAATTAACATCATCATTACTTCTGGTAATGAACGACCTCCTAAAGTTAAAAGCTCAACAACGTTATCAAGGTTAGATGAATCAGATCTTTTGATGTCACAAATAGGCATCATCCAATCAATCTCTTCTAAAGAAAACTCAGTAGACTCAAGTAAAACTTGTTTACTTTTCATCCAGTTAACATTTCCTTTAATTGTGTTTATCTCACCATTATGCGCAATGTAACGGAAAGGCTGAGCCAATCTCCATTGCGGGAATGTGTTTGTAGAAAAACGAGAGTGAACAACTGCTAAAGCAGTCTTCATATTTTTATTTTGTAGATCTAAGTAGTACTTCTGAACTTGATCAGTTCTAAGCATTCCCTTATAAACTACTTTTTTAGCAGAACAAGACGCGATGTAAAAACTCTCATCTATTCCTTTCATTTCACTTCTAATCGTTCTGATAGAATATTTTCTAAGAACAACTAATCTTCTTTCAAGATCTTCTGGCTTATCAGATTCGATGAATCTAACAAACACCTGCTCGATTCTTGGCTCAACAGCTTTAGACCCTGCACCAATCATTGAATTATCCGTAGGCACTACACGATAACCCAAAAGTTCAAAACCTAAACGTTTGATATATTCTTCGAATCTTGATTTTATCGTTGCTCTCAACTGCTCATCCATAGGGAAGAAAGTCATTGCAACTCCGTATTTACCAAATTCTGGTAATTCGAATCCTAATTCTTTACACTCAGCAGCATAAAACTCATGAGGAATCTGTAATAAGATACCTGCTCCATCACCTGTTTCCGGGTCACATCCACATCCTCCACGGTGCTCCATGTTAACCAGCATATCTAATGCTCCTTGTATATGTTCGAACGACTTTTTGTTATGTAAATTCGCTACAAATCCTATCCCACATGAATCGTGTTCAAAACTTGGGTCGTATAATCCTTGTTTTTGTGCCATAAATATTTCAGTTTAATGTGGGGAATACCCCGAAAAAACGAACCGCGAAATTACACAAAAAAAAGCAAAAATAAAAATGGTTTCTATAAGTAACTAGGTATTAAGTACTAGCTACACAGAATCACGCCCTAAACAGCTCTAAACTAGCTCCCACACTAATTGAAAAATACAATTTAGAGCTTAAATTTCTCTTACAAAAACTAAGCTTTAAACTCCACTCTAAAGTTTGATTTAAAAATCAATTGTATACATCAATACTGGTAATAACGAAAGTTGAGTTGAATGCTCAATTTCACCAGTTGAACTGTTCCAATATTCGTTTAAAACGGCTTGATTGTTTGTGATATTTTGAATGTCAATTTTAAATTCATGTGTCGTATTCTTTTTATCTCTCCTATAATACACCGCAAAATCTAATTTAAATACATCTTCTGCTTTGGCTCCAAATGTATCATCGCTCCAAACGGAACTACCTTCAAGTTTTGAAGCAATCTCATCTAATTCTGTATATCGTTTCCCTCCTAACAATAATACTTTTCCACTAACCCCCAGCACTCTGTTTTTCTCTTTCGCTCCGAGCGTAAACTCTTTTCCTATTAAAAAATTCATGGCATAATTCCCATTATGTTTCGCATTTCTCCAGTCATCTTTTTCTTCATTCTTATATTTTGATTCATATAAAGAACCTGTTAACATGAAAAAGAAATCTTTGGAATAATACCTTTCTAAGGTTAATTCAATTCCATAATTCTGCCCAAATCCTTTATTTGACAAGGCTACATTTGAAATCCCTCCACCTTCAATATTAATCATAGAATACTTGCTATCATCTCCTGAACCAACACCAATTTTATCTAAGTTTTGAAAATACAATTCTGTTTTCAAGTTTAAATTATTAGTTAACATATTACTATATCCTACTACATAATGAACTGCTCTAGACAAGTCTAAATTCTTATTTATTTGATTTCCATCATCGTCTTTTGCGAAGTATGTTGTGAAAGATTCTAGTTTAGAATGAACTCCAAAACCTACATTGAAGGCTTGCTTTTTTGTCATTTTCCATTTCAAACCAGCTCTTGGCTCAAATGAAGTCTGATTATTTAATAAGAAGTGAGAATAGTGAGCTCCTGAAACAAGTGTTAATTTAGGAGTTACACGATATTTCCAACTGGCAAATCCTTGTAACATACCAGCAGTTCCTTTTTCATCTAACAGATTGATCAATTTATCATCCTCATCGTTATAATAATCAGCAGAATAATTATAGTTATACTGAGTATATATAGCTCCAACTCGAATTTTATGATTCTTATTGATTTTATGATTCAATGTTGATGCCCCCCTCAATTCGTATCGATCCATCTTATCTAGGTATTCTGTTCTGAAAATATCGTCGCTGCCTAAAGCTTCATAATTTTCGTTATTCCCATTTCCCGAAATTGACAAACTAGATTTTAAATATGTATTATTTGAAAGCAAATAAGTATTAAGTAATCCTACAACACCCATTTTAGATTTAAAAGAAGCATCGGACAATTTTTTAGATTCATCCAATTCATCTACTTCTTCTTGATTGATATTACTCATTCCTCCCAAACCGAATAATGTAAACACACCTGCTTTTTTTGTAGGCAGGAAAAACTTAAACGAACCGTCCTGATATTTCGGTACTCCACCAAAATCAACAACACCAATTTGATCCAACAATGCTAATGAAGAATATCTATAATTAACTAAATACGAACCTTTAGATTTCTCACTAAATGGTCCTTCAGTTGTAACATCCAAACCAAGAATCCCTATTCCTAAAGAAGTTTCTCTTTTCTCATTGTTTCCTTTCCTTAATTTCATATCAAAAACTCCTGAAAAAGCATTTCCATATTCAGGCGAAAAAGCTCCTGAATAAAATTCGGAATTAGATAACATCGAGGAATTCAAAACATTAATTGGACCTCCTGTCCCACCTTCACTTCCAAAATGATTTGGATTGGGAATTTCAATTCCTTCCAATCTCCATAAAATCCCTCTGGATGAATTACCTCTTACAACAATATCGTTATCACCTGAAGCATTTGGAGTTACTCCCGCAAACGCAGAAACCATTCTTGCAGGATCATTAAGAGAACCTGCATATCGTTTTGTTTCTTCCACCGAAAAAGTTCTTGCACTTGAAGTCGCCATCTCGTTGTCAACTTCATTCTTCTTCATTTCTACAGAAATCTTAACAGCATCAATAACCTGAATTGATTCAGTTAATTCTAAGTCTAAAATTTTCTCTTTCCCTGAAGAAATTATGATATCATGAAGGTTCTTATCTTCATATCCAGAAAACATAATATTTATATTAACTCTTCCGATAGGCACTTCTGGTATTCGATAGTCCCCTTCAACATCAGAAACCCCTGATAAAGTCTCTCCCTCAAATTCAAGAAGGACCACTGCTCCTATTAATGGTGATTTCGTATCAGCATCAATCAACTTTCCTCGTACGACTTGCTGGGCAATTATAAAATTTGATAGTAATATTAGTATTGCTAGAATTCCTGTTCTCATTGTGTGTGTTTTTTAGTTTCACAACTAAGACATTTCACAAAGTAAACTCCCCTACTCTAAGATTTTATTTCTGGAAACAAAGTTACATTATAGCGAGACTCGAACCCTGCAACTCCCTGCAAACCACCCGTATGAATAAAAAGTATTTTTTTATCTTTTATTGCTCCTCTTTTGATCAAATCAAACAAACCAAACATTGCTTTAGACGTATAAATAGGATCCAATTTAATTTGATAATCATTCCAAAAATCAGTAATAAATTCAATTAATTCAGGTTGTTTTTTTGCATAACCTCCGAAATGATAATCCAGCTCTAAATGCCAATTCTCTTTTTTACTATTGAGAAATCCATTTATTTCTTCATATAAAAAGCCAGCATTCTTTAATGCTGGAAAACCAATACAATATTGATTATCATTAATCCCATTAATCATACCAGCTAAAGTACTTCCTGTTCCGCAAGCTGATATGAAAATATCATAATCTATTTCTGAGCTTGTTATCTCTTCGCACCCTAAAACGCCTAATAAATTAGAACCTCCTTCTGGTATTATAAAAGGCGTATCAACGGAATTAGCAATTGATTGCACGACTTCAGCATCAGTTTTTAATTTATATGCCTCTCTAGATATGAATGAGAATTTCATTCCATTGTTCTTAGCCAGTTGTAAGGTTGAATTCAAAGGAAGAATTTCTTCCCCTCTTATTATTCCATGTGTTGCAAAACCAACCTTATTTCCTGCAGCAGCAGTTGCGGCGATATGATTACTGTAAGCTCCTCCAAATGTTATGATCGTTTTACATCCAGTTTCTTTTGCTTCTGAAAGATTATATTTTAATTTTCTCCATTTATTACCTGATATTTCAGGATGAATCAAGTCTTCCCTTTTGATAAAAAGTGAGATACCATTTTTTGATAAAACATCAGCATTAATCTTTTGAATGGGTATATTTGGAAGAATTGGTAACATATTACCAAAATTAAACAATGAAATTCACATGGGAGAATTTGATGGCTTAGGGAAAAAAGAATACGAAGAGGGAGATTTCTATTTCAATGAAATGGGATACAGAATTTTCACAGAGCAGTATTTATCAAAACGTGGATACTGTTGTAAAAACGGATGTAAACATTGTCCGTATGGATGGGACATTAAGAGTCAAAATTTCAAAAAAAAATAGACACCTTTTTTTGATTGAATTTTATACTTTCTCCAATTCCAATAGACCTTAGCAAAGAGATAGCAATCAAATATTAATAATTTACCTTTTATTTATTTAAATTCTCAAGTCAGATAATTAAGATACAGCATCATGTCTGACAATTAAAAAAACAGACTAAAACCACATACAACACACTAAAAAAGAACACATTAAACACAAACCCCATCTTCTTCCGACATAAGTGTTTTATCAAACAAGTTAGCAATTCATAGTGAAAACAAGAATACTTTTCAGGCATAATTAAGCCGAATTTTAGTTGTTAATATTGTGTTGATAAATACTATCAGAAACCACCAAAAACCTCATTGAATACTAGGCACTTCGGTTATCTTTGTTTATAGTTAAAAAAAACACAGATTTATGAGTGAGAATCAAGACTCTAATAATGATTATTCAGCAAGTAATATTCAGGTATTAGAAGGATTAGAAGCAGTTCGTAAAAGACCTGCCATGTACATCGGTGATGTATCAACAAGAGGTCTTCATCATTTAGTATATGAAGTTGTAGATAACTCTATTGATGAAGCTTTAGCTGGACATTGTGACAACATCAAAGTTTACATTAACGAAGGTGAGTCCATCACTGTTCTTGATAATGGTCGTGGGATTCCTACGGCAATGCACCCTAAAGAGAAAAAATCAGCATTAGAAGTTGTAATGACTGTACTACATGCCGGAGGTAAATTCGATAAGGATACTTATAAAGTATCTGGAGGACTTCATGGTGTAGGTGTTTCTTGTGTAAATGCTCTTTCAATTGACTTAAAAGCTACAGTTTACCGTGATGGTAAAATATGGCAACAAGAATATAAAGAAGGGAAACCTCAGTACGATGTAAAAGTTGTTGGTGAAACAGACATGAGAGGTACTGAAGTAACTTTCCAACCTGATGACACAATCTTTGTTGAACTAGTTTATAACTATGATACGATTGCTAAAAGAATGCGTGAGCTTTCTTTCTTGAATAAAGGGATTACAATTACATTACAAGATCGCAGAGACGACGCTCCAAGAACTGAAGAAGGTGAATTAATCACTGAAACTTTCCATTCTACCGAAGGGCTTACTGAATTTGTAAAATACATAGATCAGTCAAGAGTCCAATTAATTCCAGATATTATTTATTTCGAAGGAGAAAAAAATGGTATTCCTGTAGAAGTTGGAATGTGTTATAACACATCATATTCAGAGAACGTACATTCTTACGTAAACAACATTAATACTTATGAAGGTGGTACTCACCTTACAGGTTTTAAAAGAGGTTTAACAAGAACATTAAAAACTTTCGCTGAGAAATCAGGAATGTTAAATAAACTGAAATTTGAAATCAATTCTGATGATTTTCGTGAAGGTTTAACGGCTATTGTTTCTGTAAAAGTTCAAGAACCACAGTTTGAAGGACAAACAAAAACTAAATTAGGAAACAGAGAAGTAAGTTCTCCTGTTGACCAAGCAGTTAGTGAAGCTCTTTTCAATTATCTTGAAGAACATCCTAATGAAGCTAAAATAATAGTTGACAAAGTTATTCTTGCCGCTCAAGCTCGTCATGCAGCTACTAAAGCTCGTGAGATGGTTCAAAGAAAAAGTGTAATGCAAGTATCAGGTTTACCTGGTAAATTGTCTGATTGCTCTTCTAAAGACCCAGTTGAATCTGAACTATATTTAGTTGAGGGAGATTCTGCAGGGGGAACGGCAAAGATGGGACGTAATCGTTTCTTCCAAGCTATCCTTCCATTAAGAGGTAAGATTCTTAATGTTGAAAAAGCAATGCAGCACAAGATTTTTGAAAACGAAGAAATCAAAAACATCTACACAGCCTTAGGTGTAAGAGTTGGTACAGAAGAAGATTCTAAAGCTTTAAACACTGAAAAACTTAGGTATCACAAGATAGTTATTATGTGTGATGCCGATGTAGATGGTTCGCATATATCTACTTTAATATTAACTTTCTTCTTCCGTCACATGAAGGAATTAATTGAAGCAGGATACATCTATGTCGCTACGCCTCCTTTATACTTAGTTAAAAAAGGTAGACAAGAAGAATACTGTTGGGATGATGACCAACGTGACTTAGCTGTTAGTAGAATGAAAGGGTCTGGTAAAGAATCTAGTGTTGGTATACAGCGTTACAAAGGTCTTGGAGAAATGAATGCTGAGCAACTTTGGAGTACTACAATGGATCCTGAAAGAAGAACACTTCGTCAGATACAGATTGAAAACGCTCAAGAAGCTGACAGAACATTCTCAATGCTTATGGGGGAAGAAGTTCCACCAAGAAGAGAATTCATCGAACAAAACGCTAAGTATGCTAATATCGATGCATAAATAGTTTTATTATTACAATACTTAAAAGGCCAAGTTGATATTTCAACTTGGCCTTTTTCTTTTAAGGGCTGTAAATAAACATGTATTAACCTCAGTTAGATTCTAAATAAACTAATTGATCAGATTCTACTTCCTTAAATTTAATAGATGGTTTTTTTTCAGGGGAAAAATGTGCAATTAAAGCCGCGATCTCATTTGTAACAAAACCGTTTATTTTGACACATATTTTTGAGTTTATCATCCATACTTCTTGATTTGAGTTAAACGGAAATCTAGAAGGTTAACTGATTAGTTTCACTCCAAAACCCGATTACAAATCGGACAGTTTGTCTTTCAGATTATAAATTAGAAAGTACAGGAGTAACTTTCCAACCTGATGATACAATTTTTGTAGATCTTATCTATA
The DNA here is from genome assembly GCA_963933885.1 of uncultured Flavobacteriales bacterium. Classification (GTDB taxonomy): domain Bacteria; phylum Bacteroidota; class Bacteroidia; order Flavobacteriales_C; genus CAWVWF01. The sequence continues at coordinate 21,976 of CAWVWF010000015.1, read as the reverse complement.
ATTATGATACACTTGCTAAAAGAATGCGTGAGCTTTCTTTCTTAAACAAGGGAATCACAATTACTTTACAAGATCGTAGAGATGCTGAAAGAACTGAAGAAGGTGAATTAATTACTGAAACTTTTTATTCGACTGCTGGACTTACTGAATTTGTTAAATACATCGACAAATCTAGAGTTCAATTAATTCCAGATATTATTTATTTCGAAGGTGAAAAAAAACGACATTCCTGTTGAAGTTGGAATGTGTTATAACACTTCTTATTCTGAGAATGTTCATTCTCACGTAAACAATATAAATACTTACGAAGGTGGTACTCAACTTACTGGTTTCAAAAGAGGTTTAACAAGAACGTTAAAACCTTTGCTGGAAAATCAGGAATGTTGAACAAATTGAAATTCGATATTAATTCTGATGATTTCCGTGAGGGATTAACAGCTATTGTTTCGGTTAAAGTTCAAGAACCACAATTCGAAGGTCAAACAAAAACTAAGTTAGGAAGCAGAGAAGTAAGTTCTCCTGTTGACCAAGCAGTAAGTGAAGCTCTTTTCAATTATCTTGAAGAACATCCTAATGAAGCTAAAATAATTGTAGACTAGGTTATCCTTGCAGCTCAAGCTCGTTACGAAGCAACTAAGGCTCGTGAAATGGTTCAGAGAAAAAGTGTAATGCAAGTTTCTGGTTTACCAGGTAAACTTTCTGATTGCTCTTCTAAAGATCCAGTTGAATGTAAAATCTACCTTGTTGAGGGAGATTCTGCCGGAGGAACAGCAAAGATGGGACGTAACCGTTTCTTCCAAGCTATCCTTCCATTAAGAGGTAAGATCCTTAATGTTCAAAAAGCAATGCAGCATAAGATTTTCGAAAACGAGGAAATAAAAAACATTTACACTGCATTAGGTGTTAGAATCGGAACAGAAGAAGATTCTAAAGCTTTAAATGTTGAAAAACTTAGATATCACAAGATAGTTATTATGTGTGATACCGATGTAGATGGTTCGCATATATCTACTTTAATATTAACTTTTTTCTTCCGTCACATGAAGTAATTAATTGAAGCTGGATACATTTACATCGCTACTCCTCCGTTATATTTAGTTAAAAAAGGAAGACAAGAAGAATACTATTGAAATGACGTTCAGCAAGATTTAGCTGTTCAAAAAATGAAAAGGTCTGGTAAAGAATCTAGTGTTGGTATACAACGTTACAAAGGTCTTGGGGAAATGAATGCTGAACAACTTTGGAGCACTACAATGGATCCTGAAAGAAGAACACTTCGTCAGGTTAGAATTGAAAACGCTCAAGAGGCTGACAGAATTTCCTCAATGCTTATGGGAGACGAAGTTCCACCTAGAAGAGAATGCTAATATCGATGCATAAAGCGAATTAGAACAATATAAAAAAGCCTCTAGATTTTCATCTAGAGGCTTTTTTTATGATTAGACATATTCACTTGAAATAATTGACTTTACTTAAGTTCCTATTAATCTTGTGAGTAGATTTGGGTAACCCTATGATTTATTTCACTTTTTTTAATCTAACATTCTTTGTTGTAATTGCATTAAGAGACATTATTTCTTCTAATGAAAGGTCTGAGAAGTCTAATTCATAGACAACAACTCCTTGATCCGTTTTCATTGATGCATCTAATGTTAATAATTTTTCGATAGGCAAACTCTCCATCTCTTCCATTGTCAAACTCCTTTGTTCAATTTTAGACTCTTGAATACCTATTTTCAATAATGCCGCTAAAGACAATTTTTCTATTCCATCATCCAAATTCTCTAAAACATATACTTCTTTAACGCTATCATTAATCGATAAAAGTAATAATTCATTCAAACTAGATGTATCTATTTGTTCATACGAAACCTCTGTTTGTGCCTTCATATTGAAAGAAGTCACAGAGATAAGCAAAACAAGAAATATTTTAAAACTAGTCATCATATTTTTTTAATTAGCTTTTCCAATAGCGTCCTTTTCCTTTTTCAATTCTTTAAAATCCTCTTGTAGAGTTTGATACCTTCTTTCACTTTCTTCCTGAGTTGCCAATAGCTCCTCAGTTTGTTGTCTAAGCTCTTCCTCTTGAGATTGTAATTGCTCAGTCATTTCGTTCGTTCCCGAAAGTAAATTAGAAGTAGATTCATTAACTTTTGCTGTTGAAATTGTAGCAGCGATGCTTTCTCCAAGTTTTAATATAAACTCAATCTCATTATCTGTAAATTTATTAAAAGAAGCTATTTCAATTACGCCGAGAATCAAATCATTATAAATTAAAGGAACGATAAGTAAACAATTAGGGTTAGCATCTCCCAAACCAGAACCGATATTAACGTAATTATTAGGCATGTCAGTCATGTAGATATATTCACCTTCATACCAACATTGCCCTACTAAACCTTGTCCTTTTTTTATTGTTTTTTCATCAAATTTTTCACGATCGTAAGCATATGTAGCTTTAAGTTCCAAACACTCTTCTTCTCCCTTCCCGTATGCTACAAACAAACCTGCTTGGTTAGCTTTAACATATTTCACTAAACTACTAACAATACTTTGAGACAATTTAATAATATCCTCTTCCTGTCTTAGTATAGTAGCGAATTGAGCTAACCCCTCAGTCGACCAAGCTCTCTTCCTTTCTTCTTCAGCAATTTTCTGAAGATTATCTCTCATATCAATCAAGGAAGTACCAAGAACATCGTTTTCTCCTAATTTTTCAAATTCTGAATTTAATTTTCCTTCCCCAACAGATGTAGCGAATGAAGTATAGCTTTTTATTCCTTCTGTAAGATTATTAACTGATTTTAATATATCTCCAATTTCATTGTTCTTTTTATAATCAACAGTCTCAGGAACTTCTCCTTTACCAAGAGTATCAACAACTTCAGTTAATTTAACAATAGGTTTCGCTATCACATTATTAATAAAAAATGCTATTAATAATCCAGCAATTACGGAAATCACAGAAACTGCAACTAAAATACTCGTAAGATCACTAAAACCCGTAATCATATCATTCTTCAACTCTATCGACTCAGCCAACTTCTGCTCAACTATAGCTTCTAGGCTCACTAAAACACTATCAGTTTGACTAATTAATGTATCTTCATAATAAGAAGTTGCATCATAAGACTTCTCCATATCCTCCCTCGATTTAAAATCAATAAGAACATTAATAATTGCCGCTTTTTCACGAAGTATGATGGTATCAAACCTACATTTAACCTGAGTTAAAACAAGAGAATCTTCTCTATTCAACTCTCCTATCAACTCTCCAAGATCAGCACTTAACTCAACCCAATCAGTATCAATCAACACTCTAAGTGCTTCTTGATCAACCAGGTTACTCGGAACATAAACCCAACTAGTAACATAAGATTTATTTAGCACTACTTGTTCTCGAAAGTTATTCAATATGTTTAATGAATAATCAACCTCGTTATTAATGTACTTAACTTTATCAACTGATCGGGATAAATTGATGACTCCAATAACATTTCCCACAAGGAAAAAACCGATAACGCTTAATACACCAAATAAGATTAATCTTCCTATAGTTAGTCTAATTTTATTCATACGAAATTCAATAATAAAAAAAAGAGGTTAGACCTCTTTATATAATTAACTTATACTTTTTCACCCATTGCTAAAACCTTCACAGAAGGAGTCAATCCAGCACCACCCATGTTTGCTTGTAAAATCTCGGTATTTGGTTTTTCACCAACAATAAAGAACGAAAGCTGAGCTTCACTTCCACAGCCACTGGATCCTTTAATATATAATAAGGTATTACTAGAATTACACGTATCCTTAAAATTACCAATTTTCACATTAGGAACAAACATAGCACAACATCCTACAACGTCGCCCAAATTTCCAATTGCTGTAACAATAATTTCCCCACCTTTTACTTTCTTTGCCTTAGCTAATTCCGTTAGCATTTTCAACAAACCAGGAGAATCATTATCACCTATTACAAAACCATCACTAGACTTTACAACTGTAAAATCTTTATTTATAGCTGCATGATAAATAAAGATTGCCTTAAATTCATCTATTGGGCTAAATCCAAAAACAGATATAAATATAAAACCCGAAAGTAAAATAGCCTTTTTCATTTTTAACGTTTTTTAATTATTAAATGAGTTACGGACTTGTACTTTGATTGTTACAAAATCGGCTACAAAAAAGCCAAATAAGCGCTAAATATAACCTTTAGTACATAATACTAACTTATCCATTTATTCAAAACTGTAGTAAAACTTTTAATAGTAACAGGTTTTGGAATATAATCGTCAAAACCAAGTGACATATACTTTTCTTTATCTCCTTCTAAATTATTAGCCGATAAACCAATAATTACAGGAGCCACAGACTGTTTTTTAATAATCTCTGTAGCTTCAATACCATTCATTATAGGCATTTGAATATCCATAAAAACGATATCATACCTCTTTAACTCGGACATTTCTACCGACTCTTTTCCATTAACTGCGACATCAACATTAATCCCCATCTTCTTAAGCATCATTTTAGCGACCGTAAGATTTACCTTCTTATCATCAACAACTAAAACATCAGCCTTAAACGTACTAATCTCATTGGATGCCTTTTCTTTCACACCCTCTTTACTTTCCTTAACCTTAACCGTAAACCAGAAAGTACTTCCAGCTCCCCACAAACTTTCAACGCCAATCTCACCTTGCATCAATTCAACAAGATTCCTAGAAATCGTAAGTCCTAATCCTGTACCTTTTAAAACCGCCTTATCTTGATTATCACCTTGAAAATACTTCTGAAATAGATGCTTAATGTCATCCTCTTTCATACCGATTCCTGAATCTTTAATTTCGAATTTCAACTGAACACTATCATCTACAAATGAATGACTTTTAAAACATGAAACTCTAATTTCACCATCATTAGTAAATTTAACAGCATTACTAATTAAATTGGATAAAATCTGGAAGATTCTTGCCTCATCTGCTTTTATGATCTCTGGACAATCATCGTGTATATCAAGGGTCAAAATATTATTATTCGCTTTACTTTTATCTGTAAATAAATCAACTGAATGTTTTAAGAGGCCTTCAAGTTTAAATGGAACTTCAACGAGCGACATTTTACCTGCTTCAATTTTAGAAAGATCCAGAATATCATTTACTATATTAAGCAAATTAACCCCCGAATCCTTTACAGTTTCTATCATACTTGCATGTTTGATAGAAACTCCATCTTCAAGAGATAATAAATCAACCATTCCGATTATACCATTTAAAGGGGTCCTGATTTCGTGACTCATTTGCGCAAGAAATGCAGATTTAAATTTCGCTGATCCTTCTGCCTTCGTTTTAGAACCTTCTAACACAACCATTGTTTCATTTAGTTTTTTTGTCATCAAAGAAAACTCGTATCCCAAACTATCTAATTCATCATTCCCTTCTTTAAATTCAACTAAATTAGCATTATTCATAGCATAACCTTGCACCGCTTTTCTTAAGAAAACGATTGGTTCCGTCACATTTTTTTTAATAAAATAAAACAACACAAAACCTGTCCCAACAAGAAGAACCATCAACACCAGAGCACTCTTAAGACTCTCTTGTAGTTCTTTTTGATAATTATCTAATTTCACATCTAAAACCAAATATCCAATAGTCGAAACATCATCTGAAACGGGATGAATACTATGTAAACGAGACCTCATAAACGACATTGAATCTTTATTCAAAATCATTTTTTTTATACGCTCCAAGTTCAAAGTTGAATCACCACTAAAAAAACTTCCATCGTCTTTTAGAAGATGAGCATTCTTTATTGTGTTATTCTTTAATATGTTTTTCAAAACAGAATTCCCAGACTCTTCATCATCAAATAAAATGATGGAATAACACTCGTTTGCAGCAATATCTCCTAGGGAACGAATTTGGGATGAAAAATGAGTTTTGGCTCTATTTGCAGATAAATAAAAATTAACGCAAGCATACATAATCAGAATTAACATAGGCACCGAAATCAGCACCATTACCTTTTGGGTTATAGACTTGAACTTCACCATTATCGTTTGTATGATAATTTTAAAAGCTGAGCACTTGCTTTTAGTTTATTTCTCTTCAGTAATTCATTATTAATTTCAAATCTTAATTTACTATTAACGATTAAAAAATTAATACATGAGTTAATAGGAAATCTAATTGTTCTTGAGGTTACTATTAAAATATTATTATCAGCACAGTATTGAACTAGCTCGGGAGACTTCTTTAAAAGTTTAGTATTTTCAGTATATAAAATATCACAATTAGATATTGAATCTGGATTATCGAAATGTAAAACACTAATTTTTAATCGAGCTCTTTTTTCGGCAATACTCTTCGTTTTAATTATATAACGCTCTAGTTTATTATCTCCTAAAAAGCCTAATGATACTTTCTCTTTTTTTGACTCAGGCCAATTAATAAATCTAACAAAATTAATCAAATAAGCGGATTTCACTTTAACGCTTTGTTGATCCACGGAAGTAGTAGCGCTAACACATAATATTAGCGTAAAAAAACATGTAAACCGTAATATTTTATTAAAATAACTTCTCATTAATTCACTTACAAATACCTAAGATTACTTTATCCTAAAACTTTAATTTTATTCTTTATTTCATTGTAATAACTTCTTGAAACAGGTACTGCATGTTGATCAACTTCAAGAACTCTATCATCTAAGGCTTCAACTTTATTCAAATTGATAATATATGACCGATGGCACCTCATGAAGTTTTTCGGTAAAATCTTCTGTAAATTAGTCATCGTTTGTAAAACAACGTATTGTTTTTTCACTGTAATAATTTTTACGTAATCAGACATTGATTCAAAAAATAAAATATCTTCAATAATAATTTTTTGAATTTTACCATTTACTTTAAAGAACATACTATCTACAATATCATCTTCTACTCCATTAAAATTTGGTGATTTTATTTTTTCTAACCTATTAACCGTTTTTAAAAAACGACTATATTCAATAGGTTTAGGTAAGAAATCGAGAACTTCAATTTCAAATGCATCTACTGCGTAATGTTTCATATTACTCATCAATACAATAAGAGGTAAATTATCAAATGCCTTTATGAAATCAATTCCTGACAATTCAGGTAACTCGACATCTAAAAAGATTACATCATAAGCTTTTTCCTGAATTTTCTTCTTCAGAGATAGAGCATCTCCCAACACAAGAGGAGTTTCAAAAACACCACTTCTACTAAGGCATTGCTCAACTATTTTTTGTGAAATAGGATCATCGTCTACAATAATCGCTTTGTATTTTTCCATTTGAAAAGTTATGTGTTACTCACCTACGTTGCTTTCTGGTAAAGGTTCTTTAAAAAAATGGTATTTTAGCATCTTATAAAAATTCATTTTATCAATTATAAATCACATGAAAATCCTTCTCTCTCCAGCAAAAAAACTAGACTTCAATAAACAAGGACAATTCATCAAACAAACCACTCCTTTTTTTCTAAAAAAGTCTGAAGAACTCATGCAGGTTTTAAAGAAAAAGAAAGCCAAACAAATTGGAGAGCTAATGAAATTAAGTGAAACTTTGAGTTCCCTGAATTATGATCGATTCCAAAACTTTGGTAACGACACAAACCCGCACAGAGAAGCTGTTTTCGTTTTCAACGGAGAAGTATACGCAGGTTTAAACTCTGAAACACTAACAGAGGAAGAACTAATTTTTGCAACAAATAGTTTAAGAATTCTATCTGGGCTCTATGGAATATTAAAACCAGGTGACATCATTCAACCATACAGGCTTGAGATGGGAACCAGATTGAAATTTAAAAAACACAAAAACTTATATGATTTCTGGGGTGACAGGATAGTAAATCATCTTAATAACGAAGAACAAGAACTAATAGTAAATTTAGCTTCTAACGAATACAATAAAGTAGCAAAACTGAAAACTATAGACGCTAAAGTAATCACTCCTAATTTTAAAGAATTTAAAGACGGACATTATAAAACGATAATGGTCTATGCAAAAAAAGCCAGAGGAACAATGGCAAGATGGATCATTCAAAATGAAATTAGTAATATCAATCTTTTGAAAAACTTCAGTGAGGACGGATACTGCTTTAATGAAGAGCTTTCCGTTGGAAACGACTGGATTTTCACAAGGTAAAACTTAAACATCTTTAGATAGAGTTTTCGCATCATACTTTAATTCAATAAAAGCGAACTCATTTGAGTATATATTACTAATTTTGCACAAAATCTTATTACAATGGACATTTCTTACAATTGGCTAAAAGACTATATAAATATTACCGAAACACCTATCAGAACAGCAGAAATTCTGACGGATCTTGGTCTTGAAATTGGAGGAATAGAAACAATTCAATCTATAAAAGGTGGATTAGAAGGTTTAGTAATAGGTGAGGTTCTTGAAAAAGTACAACATCCCAATGCTGATAAGTTAAGTTGTACCCAAATAAACATAGGCGGTGAAAACAATCTAAGTATAGTTTGTGGAGCTCCAAATGTTGCTGCAGGACAAAAAGTTGTTGTTGCTACTATTGGAACTATTTTATACGACGGAGACGATAGTTTTAAAATTAAAAAATCAAAACTTAGAGGTGAACTTTCTGAGGGAATGATATGTGCAGAAGATGAAATTGGATTAGGAAAAGGTCATGAAGGAATCATGGTTTTACCTGAAGATGCAAAAGTTGGGACTTTAGCCAAAGATTATTTTAAAGTAGAAACAGATTATATATTAGATGTAGATATTACACCTAACAGAGCAGATGCTTTATCTCATTATGGAGTTGCTAGAGACTTAGCTGTATATTTTGGTGCAAATGGAATTTCTAAATCATTAAATTTCCCTGAATTAAAGCCATTAAATAAAACAGCAGACTTACCTTTCAGTATTAAAATCGAGGACAAAGAAGCTTGTTCTAGATATGCTGGAATATCTATTAAAGGAGTAGAAGTAAAAGATTCTCCCGATTGGATCAAGAAAAAATTAAAGGCTATTGGTTTATCTCCAATTAATAATATAGTAGATATCACAAACTTTGTAATGCACGAAACGGGACAACCTCTTCATGCGTTTGATTATGCAATTACTGGTGAAAACATCATTATTAAAAGTAACCTCAACAATACTAAGTTCACAACGTTGGATGGAATTGAAAGAGACTTAAAAGATGGACACTTGATGATTTGCAATGAGTCAGAACCAATGTGTATTGCAGGAGTTTTTGGTGGTGAAAAATCTGGTGTTTCTAAAAACACAAATGATATTTTCCTTGAAAGTGCCTATTTCAATCCTATCTCTGTTAGAAAAACAAGTAAGGCTCATGCTCTTAAAACAGATGCGTCTTATCGTTTTGAAAGAGGTGTTGATCCAAATATGACAGTGAAAGCGCTTCAAAGAGCAGCTAATTTAATAATTGAAATTGCAGGTGGTGACATTGCTTCAGAAATCAAAGATGAGATTGTAGCGGAAGCAAAAAACTTCTTAGTTGATTTTAAGTTTTCAAATTGCTCAAGTTTACTTGGAGTTGAAATTCCTCAAGAAAACATTAAGACTATATTAAAACAGTTAGAAATAGAAATTCTTGAAGACAAAGGTAATTTACTAAAACTATCAATCCCTCCTTACAGAGTAGATGTTCAGAGAGAGTGTGATGTGATAGAAGACATATTAAGAGTTTATGGATATAACACAGTTAAAATCCCAACTTCATTAAAATCTTCTATCATCGTTAATGATGGTATACCTCAAGAGAAAATTCAGAATGACATATCAAATCTTCTTGTAAATGTTGGTTTTAACGAAATAATGAATAACTCGTTAACAAAAAGCTCATACTACGAAGGACTTGAAACAATTTCTCCTGACCAAAACATAGAATTATTAAACCCGCTTAGTCAGGATTTAAACATTTTAAGAAGAAGTTTAATATTTGGAGGACTCGAAAGTATCGCCAAAAATCAGAACATGAAAAATCCTGATTTAAAGTTTTTTGAATTCGGAAAAACATACTGGAAAAACGAAGATGGAGCATATCAAGAAAAGAAACACTTAAGCATTTTAATTACAGGTGCGAATGAGCAAACTTCTTGGAATAATAAAATTAGTTCAGTGAATTATTTTACTCTGAAAGGATACATTACATTACTACTTGAAAAGTTAGGAGTAAAAAAACTTAAAACAAAAGCGTTACAAAACGAATTCTTGGTTGAAGGTGTAGGATTATATTTCAAAAAGACTCTAGTAGCTGAATACGGAAAAGTTAAGAAGCCATTCCTTAAAAACTCAGGAGTTAAACAAGATGTATATTTCGCAGACATTCAATGGGACGAGATAATTAAGTTAGTTCAGTTTGTGAAAACTAAATTTCAACCTATAGCTAAATTTCATCCAGTTAAAAGAGATTTATCTTTACTACTAGATCAAAATGTTAAATTTTCAGATTTAGAAAGAATTGCTTTTGAAAGCGAGAGAGGTTTATTAAAGGAGGTTCAATTATTCGACATCTATGAAGGAGATAAATTAGCTAGTGGTAAAAAATCATACGCCTTAAGTTTTATACTTCAATCAGACGAGGATACTTTAAAAGACAAACAGATTGAAAAAACAATGATGAAACTTCAAAATGCTTTTAAAGAAAAACTAAATGCAGAATTAAGATAGCATTTCAAAAGATACATCTACAGAATATAGTGATTAAGCGAATAAGCGCATGATTACTGTATCTACAGTTGTTATTTTAACGTAACAATATACCTGAAGCCTAACCTTAACAACTCTATTGTTGAATGACTAAAATCATTTGCAATTTTGCAGATATAAAAACTCAAAGCTAATATCAAAGCAAGTACTTAATACTTCAATCTTATAGACTATAAGGAAAGGGATTCAGAAATACAGATAATAATTTCTTTTAACAAAAAATTAAAACGAAATATTTGTTTTCAAAAAACACTAATAAACTTAACTCACTCTTGCCATGAAGCTGACCCCTACAATTGCTATAATTGATGATGACTATGTTTGTAATATGCTCTCAGAAAGAATGATAAAAAAAGTTATTGGAGGTGAAATCACCAGTTATACAAATCCAGTTAAAGCTGTAAAAGACCTTATTTCCAGAACAAAACTTCCAGATTATATTTTGCTTGACATCAATATGCCAAATATGAATGGTTGGGAATTTTTAGAGCAACTTAATAAAGAAATTGGATCATTAAATATTACAAGTAAGGTTATTATTTTAACATCTTCTGTAAGAGACTCAGACAGAGTAAAGGCTAAAACTTTTAGTTGTATAAAAAACTTTTCATACAAACCATTAGAACAAAAGGATATTTCATTACTATTTGATACAAAATTTAAAAATAGTATTTGATAAAACATTTATTCAAACACTATTTCCATTTCAACCCTTCTGTTTTCTTGTCTTCCTTTCTCTGTTTCATTATCAGATATCGGTTTTGATTCTCCATAATATTCCAGTTTTAAGTTTTTGAAATCAACTCCTTTAGATACTAGATACTTTTTCGTTGCTTCAACCCTCTCTTTTGAAAGTATAAGGTTATTCTGAGCATTTCCAACATCATCTGTATGTCCAGAAAGTCTTAACTTCCATGTCCCTTTTTTCACTAACATCTCTGCAAGACCATTTAACGAAGGAAAAGACTCTATTTTTATAATCGATTTACCTGTTTCAAACTGAAGATTATTAAAAGCAAATTCGATAATCTCTTCGTCTTCTTCATCTATTACTGGACAACCATTATTTATTTCTTCTCCAGCTGTTTTCGGACAATCATCTTCTTCATCGATAATACCATCAGAATCTTGATCTAAAAGGGGACAACCTTTGTTACTGGCAAGACCAAATTCATTAGGACATTTATCTGTTCTATTAATTACCCCGTCACCATCATTATCTTTATAAGGACATCCGTTGTTATCAATCTCACCTGAAGTACTCACACAACTATCTTTATGATCAAAAACACCGTCATTATCTGAATCTGGACAACCTTGATGAATTGAATCACCAAACAAATCTGGACACGCATCAAGCTTATCAATTATACTGTCACCATCTAAATCCGGGCAACCATTAAAAACAGCTAACCCAATTTCATTAGGACAATCATCTTTAGCATCAATAACACCATCTCCATCTGCATCAGGACAACCATGTAAATCAACAACACCAGGAATTAATGGACATTCATCTTGCATATCTGTAACTCCGTCACCATCTGTATCAGGACAACCTTTAAACGCCTTCAGCCCCGCAACGTCAGGACATTTATCAGAAGCATCAGGAATACTATCTCCATCTCTATCAGGACACCCTTTAAACGACCACAATCCTGCAATCTCTATACATTTATCAAACTCATCAGACACCTTATCATTATCGAAATCTTCAGGGCGACTATGAAGTGATGTAACCTTTATACCAAAATGTATATTCGCGTAATAATTCTCTTCTTTCCATAAAAAAGTACCTATATCACTTGTCCCAAGTAAAAATGGACCAAACATAAGATTCACCCCTAAATGTGACTCACCTCCTTCAACCATAGAGAAAGGCATATATATACCTAACCATTTCCAATCCCATCTTGGAGTAACTGTTAACCTATCTTTATACCTAACACTTAAAACTTTACTTTCATTAGAAAGTGATTTTAAATATGTTGCATTAACATAAAAGCCATTAACTATATTATAATCTGCTTGAAGACTTACCGATGTTGGCAAAGCCATTCTATAAGAACTATAATTATCGGAAGATGTGAATTCAGAGTTTATAGCATCTTCAAAACCTTTTAATAAGGTTAAATCAAAATTATTAGGATCCCAAGAACTGGAATTGGCATTTAAAGTACCGCTTGATCCAGTCTTATAATTTACAAACCCTAAATCACTCAATGTTAATCCAAGACTTAATTTATGTTTACTCATTCCTCTAGCTGGATTAGTTTTCCCATCCATTTCATAATCTAAAGAATCAGGGTTCGCCCTCCATTCATATGTAAACCCTAAATCCACTCCCATTCCAAGATTAGAAAAATTACCAAAATTTCCTTTCAAGTGATTATTCAAATTATTAGAAGTTAAATATTCAACATTCTGCCCGTTAACTTGTACTGTCGAATCTAAATTCTGTTCAATATTTAAGCTTTCAAACTGAATTGCAGCAGCTTGCAAGCCTTGAATAAATTTCAATCTTCCCCCTACTGAAATCCAATGATTATTTTTCTTGTAAATCTCCTGACCATATACAAATCCATATTCATTCCATGTAGCATGCTCAAAACTTGTATTGCTACTTGATATCTGATCTCCCACAAAACTAGGATTGTCTAAATTGGAATAATAAAGATTTGCAAAACCTTCAGATACGTTTTCAAAGTTTGTTAAAGATCTAAATTGGGTTGTAAAACCAAACGACTGCTTTTCATTTAAAGTAAACATGAAAGAAGGCCCTAAAATATCGGCACTAATAAAAACATTATTCAATTCCCCGTCATTATTTAAAACTGCATACTCAAAAAGAGTACTATCTCTTGGATTAGCCCAATTTTTCGTTAACCCCAAGAACGTATTATCCAGTGTTACACTAGTTGTAAAAAAGTTAATATCTAATTTCGTTCGTGAATCTACTACAGAAGACGGATTATATGACACTCCATTAACACCAGCATAATTACTTGTTGCATATCCTTCCATATATTGCCCATTAACTGTAGCAGATAATAACAAACTCAAAAACGACAATAGTATCTTTAGATTCCTCATGACTTTAGTTTACAAGTGAAAATTAATAAAATTAAAACAAACTTCTCCAATTTCTTACCTAATATTTAGTCGCTAAAAACAAACTACTCATCTATTCAATCAGGTGGTTTGTTTAAAAAAAACCGAAACCATATACGTAAAACACCGTATTCACTGGAGTAAAAAACCAAACCCCCACCCATGAAAAAAAATCTACTCTACAAATTCTTGTTGTTTGTTTTCGCCTTATTCTTAGGTACGGCAAGCGTTTCCGCACAATGTAATGCCAACTTTGTATTTAATGTTGATGCACAAAATCATCTTAAATACAGTTTTTCCAACAACTCAAATTTCAATGGTAATATTGAAAAATTTGAATGGAAATTTGGAAACGAAGGAAAAGACACTGCAAATCTAAATCCGAACTTTACTTTCCCTCAAGAAGGAGAATATGAAGTTTGTTTTATGTTTATTAACGATTCAAATTGCACAGATACTTTCTGTACTCAAGTTTTTGTAGGGAATAATCAAGGTCCTTTATGTAAAGCAGAATTTCAAATGATGCCAGACACAACACAAAGTGGTCTGGCTTTTTCATTTTCTTCTTTTGACGGAGCGTTAGACACTACAGCACAAACTCATAGTTGGTGGGTTAATAACCAATCAGCTGGTACGAGTAAGGATATAACCTATGTATTTCCACAGGAAGGTCAGTATGACATTTGTTACGCTGTATTAACAAACTCAGGTTGTACTGATACAATTTGTCAATTAACAACAATTAGTGGTAACAACAACAATTGTCACGCACAATTCAAGGACATCCAGCATCAAGGTTTATCATTCGGTTTCGAAGATGAATCAACTGCACCCAATGGAATTCAATCATTTCAATGGGACATGGGAGATGGAAACGTTTACACTTCATCCAACATAAATCACGACTATAACCAACCTGGAACTTACAATGTTTGTTTAGCAATTCAAGGTAATCAATGTGTTGACACAATTTGTAGATCTATTGTTGTTGACAGCAATCAAAGTAATGGAGGTGGATGTCACCCTAACTTTACTTTCGTTTCCGATACAAACAATGCTAATAAATTCTCATTCAATGATCAAACTACTGTTTCAGATGGAAATATTATATCGTGGGAATGGAGTTTTGAAGATGGAACTACGGAAATCACGCAAAACACTGAACATGAATTCCCAGCAGGAAATGGTATGTACACAGTTTGTTTAAAGATCATGACTGATAAAGGTTGTGAAGAAACAAGTTGCGAAATGATTACGATAGGAAATGTAAGTTGTAAAGCTGAATTCAGTTGGAATCCAACAGGAGTACTTAATGAAATGAAATTCGAAAATCATTCTTTTAGTGATACTACAATAACAAGTTATGAATGGAGTATGGACGGAACTTCATACACTACAGAATTCCCAGTTCATCAGTTTTCAGATTCAGGTTTATTTGACGTAGCACTAATAATTAATAACGCTACTGGTTGTACTGATACTACTTTCAAACAAATACACATTAACGCTGCTGACACTAATAACCACTCAGGGAATTGTCAAGCTTCATTTAATTTCAATCAGAATAATCCAGACGGAAGTTCTTTTGACTTTAACGACAATTCATTCGCTGATGCAGGTATTTCAACATGGAACTTTAGTACGGGAGACGGACATAATTATACAACTCCAAATTTTGTACATGCATACAATAGTGATGGAATTTACAATATATGTTTAAGTATTCAATCTAATGATGGATGTAATGACACAGTTTGTCAAACAATTAGTATTGTAATTGATACAACTTCAAATAACAATAATCATGGTGGAGATAGTTTAATTCCAATCCAAGATTGTTTAGCTGCTTTCTGGGCCTCTAAAGACACTACTTCACCAATGAAGTATCAATTCAAATCTAACTCTGCACATGCAAACGGCGTTGCTTTAGCACATAACTGGAGCATAAACGGAACAAGTTACACTACAGAAGAAGTTAATCATGAATTTGCAGCTGGAGGTGAATACCACATAACACTAGATGTTAACGGTGCTGGTTGTCAAAACAAAGTTGAGATGCAAATTAAAGTTGGATCTACAATGGAATGTGCTGTTGGGTATTCTTATGTAATTGACACTATCAATCCAAATAGAGTACAATTTGCACTTTCAGGAACTGAAGGATTAACAGGAGGTTTCTGGCAATTTGGTGACGGACAACAAGCAGAAGAGAAAGATCCAATTCATGATTTCAACGGACCTGGTTTTTATGATGTATGTATTAACGCATATGATTCTGCATCAGGATGTCAAACGCAGACATGTATGCCGATTGAAATTAAAGGAGCGACTCAAGGAGGAAATTGTTTTGCGAAATTTGATTTCACTCAGAACAAATTGGTTTTAAATTTTAAAAACTTATCTCAAGGAGATTTTACTGAAATCAAATACAACTTTGGTGATGGAGCTTCTTCAGATATGGAAAACCCAACACATACATATACTGCTTCGGGAGTTTACAATGTTTGCGTTACAACCTTTGATAGTATTACAAATTGTGTTTCTGATTATTGTATGCCTATTACAATTTTAGCTGACAGTAATGATGTTTATTGTAATGCTAATTTTGAATTCTTCCCAATTGGAGATAAAAAGTTCACATTCGCTAACCACTCCACAGGTAACTTTTCTGAAGTTAAATGGGATTTAAATAACGGTTTAAATGTTATGCAGGATTACGATATTGAATTCGAATTCAATTCTGCAGGACATCACGAAGTGTGCTTAACAATTTTCGATACTACATCTGGATGTGTAAGTTCTATTTGTAAAACAATCGAAATAGTAGATTCTAATTTCACATCTTGTAAGGCAGACTTTAGCTTCTTTAAAGACGCGGCAGGTGGTGTTAGTTTTAACACTGAGGCTAAAGGTACTTTTACTAATGTTCATTACGATATGGGAGATGGTTCATTTAATGATGACATCCAATTTAGTCATATATTTAATGGACCTGGTCATTATAATGTATGTATGGCAATAATGGATACAATGTCTGGATGTCAAGATCAAATTTGTAAAACCATTTCAATCGCACCCGATTCTAATCAAAGTTATTGTGAAGCTAAATTCCACGGTTATATTGATAACGATGGAGTTGCACATGCACAGAATTTATCGATAGGTAATTATACAACTGAACATTGGGATTTCGGAGATGGTTTTTCTTCTTTCGATGCTAACCCAACACATACATTCCAATCTTCAGGTTTCTATACCGTGTGTTTAAGTATTTTAGATTCTGTTTCAGGATGTAATGCTAAACATTGTGAGGAAGTTAATATCCAGTTAGATTCTAACGATGTTAATTGTTCAGCAGACTTTGATTTCATGATCATCGATAATGAAGTTAACTTCAAAAGTACAAGTGTTGGTGACTTCACAAATATCCATTGGAATTTTGGTGAAGGAAATTACTCGGATGATATGAATCCAAGTCATATGTATAATCACACAGGGCTTATGCCAGTATGTTTATCAATATTCGATAGTGTATCTGGATGTCAAGCAAATATCTGTAAAGACATTACAATTATTAAAGACACACTTGATGCATTCTGTGTAGCGAAGTTTGAACACATGATTTTGCCAAACGGTGAAATTCAATTCAACAACAACTCAGTTGGAAACTTCACGCATGTTTCTTGGGATTTAGGAAATGGTTCATTCCCTCATCACAACGATCCAATTGGGTTCTATACCTCAGCTGGTGTTTATCAAGTTAAAATTATGGTATGGGATAGTATTAATGGATGTCAGGCAACTTACACAGAAGATGTTATTGTAAGTTCAAATACAAACCAACCAAACTGTCATGCTAAATTTAATTTCTTCCCAGTTAGTGATACATTAATCAAATTTGAAAACGTATCTACAGGGAACTTCACAAACATCCATTGGGAGTTTGGAGATGGTAAATTTAATGAGTTAGACAATGAAGTAGCTCATACATATACACAAGGTGGTTATTACAACGTTTGTGTAGGTATATTTGATAGTATCACTGGATGTCATGATAACTATTGTGAAAACATCGAATTATTGTTAGACACAACTGTTGTTGATTGTCACGCAGCATTCGAATTCTTCCCAATCTCAGCTACAGAAGTTGCATTTAAAAATGAGTCCAATGGACAATTTACAAATGCTTTCTGGAAATTTGGAAACGGTATAGTTGATCATAATATGAACCCTACGATTGACTTCACTCAAACTGGTCTTATTGGAGCATGTTTAACAGTGTTTGATTCTGTATCAGGATGTCAAGATGAATTCTGTATGGAGATTCCATTACTGGATGATACAACAACATATTGCGAAGCAAGTTACGGATTCTTTGTAGATGGAAACACAGTGAAATTTGATCCAAATATCAAAGGAGATATTACAGGATGGGTTTGGGATTTCAATGACGGTTTAACAAGTAATGATTCTTTCCCATCTCATACATTTGTAGATGCAGGAGTTTATGAAGTATGTTTAACTGTATTTGATTCAACAAATGGATGTTTCAATACTTACTGTGATCAAATCAGTATTGTTGATGACAATGCAGCTAATGAATACGTAAAAGCGAATTTCTCTTACTACTTAAACCCTAACGATGGTATGGTTCACTTCCAAGATGAATCAGTTGGTAATCCAACAAGTTGGTATTGGGATTTCGGAGATGGAGATTCTGCAGGAGTTGCTCAAAACCCAACTTACAAATACATTGAAGATGGTTATTACGAAGTTTGTTTAACTTCTAAGAATGATAATGATGGACAAGAAACAGTTTGTCAAATCATATCTGTGGGAGATGTAACAGATGCTTGTTATGCAGAGTTTAACTATTACGCTAACTCAGTAACTGCAACGGCTCACTTCGATAATAAATCATTAGGTAGAATTACTGGATACGAATGGGACTTTGGAGATAGTACTTCTTCAATGCAGTACCAACCGTCACATACGTATGCTGATACAGGTTTCTATGCTGTTTGTTTAACTGTTACTAATGATTCAGGATGTGTTAGAACTTTCTGTGAAGAAGTTAGAGTTGGAAACGCACTTGAAAACAAATGTTTAATTGGGTGTGTATGGCCAGGTGATGCTAACTTAGATTTAGAAGCTAACCATTATGATATATTACCAATGGGATTACACTACGGTGAAACAGGTCCTGCTAGAGAGAGTATCGACAATACATGGCAAGGTCATGAATCTCAAGATTGGTCTGCTTTCCTTTGGGGTGATGTAAACAATAAACATGGTGATGCGAATGGTGATGGTATAATCGACGTAGCCGATTTACAGGTTATCAAAACAAACTTTGCTTATTCTCACACATGGCAACCAAGAGCTCAGTCTACTAATCAATTAGCTATCGACTGGGATGCGGATGATATCGATGTTGGAGAAACTGCAGTATTAGTTGTGTCGATTCCAGATACGTTAAATGTAACAATGTATGGTTTAGGATTTGAAATTGATTTAGATCCAACTATTTTCGACTACTCTACTATTCAGTATGACTTCTCAAACTCATGGTTAGGTTCTGAAGGATCAGATTTAATCACATTTGGATTAGAGAATGAAAACTTAGGTCAGATCTATATTGCAGAATCTAGAAACGATCATAATGAGTTATCTGGAAATGGTGAGCTTGTAACAATTACTGTTCTTGCTAAAGCTAAATCTTCAACTGCAGGAGCAGTACTTACAACAGAAGGTGGTGTTACAGCAGAAGGAGATACTGTTAAATTCTCTGGTGATGAAGATGGAGCTAATGTAAATAACATCGAAGAGAGAGGTGGTTATGCTATTAAGCAATTAGTTGTATTCCCTAATCCAACTCAAGATCTTGTTTCATTCAACTTACCTACTGGACAAGCAACTGAGTACAAGATCGAAGTATTTGATAACGTTGGAAAATTAATCCATGCAAGTCTTCAGCAAAATGGAGGAACTGTTACAACGAATTTGAAAGAATTCAATTCTGGAATCTATAGTATTCAAGTAACAAGTGAAAAAGTTAAATACATTCAAAAAGTAATTTTAACTAAATAATAAAACAAGTTAATTTAAAGCCTCGCATTTGCGGGGCTTTTTTTTTGTCTAATAATTAGAACATCTTATTTTATTATAAGCCTGAAACAGCTATACTTTTATATCTTTGCTTCCTCAAGCAGGTACAATGTTTTCACAATTAAAAAAACCAAATTCAATAATACTGATAGCTCTACTCATTATTGCTGCAGTACTACGATTATGGAATTTTAGTGAATTGCCTTTAATGCATGATGAACTAAGTGCATTGTCACGTTTAGAATATGACACGTTTGAAGACTTTCTATATTATGGAATTCAAATAGATGGTCACCCAGCTGGGATACAACTCTTCTTATATTACTTCACTTCTCTTTTTGGATACAATACCGTTTTAATTAAACTTCCATTCATCCTATCTGGATTAGCAAGTATATACCTCACATATCGAATTGGTAAAAAGTGGTTCTCAGAAACAACAGGACTTATTTCCGCAGCTTTACTAGTTGGTATTCAATACACAATCATTTATAGTGATATCATTAGACCCTATGCTCCAGGTTTATTCTTATCACTATTACTCGTAAACATATGGAGTGATATTTTCATCAGAAAGAAAACTAATTGGTTACGTTTTATCGCTTTTGCATTTACAATTTCAGCAACTGCATATACGCATTATTTCACTTTATTATTTGCTCTGATCGTTAGTATTACAGGACTATGTCTAATCAACAAACAGGTCTTTGTAAAATATATAGCATCTGGGTTATTAGCTTTTGTATTATTCATTCCACATTTGAATATTTTCTTTTATCAATTAGGAGTTGGTGGAATTGGTATTGGACATGGTGGATGGTTGAAAGCTCCTGATGGACAATTCTTAATTGATTATCTATTTTACCTATTTAACTATTCATACGTTTATCTAGTTCTTGGAATTTCAATTTTTATTATTTCAATAATTAGCTTTAAAAACAATAAAGAAGGAATCCCAAAAAGGTTAATATTACTGATCTGGTTTTGCACTCCAATTGCTATTGGGTATTGGTATTCAATTAATATAAATCCTGTTTTACAATTTTCGGTTTTACTATTCTCCCTACCCTTCTTCTTTATATTCCTATGCGGTTTTGATAAAGAAAAGAAAGTATGGTTTAACACAATAATCGTGTCATCTATTGCTCTTATCGCGATCGTATCACTTCAAACTGAACGTCATCACTATACTGCCTTCTATAAGCAACCTGTAGGTTCTTTTTATGACTATTCTAAGGCTTATCATAATGATTCAACACTATTAATAGGATCGCATGAGATTTGCTTCATAGATCATTACAACACCCTTAACAGTCGAAATTTTGAATATTTTACTACTGATGAAGACTCTACTTCTATAGCCGAATTTCAAGAACTTCTAAAAAACCCAAAATACGATCAAGTTATAATAGGAACTTTAGGCCCTGAAAAACTTGCATTAGCAATTCAATACTTTCCAAACATCACTAAATTTGAGCAAGGAATTAATTTGGAAAATGCAGTTTTAAGAAAAGGGAAGTCAGACACAAGTTTGTATTACAAAGACTTTGTACTAGGAACACCTTCATGGGAAAACAAAGGATTAAAACAAACTGATTCTGGATTTCACATCAATTCTACTTGGGGATTAAGTAGAACGTTTTCTTTAGATACATTAATTAAAAACGAACATGACATTATTGAATTCTACGCAGACATAGAGTCTTCGACTATGAATCCTGACAGATCATTTTTACTGGTGTTTGAATTTACTAAAGATGGTGAAAAAGTTAAATGGGCAGCTCATTCTTCTCAAGAAGCGACCTTGGATAATAACTTAAAATTTAAAATGGTGAATGCCCAACATATTTTCGGGAAAGATGGAACTGTTCCAACCAAACTAAAAGCCTATATCTGGAACAAAAGTAAATCGGATATTACGATCAAAAAAATAGGCCTACGCGTTAGGAAAGGAAATCCTAATGAGTACGCCTTATTTAATAAATATCAATAATTATTACTTGGTATCTATATCAATGGT
>CAWVWF010000014.1:0-31976 GCA_963933885.1 uncultured Flavobacteriales bacterium | reverse complement strand
ACTTCTACTTCATATGTTCCTGCAACACTTTTTGAAATTGATGCTGTAGCTTCTGAAGAACTCCAAGAATATGATGAGAAAGTTCCTGGTGTGAAACTAACTGCTCCTGCTCCATCACAAATTGTTTGATCAAGTCCTAAATCTGGAACTGGTAATACATTAAGCGTTAACTCTACTGTATCTGATCCAGCACAACTATTTGCATCTATAAAATCTACAATATATATTCCTGCTAAAGCCTTTTGAATACTTTGAGTTGCTTCTCCAGACTTCCATGTGTAAGTTGTAAATCCAACACCTGCATCAAAAGTAACCGCTGGGTCACCATCACAAATTGAAGTATCATTCATACTCACAACTGGCATTTGATTTACTAATAAATTCAAAGTATCATATGATACACAACCATTAGTATCTGTTACAATAACACTATACTCATCTTCATCATGAATATCAATAGTTTTAGTTGTTGCAGCTGTACTCCATAAATAAGTTGCACTATCGTTTAATGCATCTATAGTAACTGCTGGGTCTATCTGACAGATTTCTAAATCTACTCCTAAGTCTACAATTGGTAACTGACTAATATTTAATACTACAGAATCAGTATCTGCACAACCATTAGCGTCTTGTACTTGCACGATATATTCTCCACCAATATTTGTAGTGATATCCTGAGTAGTTTCTCCTCCTGAAGTCCATAAATAAGTAGCTCCAGTATTCATTGCATCAAACACTACAGCTGGAGCATCTATACAAATCGTTGTATCATTTCCAAGATCTACAGTAGGCAATGGAAATACAGTTAATACTACATCGTTTGTATCCTTACATCCATTCACATCAGTAATCTCTACTGTATATGTTCCTGATGAATCTCTTTGTATAGTTTGCGTTGAATCCGTAGTTCCGAACCAAGCATAAGTTGAACCTACATTCTGAGCATCGAAAGTTATAGATGGATCCTTTTCACATATCTCTTGATCTAAACCAAGGTCTACAGTTGGACGAGCATTAACAACTAATAATATAGAATCTGTTCCTTTACATCCATTACCATCAGTTACTTCAATACCGTATTCTCCAGCAGCATCATTTGAAATTGTTTGTGATGTTTCTCCGTTTGGAGTCCATAAATAAGCATCCCATACTCCAGCGTCGAAAACAACAACTGGATCTCCAAGACAAATTGCTGTATCAGGTCCTAAATTTGGAACAGGTAAAGTATCATGGAATAACTCAACTGTATCTTTTCCTTTACATCCGTTTGAGTTTGTAATCTCTACAATATATTCTCCTGGTGTATCTTTAGATATAACCTGAACACTTTCACCAGTGTTCCAATCATAAGCATCCCAAGCTCCTGCATCAAAATCAATTGCGGCATCACCAATACAAATCGTAGAATCAATTCCTAAATCTGGTTTTGGTAATGAGTCTACAGTAATATAAACTGAATCATAACATGTTTTCCCAGCATCTGTAACCGTTAATAAAACCTTATAAACTCCATATCTTGATGCTAAATCAGTTACATCAAACATAGTATCAGTTACTCCTTCTACAAGAACACCATCAACTGAAGGTGCCGATGGAAACGAATCAATTGTCCATACTCCAATCTGAGAAGACTGCACAATTAAAGTATCTAACAAATAATCATTTCCAACACAAAATCTTGGTGAAACGTCTTGTAATTCCGATCTACATGAAGGACAAAAAGCAACATCAATCCATATTGTATCATTCACATCACAGTATTCAAAAGTAATTTCGTGTCTTCCGATTCCTGCAACTTGAGGGTCAAAAATCCCTAATTTATCATCCGTTATTCCAACACCTTTATAAAGGTGCCTTTGGTAAAGCGTGTCTTCTGCGCTCACTCCACTACAAACCCAATACGTGTGCAAATCAACAGCACTTGCTGTATCACAAAACGGTCCTACCTCATCAATATCTGGCTCTTCAGCTGGTGGAATATACATTGTTGGTAATCCTTGTCCATTTCTTGCATCTACCTTAGTAGCACTTCCCGATCCAGACCATCTCCATAATCCATCCTTTCCATTTAAATAATAATTTCCATCACCTCCAATTTCTACGGTATGGTGACCAGCATCTGGTCCAACAATTTTTGAATTGGCCCCAGTTGTGGCATTCATTATATAACTCCCTAAACCTACACTTCCAATTAGTATACTAATATTATCTTTAGTCCATACTACATCGTAACCTAGTACAATTCCTATATCTTGTCTGTTACTAAATTTTCCAGTAGAATTATTAAAATCGAAAATACTATTTCTAGTATTTCCAGACCCTCCAAATACTGAAGCCATTTTTTTTCCATCATGAGAAAAGGCAATACCACCTCTCGCAGGATCTCCAGAAACTGCATTTGCTACTGCAGAAACAACCGCAGGTTGAAAGCCATCACAAGTTAAAAGCCATGAATGAAGCTGATTAGAACCTAATTTTTGCATTGTTACCCAAACATCAACTCCGTTTGCGTGAAGTGTTGCTGCTATCCCTTCACAAGAGACAAAAGTCCCTGGCAAAGTTGTATTCCCAGCAATCTCAACACCGTTATCATCAAAAGTATTATAACTTACATTTGGTCCACCTCCAATAATATCTGAAGTAGTAACTAAATGATATTCGTTTGGTTTTAATGGGTGTCTAACGGATATAATTCCTTGTGAAGCACTTCCTACTTTATTAGTTCCTCCTTCATTTCCTTCTTTTATATCGTCTGAGACTCTTTTACCTGTCTTATCCCAAGCATACCTACCGTTTGAAAAAAGAATTAATTCTCCTAAATCATTACTGGCTGCCGTTACTCCTTCATAAACTGGAATTCCAAAATAGGGAGCAACATCCTGTAATCTATCTGACTTTTGAAATCCTGCGTCGAAATCAATGATTAAACCGGGCTCTTGCCAAGTTGATGGAACTCCACCGATAAACCAGTTGTTGTGACCAGGCCATTCCCATGAATTTCGGGATGTAGTAACACATTCTTGTAGCTCTAGTTGAGCAGACAATGAAAGAGAAAATACAGCAAAAAAAGCTGTCAATAATTTTAGTAGTTTCATAACAACAAAATTTTGCTCTGATCGCTAACTCTCGGATTAGTAAAAGACGCTTTTAAAAGCTCCTAACTTCCTAATCTTAAACCAAGTACATCTGTTTCGAATACTCGAAAACCTAATACCTTTTAGCAATCAGAGTAAACCAATTTACAAAACAATAGTGTGTGTGTGTTTGAAATGTTACTTATATTACTTATTTAGTATAACAATAAAAACCTATAAACAACTGTATACGTATAGTTTAATCAAGAAAATTAAACGTCAATGTTAAATCCTTAGATTAGCCTTTAAATTTCCTTTTTTAAGGAAAAAAAAATATTCATATCAATCTAAATAACAGTTAGTTATAAAAACTATTGAAATCGACAAATAAAGAAAAATACTACAATTGATAATAATAATCTCTTTCTATTTTCCATAAAGGAAATTTTAAGTAAATATCTTAATACTGCATCAAAAATTTCTAAATAACTTCACTTATCTATAATACAATATGAAGAAATTGAAATATGAAGAATCAGCTGAAAATTTAGCTAAAGCTACTGATAATGCAATTAATTTTTTCACAATACTCTCTTCTAAAAGTGATGATCCTGAAGGAGCTAAAAAATGGATTGTTGCATATGAAAAGTTTAAGAATACTTTAATCAATGCAGAACCTAAATTTAGAAATTTAAGAAGTTTAAAATATCAAGTTAATGATGATTTTACTTTTTTTCAAGAGGGAAGTGGAGAAGATGTTAATGAATTTTGGAGGCAAATAAAAAATGCGAACCTTCCTTACGAAAGAGTAAATCGATTAGCAAAAATTTTATCTAGAGGAAAAATAATAAATGATATTGAGTGTGACAACGTAATTGATACAATGCCTGCTTTATCGGAGTCTAAGATTATTTCTAATACTGAAGCTATAAGGCTAGATGGGTGAATTTTTAATTTCCAGAATCGTATTAAAAAGAAAAATTAAGAGAAAATTAAATGTTTTAGATCTAAGAATTTTGAAAAAACAGTAATTATATTCATGACTCTCATAACATGAAACAAACCTTCGAAATTAAAAAATTTAGCATTTTACTAATCGTAATCGCAACTTCATCTGCACCTCTCTTTTTGAAAAAAAATAAAACCGCTCCTTTAAACGAATCAGAAAAAGAAATTATTGGCCGATACTTAACCCACAATAGAAGTCCAGAATATGAAGATTTTAAATTGGACTCAAATAAAAACTGTTATTATGCAAAGCACTACTCCGACTCAACTTTAAGAGACACTTTTATTTGGGAACTTCAGTCCAAAATGCTTTATTTAAAATCCTTAACCGGAGATACTATTAAGAAATATCACTACCCTTCCTTTGGAATTTTATACCCCTTGAATAATCAAGATCCCTGTGATAATAATGAACTAATGCTAGAGCACGATTCAGTATCCCTTTATGTGAGCAACTGTAGAAGGTACTGGGAATACCTTCCGTTACGAGATACTATAAAAGTTAATGTTCTAAGTTTTTCTAAGAAATTCAACAGTTGTATGATTCTTCATCCAAATTTTATGATTGGACTGACTAAACAAGGTGATACAATCGGAATAGTGGATGTTGAATTGAATGACGTATTAATTGTTCCATCTAAAGAAACATTTGTAACAAAATATAACTGCTTAGTAGGTCTTCCGTTATCGAAAGAACGTTACCCATGTGTTTGTGAAAACAAAACCTTAGCTACCTTTTCTTATCGCTCTGGAAAGGATGCAGACAATTCTATTTACTGTGCAATCAAAAAGGTTTACTACGCGAAAATTATAAATTAAATTTTACGAATCAACTTTAGATTCCAATAATAATTATCAAGAATATTATAGTCGTTTTGAACTTTTTTCTTAGTCAATCTTAGCCCAATATTTACTAACCATTCTTTCCTTTTAATATTAAAACGCCCCCCTACACCAGTTGCAATTCCGCAACTAATTTCAGAAAATATCTCGTCACCATTTATATCCTCAAGTACCAATGGATCCGGCTCCCAAATATAATGTTCATCAGCATGAAATGTGCTCATAAATGGAAAATCAAAATAACCTCCTAAGTCATAAGTTAGTCGTCTTTTCCAAAAATTAACTCTAAACTGCCATGGAGCAGAAATTGCGTAACATTTAAGAAATAGCTCCCATCGGCATTACCTAACGAAGGAATATGAGTCGAGCTTTTGTTGTATTCTAAACCAGTATAAAACTCAATATCACTTTCTTGGAACCAAACTTTATAAAACCAAATCCATTATTTGAATTCTCTGGTCGATATGTTTGATTGGCCGAGATACTTACTTCATCAATTATTGTAAACCTTAGTCTTCTTTGAGTAAAACTCGATACATTAAAAAGTAAAATGAAAAGCAGTAAAGTGTTTATTTTCATAAATCGAGGACAAAACTAAATATTAAACTCTTTATTATAAATCCTATAGCCTTAGTTTTAAGAAAGAAGGTAAATCAATCTAAAGTTGAACTGATTAATTCACCATTATTCCATATTTGTCGCTCAACAAGTTCTCCCGATTCATTCCAATAAGACCATATTCCTTGCCTCTTATTAAACCTAAATGCCCCTCTCATTTTCGTAGTTCCGTTTTCATAATAATATTCTTTAACCGCAAACTCATCATTATTAAACACGATTTGTTCTGACACTCTTCCGCTTTTATACCAAGACTTAGTATAGTTAAAAAAGGTAACGCCCAATGTATCCGGAACCGTTATAGAATATGATTCTTGATAAACATGGTAAGACAAATTAGAATCCTTCAATTTAACTTTTTCGATTAAACCGGTAGGTCTCCAGCAAATTGACCTTCTATTATTGGTTGATAAACAATCAGAATAATCGGTGATAACGGTATAACCATTATCCTCAAACTTTGATACTTCTTGTTCAGTTTGACTCACAGAATAAAGGGAAGAAACAACTACAAGTAGAAAGACACTCAAAACAGAAATTCCTCTATGGCTAACATCAATCTTCATATATACATAACTCAGAACTTTAAAAAAGTCACATACAATCTATAAAAAGAGTTAACCTTTAGATAAAAGAGCTATTCAAAAAGAAACAAATTATCACGGTTTCTGAGCCCTAAACTCTCTAGGAGAAGCGCCATATTCCTTTTTAAATGTATAGCTAAAGTGAGACAATGATTCAAAGCCACAACCCCAACAAACATCTCCTATTGTTAAAGTAGACGATTTTAATAATTCTGCAGCTCTCAGTAATCTTTTCCCCCTAAAATAAGCAGCCGGAGTAGCATCGTATATCTTTTTGAACTTCCTTTTAAAACTAGAAAGACTTAGGTTAGATAGATGAGCAAGTTCATCAATGCTTAAGTTGTTATATAGGTTTGCATCAATCACCTTTTCAAAATCAAAAACTTCCTTTTGACCAATAGTTCCTAGCAAATTCAAAACCTCATTATTTCCCTCGTTAACCAAAATAGAAACTAACTCTTGAAGCTTAATGCCCATTAAACGATCATCAATCTTAATGTCGGAACAAAAATATGGTCTCATTGAATCCACAAATGTTCTAAGAAGGTCGCTTTCACCCAAATCTACAAATGATGACGATGGCTCTTTTAAACTATTAACATGTAAAAAATCAATATTAACTCCTCTAAAAGCTTCCTTAATTATGTCAGGATTTAAATGAAAAACAACCCCTGACAACCCTTCTGGGGATAGCTTCTTATCAATCTTTGCAACATACTTTCCACATTTAGATAACATGGCCTGATTTGGATATAAATTAACTTGCTCTATAGAAGAGTTTACGCTTTGAGTCCCTTCATCAATATAAGTTAAGCAGGCAGCATCAATCATCTCATAGTTAAAACGTAAATCTCCAGGCATTGTAAACTCCCTTGCGAAAACATGCCCTCTATAATCAAGTTGAATAATTTCCATTTCCTAAATGCTACTATTAAAGTCTTCAAGAACACTTCTGAATCAAGTGAACCATTTGTTAAAGTTAATGAACTTTTATCTATAATAATCCGCCTTCAACTCGCCTACATTTGTGAGCACAATAAGTCTAAACAGATATCGACATTGTATTGATATCACAAATTAAAAATTATGAAATTTTCTAAAGAGATTACAATTAACGCATCAGCAGAAAAAGTATGGAATATCATCGGTCTTAATTTTGCTGACGTTGGAAAATGGGATGGCGCAGTTTCCAAATCAATTATAAATAAGCAAGCAACTATCGTAAACGGCTCACCTTATGGAGGAAGAATATGCGAGACAAGTTTTGGTAAAATTTCAGAAAAGTTTACGGCATATGATGAAGCAGGAATGACTTTTAGTTTTCAGGGAGACATAAAATCACCCATATTTAGCAACGTAATTAGTACAAATACAGTGGTTACAATAGATGAAAACACCACAAAAGTAATAGCAACTCCAAATGTAGATTTAAAGACTCTTGGCTTTATCATGTATCCATTAATTAAAGCAGGATTAGGAAGTGCTGTTCAAAAGGGATTAAACGATTTAAAACACTACGCAGAGAACGATAAACTATCACCAAGAAAACTAGCATCACAAAAATAATATTTCAGTTAAAATTAATAGCTCATTGATGGTGCTGGTAATGAAGGGATTATTAAATTTGAATTGAAATAAACTTAAGACAATTCAATACATAAAATATAATCCCATGAAAAAAATAGCACTAGCAGTATTAATAGCATCCGTTTCGTTAACATCTTGTGGAGATGATAAGGCAGTAGAAAACACAACAGTTAGTAATACTGAAAATGTAGTAAGCGAAAAATCTGATGTGAAAAAAGAAGAAACTCCCGCTGTACAAAGTTTCTCTTCTATCGAAGCTGTTATTGAAGAATTTAAAGGGTGTAAGGCTACGGCTGAAAAGAAACATACTTGTAAAGAGTTTGTAGCTAAAGCAATATGTAAATATTACAATATCGATGATTTTCAAAATCAAGGAGATTACGATGCATCAGGTAAAAATGAATTTATCGATTATGATGATATTTTTGATCAAGTTGATGGAAGTAGTGAATGGACTAAACTAGGGAAAGCGTCTGATCAAGATGCTTTAGATAAAGCTCAAGCAAACGCAAATAATGGAATTGCAACATTGGCTATCGATGTTTCTAAGAATAATAAAACAGTTGTATTAATTGTAAAAGGAAAACAAATTAGATCGAATAGTTGGGGTGTTAATTGCCCAATGTCTGCTGCTTTAAATGCAAGCAAACCAGCTAAGTCTTTTGTTGGGAAAACATTAAACTATTCGTTTTCTATGCCGGGGAATATCGCTTTATATTCACGCAAGTAATCTTTCTTATTCATTACAAAAAAAAAGAAGAAACACCTTTTGATTTAATTGAAACAAGCATGAAGCGTCTAGGTTCCCGCCTTCGCGAGAATGACAAGTTTAATATACTCCCTTCGTAATTACACAAAAAAACCTTGTCATTCTCGCGAAGGCGGGAACCTAGACGCTTCGACACACTCATTGTGACTTATCCAAAGTAACAAATCCAACCTTTTAATTGTCGTACTACAAAACAAGTACATGAAAGCTATATTATTTGGACTAATCTTAACAGCATCTAGTGTTGTTGCTCAAAATGGAAAATCTGTGTTTTTTATAGGGCATAGTTTGGTGAATCACAACATGCCTAGAATGGTGGATGGAATTGCAAAATCTAAAACTTTTGTAAACCACACTTGGGAAAGGCAACTAAATAATGGCGCTAACTTAAAGTGGAACTGGGAACAAAGTGCAGGATCCGAAGGGGTAGACGGAAGGGTTGAAATTCCTAACTCGAATTATGAGGTGCTTGTTATTACAGAGGCTGTACCATTGGATAACCATTTACAATGGAGTCAAACCTATTCTTTTAGTTATAACTGGCATGAATTAGCCGTAAGCGCAAATAGCAACGTGCAAACTTACATGTATGAAACATGGCATTGTATAAACAGTGGTTTGCCTGCAGGCTGTAGTTATGATGATGGTGATGGTGTTTTATGGAGAACAAGGTTAGATACTTATAAAGAGAAGTGGGAAATCATTGTTGATAGTGTAAATGTACATCAGAACGGAAATGATATGTTACTAATTCCTGGAGGACAAGCCATGGCAAGATTAAACGATAGTATTGTTGCTGGAGCTGTTCCTGGAATAACAGACATCCGATCTTTCTTTGATGATGATATCCATATGAATGATACTGGAAATTACTTCATCGCTTGTGTTCAGTTTGCAACTATTTATGGAGTTTCGCCAGTTGGCGCAAATGCACACCTTCAGAATGAATGGAGTGGTGATTACGAAATCCCATATGGAAACACAGCGCTTATTGAAAAACTTCAAGAAATAGCTTGGGAAGAGGTCGTGAACAACCCTGAAACAGGTGTTGGTTTACCAACTGGATTCGAGACTATGCCAACTGTTGGTGAATTGATGAAGAAGACCGGAAAATACAATTACACTTTTGGAACAAATACTTCTTTTGAGGTTTTTAATATAACGGGGAAACTGCAAACAAAAGAAACTGCAAATTCGTTATCTGTAGTCGATTTTCCAAGTGGTATTTACTTTGTGAAATTTGGAAATCAGGTTCAGAGAATAATAAAATAGTATGCTTATCCGCTTCTTTACCCAAATCAGTTTATGATCGATTCTCGCGCGTCATGTTCCGTAGGGCATGCGTGTGTGTTTACAATCGCGTCTCCAGACGCTTTTTTTAAAATTAAATTAAAAACTAGGTACTATGAGCCTCTTGATCCATTTCTGCAAGGAGGGGCGTTGTTGGGGATTATCTATAATGAAAAGAAAAGCCTTGGGCAAAGAAGCGGATAAGCATATAAAATAGTTACTTTTCGAATTGGTCGACATTCATAAATATGAAGAATTTATTATTCATTTTCATATTTAGTAGTGTTGTTGCAATTGGTCAAGAAAACCTTAACTATTACGATGATCTATCTGATGCCTACGATCAAAACGATTACTCTAAAATCATACAACTTAGCAATAATAGACTAAAGTATGTAACGGATTCTTTAAGAATTTCAAACTGTTATCGCGCCAAGGCAAATGCCTATTTAGAAATGGATAGTCTTGAAAAGAGTAAAAAATGGATAGAACAATCTATTGCCTTGTCGAAGCTTTACAAATGGCAATCTATCTTTCTTAGAGGCGATATTTATTTAAAAGAAGGTGATAGAGAAATGGCATGTGAAGATTTTCATGAAGCGTTAGAACTCTTCAATACTACTACTCTTAAAGATGATATATTTCTTGGGCAAAGAATAGCAAAACATTGTGATTCTACATGGAATTATGATAAAGATTTTTCTGGTCATTATTTAGACTCTACATTGTTTAAATATTCGTTATGGCCACACTACAAAGGCTGCTACAAAAAAATAACTGATACGCTATTTACGTGCAAATTCCCGAATGAAAAAGTAAAAACATGGAAGATGTATTACGATACTAACTTGACTGTTTTGAAGCAAAAACAAGAAACATTCAGAGACACTACAAAAACCATCAGCTATTACCCAAATGGTGCTAAAAAAGAAGAAGATTGGGAAATTGGTTACAACTGGATATTCCATGCTGATTATTGTAAAAACGGAGCCTTAAGAAGTTCTTATTCACCTAATGACCAAAGTTTTAAAATCAACAAAAATTACTTCTGTGACGGAACTTTGAGTTTTAAGGGAGACTGGGAAGCTGGTAGGTGTTTTGGAGACCAGTGGTATTATCATCCAAATGGAAAATTAAGGAAAATAGTTCACCTTAAGCCCTATTCAAAAAAACACGAAGAAAGGCTAAAGCCTCAACAGATAAAATCAGAACAATTTGATACCTCAGGAAATGAAATAGCCTTGACTCCAGATACACCTTATTTCAATATTAATATTCTCAGCGCACCTACTTATAGCTTAAATTATGTAAGTCAATTAAAAAAAACCTACCAACTAAACGACTTGGTTTCTAGCAACGCAATCGTAAAACAGGCTGGGTATTCTAAATTTATGACAAACTTAAAATCAGCTATTTATAACAAATGTAAGGTTGATTTCAAAACAAAATGTTCATGTGGAGAAAGTTTAATTGAATTAATAATTGATACAACTGGGACAATTAAGAATGTTCGAGTTACAAGATCAAATAGAGAAAACATAGACAAAATGTTTATTAAAGCCATACTAGAATTAAAGACGTGGGAAATTGGTGAAATAAACAGTATTCCGCGAAACGTTTTAGTTAAACTTAATTTAAAGTTTGAGGCTGTAAAGTAATTAGAGTTCGATTTTAAAATACTTCATCCACTCTTTAGTAATCTTATTTGCTCTGTAAAAAAGATCAGGGAAAGCACCTTCTTCATCAGTGAATTTAGCCTTTCCTGCAAGAATTCCAAGTTGCCAAATATGTCTTGCTAACACGAGTCTCCAAATGTTTTTATGGTCTAATTCGTTTAATTTTCTGTGAACGTTATAACCTTCGAAAAAAGCATCTAATTTTTCAAGTTTTAATTTCATTGTGTCATCATTTCTAAACCCAACTAAGGTTGTGAAAAATACTACTACGGCTAAATCAAAATTTAATAAGCCATATCCACAGCAATCAAAATCTATAATTGAAGGTTGGTCTTTTTTATCAAAGTGTACATTTAAAGAATGAAGGTCTCCGTGGATAATTCCTTGTGCTCCTTTGTAATCTAGTTCGGGTTTAATTGATGTAATGATTTGTTCTAAAAAACGAAAGTCTGCTGAGTCCTCAGGTAGAAACCGTTTTATGATTTCAAGAGGTTCATCCATTAGATGTCTCTTATCAAACTTAGGTCGGTCTAGATTTTTAACACGCTGTAATTCTAAATGTAATTCTCCAAGGTTTAAGCCTAAGTTTTTCATATGAGGTAAACCAAGTTCTACCTCCTCTCCTATTGAGCTTTTAAATACCAATACATACCGTTCACCTTCTTCAAAATCTAAACTGCAATGGTGTTTTTCATCAACTGATAAAAGTGGTAATGCATGAACAAATTTTGAGGATTGCAATAAATTCAATATTTGAACCTCAGCTTCAATTTGCGATAAGGTTCTCCAGTCTTTCTTGTAAATTCTAAGGAATAAAAGTTCTGAGTTATTATAAAATTTATACGTATCGTTTAAGCCGTTTGAAACCAGTTCAAAGCTTGAAATATCTTTGAAATTATAATTTTTAAGAAGAAAGCTCTTTAGCGCCTCGTCTGACTTAAATGTGTGGTTGATTTCTGAAGACAATAAATTTTTCATCGCTTCACTAAGTTAAGAAAATTACTAAACTGCTTCACTATACGTTTAGATTCCTGACTTCTCAGTAACCACAAACGAGTTTGTATTATAAACCAAACTTGTCATTCCTGCGAAGGCACACTACTGTCCGGAATAAATTTGGAATCCAGGACGTAAATGTAGGGGTGCCCCTTGTGGGTACCCGATACCTAGTAGTGTTAGTGTGAAAGTACTGTGTTTCGGATACCCACAAGAGGCATCCCTACAAATAAATACATTTTTTTAATCTAAGTCATTTTCTAATGAGAATGAAAAAAGAATAGCCGGACGTTAACTGTATCAATTATAGATCTATTTATTCCGGACAGTAGCGTGCGAAGGCAGGAACCTAGACGTCTAACTAAGTAGTGTGATTACACGTCCTCATTGAAACACAAGTCTACTTATTCGCTTAATAACAATCCATAAATTGCCAAAGCCACAAATGCCAGAATAAGGATCCATAAAAGAACTTGAAAAAATATACCAAGCTTTGATTTTGGCTTCCTAACATGAGCAAGAAGCTCTATTGCTGGCTCTAGAATTTCTAGAAAACTTGACATATCTAATTACGAAAACAGGTCCTTTGCTGGAACCATATTATCCTCACAATATTCTTTAATTAATTCAAGCACATCATCACCGTACATTTTAACTTTAATTGGTCCAAAACCATTTACCATAAGTAATTGATCTTCCGTTTTAGGAAGGTGTTTACAGAGCTCTTTTATGGCAACATTACTAAATACGCGATAGATTGGCTGATTGGTCTTAGAGGCCACCCCTTTACGGTATAATGCAATTGACTGATATAAGTTTAAGTGTTCAATTTCTGCTGCAGAAATTAATGACTTTGGCTTACTAGATGATTCGTAAGTACTTTTATATTTTTGATGTTTCTTCTTGTTTATTTTTCCGTGCTCAAGATACTCTCCAAGATTAAACTCTCCTTTTCCGAAATACTTTAAACGGTGTAATAAATCATGTAAAAATTGAATTACATCTTCAATTGGTTCATCTAATAAAATTGCAGCTTTTTGAGTTTTTACCGCCAAGTTGTGTAATCGAAGTTCTTCTTTTAAAACTTCCATCTTCGGTAAAAAATAAGTGGCTGCAGCTTTTAACCTTTTCTGTAATTCACTTTGATCTTTTACGAATTCTATGCTTGATGTAATTCTAAAAACATTGCTTTGAAAATCCTTTGCTACTTTATTACTGGCCAGAATATTCTCTGTTATTTCAATAATCCATGGTTCGCAATCTGGTGAAAGATTGTCCTTCATGTTTACAACAGCAGTCTTTAAATTTATAATTTCTTGAACAGGAATATGCCAATCGAATACATGAAGTAATTCTTGGCGAATGCATTCTATTCTTGAATCTTCTAATTTCTGTGGAAGCACCTCTTCGTTATTGTGAACGCTTTCCCAATTCTTTAAATTCTGAGAAGCACCTAAAAACTGCTTACCAATTGGTGATGTTAATACCAACCCCTCTAGAGATGTTACTCTACTCAAGGCAACATATACCTGTCCGTTTGTAAATGCTTTCTGAGCATCAACAATTAACTTTTCGAATGTTAAACCCTGACTTTTATGAATGGTAATCCCCCAAGCTAAACGCAATGGATATTGTTTAAATGAACCTAGTTTTTCTTCTTCGATTTCTCTTGTAACGGGATCTACTTTGTAATGTATATTTTCCCAAACATCTTTTGAAACCGTAATCGTTCCGTGATCATCTTTACACTGCACCACTATCTCATCACGTGCCAACTCTACAACAGTTCCTATTTTACCATTAAAATATTGCTTGTCTTCAGTATCGTTTTTCAAAAACATTACCTGAGCACCAAGCTTTAATTGTAAATCCACATCCGCTGGATACATATGTGGAGGAAAGTCATCCTTAATTTCTGCAGAAAAAATGAATTCCTTTCCTTTTATATTCGTGATTTTCTTAGCGTTAATATCGTCCGCTTGAGAGTTGTGTGTTGTAAGGGTAATGTATTCATCATTATCTCCTGGTGAAAAATCTGGATCTAATCTTTCGTTTAATTTTGCAAGATGGTTTTGAGTAAGATTGTTATCTCTTATTCCGTTAAGGATACCTACAAAAACATCATCACTTTGTCTGAATACCTTTTTCAACTCTACCATTATTGGTGGATACATGCTTAAGACATGACTATCAAAAAAGTAAACTGATTTATAAACTGATCGAAAAAGATCCATATGATCTCTTTTTACAACCGGCGGAAGCTGGTGTAAATCACCAATAAATAATACTTGAACTCCACCAAACGGTTGCTCGTAATTCCTTCGAATACTCTTTAGTATAATATCTATAGAATCCAGCGTATTTGCTGCTACCATACTTATCTCATCAATAACTAATAAATCCATATTAATAAGGATCTTTCGCTTTTGAGTATTAAATCTAATTTGAGAAAGTAATGGGTGTCCTGTAAGTGTGTTTTCTTGCGGTGTATTACCAGGTGTAAACGGCGCAAATGGTAATTGAAACAAAGAGTGTAAAGTAACACCTCCAGCATTAATAGCTGCTACTCCTGTTGGGGCAGCAACTACAATGTTTTTATGAGATACATCCCTTAAATATTTTAAAAAGGTTGTTTTTCCAGTACCGGCTTTACCAGTTAGATAAACATTTAAGTTTGTTTCCGTTATAAAACGAAAAGCAAGATCAAATGATTCTGTTCGGTTAATAGCCGACATATTCTAGTTACCTTTTAAAAAGTCTTCAATTCTTTTAATTTCTTTCTTGTCTCCTTTTTTGAGAGCACCTTCTAATGCATTTCTTTGTTCAAACTCATGCTGAATTTCGTATGTTCCAACGTGAATAGAGGCCTTTCTTCTATACTTTAATTCCTTCTCTAAAGCAACCAATTTAAGTTGATTTTCTGTAGTTGGAATTACTTTAACCTTAGCAACTGGTTTGGCTAATGGTTGTGGGTTAGCAAGAAAACGAGCTAACTTTTTTTGTTCCATTCCAGCCGATAGGTAACGTGATTTCTCAACTCTTGTTGCTACTTTATTTCTAAGTGCAATTTCTTGATCACAGATACTTTTT
Organism: uncultured Flavobacteriales bacterium; assembly: GCA_963933885.1. Classification (GTDB taxonomy): domain Bacteria; phylum Bacteroidota; class Bacteroidia; order Flavobacteriales_C; genus CAWVWF01. The sequence goes on along the minus strand of CAWVWF010000014.1, from coordinate 16,441 downwards.
TGATCTTCATTGTCTGCTGTTGCAGGTAAAGCAAGTGCTTTTGTTAAGCTGTCAATTTTAAAAACATTTACATTAACACTTTTTTCTTTAGATACTAAGTTTGCTTTGTTGTCTTTAAGAAACGCAACTAGTGCTGCTTTCTTTAAAATAACGTTTTTATCTTGAAGGTTTTCCTTAGCATCTTTTATTGCTAATTCAATTTTTAACTTTCCTAAGATTGCGATTGATTTTACAAATAATCCTTCTGAAATGTTAGTTTTTAAAGCTTTTATTTCAGTCTCTATTGTTTTATTTTCTGCTGCTGTAGCAGCTTTAGAAACATCTAATGGAATTGATAATTTCTTATAATGTTTTACTGAATCCATTAGCTTGTATGCTAATTTATAATCCTCAAGGTTAGCAACTTCTTTAACTTTAAGCTCCCATCTTAATTGATCAATAAACCTTTCGGCTCTGAAATAGTGACCGTTTTTGGAAGAAACATATATTTCATCTACAATTTTATCATTTTGAGCAACTGCTGAATACGCACATACAATAAGTAGCGCTAATAATTTAAAATTTTTCATGCTTGTAGTTTTTAAAAGGACGACAAATATAAATTTTAATAACTAATCACACGAACAGAACTTAATTTTAGTCGTTCCTTCAACCAGTTTTTTAATTTCTCCTCTTTAAGCTTATTAGACCTTAACTTTCTCTTCCATTTGATATGGAAAGTAGGCTCTTCTTTTACAGACTTAAAATCGGTTACCTTATATATACCATACTCAAACTGATCAACTTCTTTAAACAATGCTTTTAGCTCTTTCGATATTTGACTGAAAGGTATCGTATCAGAAATCATGGATTCTATTACCAGATTTAATGAATCTTTTTCTGTGTTAAGATCTCTGATTTGATTAACTCTAGCAATATAATTGTCTTCAGAAAAAGTAATCTGTTCCAATTTAGTTTCATCTAACCTTTTAACTAAATCAGCATACTTAGTATCTTCCTTAATATCCAATTGAACATCAGAAGTATCCATACCGAAATTTGTTAGTCCCATTTCATAACTTCCTTCTGAGTCCTTTCTTTTGTCGTAAAGTAAAATTTCAATTTTTGGTTTTTCACCTCCATCGTAATCAATAGTGGTGTGTCTTAGGTCTTCTACATCAAAATAGAACTCAATATATTCTTTAGCGTTAGCCTCGAAATCATTCTTTTGATAAGATTTAACTAATGTCCATATACTCGGAATAATAAGTAATATCGAAAATACTAAAATGTACTTCTTAAATTTCTTCTCTTTTATTTCATCTAGAAAATGAACCAAAGGAAATTTAAGATATTTGATTACTACAAAAGATGTTAACGCTATATATACACTATTGATTACAAATAAGTAAAACGCTCCTAAAAAGAACTGTAAGTTTAATGTTGCTATTCCATAACCTGCTGTACATAATGGAGGCATCAATGCAGTTGCTATTGCTACTCCAGGAATAACGTTACTTATTTTATTACGACTACTTGCCATAATTCCAGCTAAACCTCCAAAAATTGCAATAAATACATCTCTCAACTCAGGGTGAGTTCTGCTTAATATTTCTTCCCCAGCTTCTCCAAATGGAGATATTGAAAAATATAAAGTACTTGTTACTAAACTAACTCCAACAGTAATTACAAAACTTTTGAATGATCTTACTAATGTACTCCAATCATTAGTACCTAAAGACAATCCCATTCCCATTATTGGTCCCATCAATGGAGATATTAACATGGCTCCAATAATTACAGCAGTAGAATCTGTATTTAATCCAATACTTGCAATAATGATAGAGAAAATAAGAATCCAAATATTAAATCCTTTGAAATCAATTTCTCCCTTGATAACTTTAATGGTTGCTTCCTTATCAACTTCATCCGTAAAACTTAATGTTTGCCTTACGAAATGATATAAAGAAGTAATGAAATCTCTAAAGTTCGTATTTAGATTAGTTGAAGATGCTTCCTCTTTCTTTGGCTCCTCTGGTGTGTTATCTATATTTCCCTCCATTATTTTCTAAACTTTCCTTCAATTATATATTCAGACTCGTAAGCCATACTTACTTTTTGTTTCGCTTCAATTAAATATCCATTAGGTGTTAATTCCAAATAATATAAGAAATCATAAAGATCGCTTCTCTTTTCAACATCTATATTAACAATCAAATCCTTGTTACATATAGAGTAATTCAACTTCTTAACAGCTTGTTTATTAGATGTTGTTTGAAAGAAAAATTTACAACTGTCTTCAAAAGCACTAGTTTTATAAAGATTGATTTTTTTCTTTGAAATATCGGATTCCAAAAACAAACTTAACTCTTGTTCCCAATTAACGGTATCTAGGTACAATGTATCTCTTTTATCTCCATTAATTATATACTTAGTTAACTTTATATTACCAGTGTTAAGTTGTTGTATTAAAGCAGTATAACGACTCTCCAAAATGGTGGTATTACTAAAATTAGTGCTTCTTGAGCAACTAATCAAAACACTAATAAAACCTATAAGAATTACTAATTTATTCACGTTATTAACAGTATAAAATCCAAATTGTTAATTAACTCACAAAATCTTATTTTTCAAGTAGTTCTGTAAGGTAGTTATTAACACCTTTAGTGTTAATAACATTTTTTATCGGTTCATTAAAAAAATAACTTTCTCTAGGTTATAAACTACCAATAACTCATATCGCTAAATATTTGAATAAACCTAACATTAAAACTACTCTTTTATGAAAAGAAATGAACAGCTTTTTAACGTTCCTAACATTGTTAATAGCGCTGTTTTAATTAACAATTGGAAAATAGGTGTTTTTGTTAATAAAGAATCAATTAGCTATAGTTTAGTGCTTTAGAAGAAAATAACATGTTAATAACAAGTTATTAACTCAATTATAATGTTGATACAAGGAAAAGTTCATAATTTTATCCAACTTATCAACCGACTATTACTATTACTATATCTTTAATATTTAAAAGAATATATATATATATGTATACTAAAGAAGTGAAAAAAGAATTAGAGGAGAAAGGATTTTTAGACAGACAAATTGATCCAACTTTAGATTTGTTTGAAGAAATTGAAAAACTGAAAAAAGAAAAGAATGCTGTTATCTTGGCTCATTATTATCAGGAAGCTGATATTCAAGATATTGCAGATTTCGTTGGTGATAGTTTAGCGCTATCTCAAAAGGCTGCAAGCACTGATGCTGATATAATTTTATTTGCTGGAGTTGAGTTTATGGCTGAAACTGCTAAAATTTTAAGTCCTGATAAAAAAGTTTTGTTGCCAGATTTAAATGCTGGCTGTTCGTTAGCTGAAAGTTGTCCTGCGGATGAGTTTGCTAAATTTAAAGCAGATCGTCCGGATCATATCGTAATTTCATATGTGAATTGTTCTGCTGAAGTTAAGGCGCTAACAGACATCGTTTGTACGTCGTCTAACGCAATTCAAATCATTGAAAGTTTACCAAAAGAGCAAAAAATTATTTTCGGTCCTGATAGAAATTTAGGTGCGTATTTGGCTAAAGAAACAGGCAGAGAAATGGCTATTTGGGATGGTAGCTGCATGGTTCACGAAATCTTTTCATTAGAAAAAATCATCCAGTTAAAAGCTGAGAATCCAGGTGCTGAAATCATTGCTCACCCTGAGTGTACAGCTGAATTATTAGATCAAGCTTCATACATTGGATCTACTTCTGGATTGTTGAAATATGTTCAAGCTAGCGATAACGAAATTTTTATTGTTGCTACAGAAAGTGGAATTTTACATCAAATGCAAAAGGAGGCTCCTAACAAGACTTTAATACCTGCACCACCAAATAACACCTGTGCATGTAATGATTGTCCTCACATGCGTTTAAATACCCTTGAGAAGCTTTATAATTGTCTTAAACACGAGGCACCTGAAATAACTTTGGATGCTTCGCTAATTGAAGCTGCAAAAAAACCAATCATAAAAATGCTTGAGATCAGTGAAAAATTAGGATTGTAAATGAAATTTAAAAATCAAATATTTTTAGTTGTATTTCTTTTAAGTAGTTGGTTTTGTGGTGCTCAGGTAATAAAAGAATATAAAGTTTTTAAAAATAAAGAAGGATTAGTTACTTCTGAAGGAACTTTAGAAAACGGAAAGCCAAACGGTTATTGGAAAACATATCATCAAAACGGAAAGCTTAAAACCGAAGGGAATAGGCTTAATTTTGTATTAGACAGTCTTTGGAGGTTTTATGACACCCAAGGTTACCTAACAGTTGAAATAAGCTATAAGAATGGCTTAAAGACTGGCTTTCAAAAATTATTCAATAGAGATTCAATTTTAATTAAAAAAGAGTTGTTTTTAGAGAATAAAAAAAATGGTTTATCACATGTTTTTTTCAATTCAGGAAAAATTAAATTACGCCAGAAATTTGAAAATAATATACTGATAGGATCTAGTTATCTTTTTGATACTTCGGGTGTTGTTGTTTTAATTACGGAATTTGAGAAAGGAAGGATAAAATCAAAAAAAGCAATAAATAAAAAGAGTAAGTCTGGTAAAAAACAAGGTCTTTGGTTAACATTTCACAAAGGATTTGAAATTAAATCTGAAGTGAAATATCTGAACGGCTTGAAACATGGTTACGAGAAAACTTTTAAGCGCAACGGAAACTTAATCGACATTGTTAAATATTCGTTGGGAGTTCAAGTTGCTGAAGTTGAAGAGGTAGTTAAAGTTGGCATTGAATCTAAATTATCAGGTACTGGAAAAGTTGCTCAATCTGGAGGTTTTGATGAAAAAGGGATTCCGCATGGAATTCACAGAACTTTTGATGATGACGGAAAAGTAACTGCTAGTAAAGTTTTTAAAAAGGGTAAAATTATCAGTAATGGAATTGTTTTGAAATCTGGTTTTAAGAATGGTGCATGGAAGACATACCATGATAATGGAAAATTAAAATCTGAAGGAAATTATAAGAATGATGTTAAAATTGGAGAATGGATTTATTATCATGAAAACGGACTTATAAATCAGAAGGGTAATTATTTATTAGGTAAGGAAGAAGGTGAATGGAACTGGTATTATGAAACTGGAAAATTACTTAAAAATGAATATTATATTGATGGATTACAAGATGGTTTTTTAACTGAGTATTCTGATTCAGGGAATGTAATAACTAAAGGTGAATATATTGAAGGAAATAAATCGGGTAAATGGATTTATGAAGTTGGTGATCATAAAGAAGTAGGTAATTATAAAGAAGATTTACAAGTTGGAGAATGGATTTACTATTATAAGAGTAAGCTTATAATGTTTAAGGGATCTTATGAAAATGGTTTAGAGATTGGAAGACATAATTATTGGTATGAAAACGGAGTTTTAAAAGAGTTTGGTGATTATAGTTTTGGTAAAGAAACAGGGGATTGGTACTATTACAATTCACACGGGGTTTTACTACTAATTACTAAATTTGAAGGCGGATTGGAAAGAAGTTATAATGGTTTTGAGTTTAAACCTGAGCATGATCCAGCTGATTATGAAGATTAATGGAGTCTGGTGTTTTGTATTTATTGTAATAATTTCTTTTTCGTTTTCAAAAAAGAAAATGGAGGTCTTACCAGGAACTATTGAAATATCTAATAATTATTATGTTGATCAAACTGAAATTAAGGTAATCGATTGGAGAGAATATCAATATTGGAATATATATTATACTAAGTCTTTTTCTTCAAAATTTGATTCAACAGTCTGGAGAAATTATGATAAAAATAATAGGGATGCTAATATGGAAGATATCTATTATAGTCATCCAGTATATAATGAATATCCAATTGTAGGAATAACTTACAAATCGGCCTTGGAATATTGTAAATGGCGAAGCGATAGAGTTTTTGAATATCAGTTAATCAAGCGAGGAATTTTAAAAGTTGATAAAGATCAAATAGGCGATTTTTTTACAATTGAAAAATACTTCAATGGAACTTGGAAAAATATTAAACCAGATTACTCGATTACTTATCCTTATTATAGTTTACCAACGATGAAGGAATGGTTATCGTTTGCATCAGGTGGTAATGATTTGGATAGCTTACCATTTGGTGTGAAAATAGAAGCTACTAAAAACTGGTTTGGTAAGATAAATAATGATACACTAGAACTAGGCGTGAAAAATAATAGTTCATATTATTATGGTCCTAGTCATACGGGATACGGTAAAGTAAATAATTATAAATTAAGAAGAATTATTGGGGGTGTAAGTGAAATGTTAATAGAACCAGGAATTGCTGCTGGTGGTAATTGGACAAAAGATCTAAATTATTTCTCTTTAAAGGATACTGTTAATTATATTAAACCTAATAATTGGTTGGGATTTAGATGTGTTGCTAAGTATAAAGTATGGACTAATTAAACTTAGGTAATTTTTCCATTATTGTAGGTCTCTGAGTAATTTCATGATAACATATTACATCATGTGCATAATAATGAAATACCATACTTTTTCTTGTTAATTTCGGATTTAAAACTTCTTCTCCTCCATGTAATAAGTTAGAATGCCAAATTAAAGCATCTCCTTTTTTTGCAATAAATTTTTGTTTTTTAAGATCTGTATTTTCCAATACTCTTTCTACTTCATCTTCATATTTATCATAGGTTTTATCACCTACCATAAATTTGGTTCCATCGTTTTTATAATCTTTGTTTAAAATGCAAGGAAGCTTATGTGAACCAGGGTAGTAATGTAATGGTCCATTTTCCTCACACATGTCTTCTAAGGCAATCCAAACTGCTATTAAGTTACCTTTAGGGAAGGTACTCATGTGAACAAAGTCTGAATGTGTTCTTTGTTGACTTCCACTAAAGAAGTTGATACTTTGGAATAGTTCTATTTTTCTACCTAAAAGCATTTCCATAATACCTTTAAGTTGAGGGTTTAAACCAATAGAAGATAGATATGCTGATTTTTGTATGGCAAACATTATTTTGTTTCCATACTTCCATTTTACGATTTTATCTTTAAGCAGTTGTTCAATTTCACTATTTATTTTATCTGCTTCTTCTTCAAACATTTTAGGAAGGACAACAAAACCGTTATCACTCCAATTTAATAATGGTTCTTTAAATTGAGTTGGAAGTTTTTGAAAGAATTCGTTTTGAAGTAAGCTTGTTTTTGAGTTTTCTGTGTCTAACCAATTTTTTTCTTCTGGTAACCCTATAAAATCTTTACTGCTAATTGAAGAATAATATTTTTTATTCAGCCCATATTTTTTGTAGAGCTTTTTGTTATGGATCAATTGTTCCTTTTTGAAATAATTATAAAAAGAAAACGAAAATTTGAACCGACGAATAAAATCTTTAAGCATGTAATTGAAGTGTATTCAAATTTACTAATTATTAAAATTGAATTACCTGATTTTAATTAGTTTTAAAAAAAAATGCGACTAATCAATGATCAGTCGCATTTGTATAAGTTATATTAACCCTATTTTTTAACTATTAATTTACCTACAAATACGGATGATTTTATTGTATAAAATCCATTTGATAATTTACTAATATTAATGATTGTATTTGAATTTGTAACTTGTTGCGTTTTTACTATTCTTCCGTTAAAATCATTAATGGTTAATATTTCTCCAATTAATTCTTTTGAATCAATTGTTATTTGATTCATCGCTGGATTTGGATATAGGTTTAGTTTTTTATAATGGATATTTTCTATTGCATTAAAATTATCTATGGTTCCATAAATATCTTCAAATGCTTGTGCATAAGCGTAGGATCCACCGCAACCTGATTCTTGATCTTTATTAATACTCCAAGTCATTAATCCTCTTAAATTAGGATATGAATTGTTAAGTGTATAATTTCCAGCTTTTGGACCAGTTCCTTTTAAATAGTTTACGGCTTGTTTTAAATCTGTAAGGTTTGTACATGTTGGTAATGCTACTGCTATTTTGCTCGCTGGTAAACCAGAGTAATTACCGGATATTTTAGTGTTTTTTGGTGTAAAACCTTCTATTGCTGCCTCTATTGCTACTACAATAAAATCAGCTGTACCATCTGCATATTCGGTTGAATTTGACGATGAATATCCTGGTATAGAGTATATTGATCCTGAATTATATAATTGAATCATCAACAAATCTATATCGTTTTTTAATTGTTCTATAAAAGGTAAAAAAACACCATTACACGGATTCCATGGTGACATTCCTCCTACAGTATACGATACTTCAGGTGCTGTAGTTAAAATCATTTTCTTGTTATATGTTGCCTGATACCATGTTAATAATTCTTTGGTACCATCTATTAAATATTGAATATGTGATACAGCATTTGTCATTGATTGTGTTCCTGTATGACATATATAAACGCCTCTTTCAATATCTATATCTATTCCATCTACTTTATATTCTGTTATAAAAGATTTTACTTTTGATACGTATGTATTCTTGTCAGTAATTGATTTTAATTGAAATGATCCGTTTGCTCCTCCAATACTTATTAGTACTTTTTTTCCTTGTGATTGAGCTATTGGTATATCATTTTTTAGATTTGCCTTTCGAGATGAATTAATACTAAATTCTAAATCGTTAATTGTGTTATCATCCGTTAACCCATTTTTATCTGCCTCTAGGAATGATAAACATATAACGTTGTATCTTGTATCAACATCTTTAACTCTTAGATTAGCCCAATTATACCAGTAACCTACTAAAACTTTATCGGGCAGTTGTGCCTTGGCTGTTGTGCTTATAATAATTCCGATAATAAGTAGTAGTTTAATTGACTTTAATATTTTCATATCTTTATAGGATTAGGGTTACTCTATTAAGTTAGTGATTATAATTTATTGTGGTGTTTTAATTTTTGTTTCTTGTATATGTCTTATTAATGTCTAAGGTTTTTTCAAATCATATTTTACTTATTCTTAAGGGGTTACCTAGTGATCCTGGTGTATATCAATATTTTGATTTGAATGGAGATATTCTCTATGTTGGAAAGGCTAAGAATTTAAAAAATAGGGTGAGAAGCTATTTTAATGGCAATCAATTTGGGAAAACTAAAGTACTAGTTAACAAAATTGTTAACATTAAATTTATTATTGTTGAAACCGAACAAGATGCTTTACTTCTAGAAAATAATCTAATTAAAAAGTACAGGCCGCCTTATAATATTCTTTTAAAGGATGATAAAACTTATCCTTGGATTTGTATTAAGAATGAAAGATTTCCCCGTGTTATTACTACGCGTAGAATGATTAAAGATGGCAGTGATTATTTTGGTCCGTATACTTCCGGAAAAATGGTTGGTACTTTGTTGGATTTGATTCATAAATTGTTTCCATTAAGAAATTGTAATTTCGATTTGTCAGCATCTAATATTGACAATGGAAAACATAATGTTTGTTTGGAGTATCATATTGGTAATTGTAAGGGTGCTTGTGAAGGTTTAGAATTAGAAGAAGAGTATAATTTGAAAATTGATCAGATTAAAAATATTTTAAAAGGAAATACTAAAACTGTTTTAAAGTATTTAAAAGATATTATGATTGAATATTCCTCTAATTTGGAATTTGAAAAGGCTGATGAGATTAAGCAGAAAATTATTCAATTGGATAGTTATCAATCTAGATCGACTGTTGTAAATCCTTCAATTTCGAATATAGATGTATTTAGTTTATTTGTATCAGAAAATGGTTATTTTGTTAATTATTTTAAGGTATTGAATGGTGCTATTATTCAAGGTTATACTGTTGAGGTTAATCCTAAGTTGGATGAAAGTAATGAAGATGTTTTAATTCATGCTATTACGGAACTAAGGGTTCGATTTAGTTCAATCAATAAGCAAATTTTGTGTTCTCATAATGTAAAAGTTCCCGGTTTGATTGTTAGTAATCCTGAACGCGGAGATAAGAAAAAGTTGCTAGACCTTTCTTCTCGTAACGCTAAATATTTTGCGCTTGAAAAGAATAGTTTAAAAATTAAAAAGAAAGATGATTCTTACGTTAGAGTATTAAAGGAAATGAAAGAAAAGTTACATCTTTCAGAATTGCCTGTTCATATAGAATGTTTTGATAATAGTAATATTCAAGGTACTCATCCTGTAAGTGCATGTGTTGTATTTAAAAATGGTAAGCCAAGTAAAAAAGATTATCGCCATTTTAATATTAAAACTGTTGAAGGTCCTGATGATTTTGCTTCTATGGAAGAAGCTTTGGGTAGAAGATATAGTAGATTGTTAAAGGAAAATCAACCATTGCCTCAATTAATTATTATTGATGGTGGTAAGGGTCAATTAAGTTCTTCTGTTAAGGCTTTGGACGAGTTAGGGCTGATGGGTAAAATAGCAATTGTTGGAATTGCTAAACGTCTTGAAGAGATTTTCTTTCCAGGTGATCAGTTCCCGATATATCTTGATAAAAGGAGTGAGTGTTTGAAAGTTATTCAACATCTTAGAAATGAAGCTCACCGTTTTGGAATTACTCATCACAGGAACAGAAGAAGTAAAAGTATGACGATTTCTGAGTTAGATAATATTAGAGGTGTTGGTGAAGCTTCAAAAAGACTTCTTTTAATGAGATTTAAGAGTGTTAAAACAATTATAGATAGTTCTTTGCCGGAGCTAGAAAGTTGTGTTGGTAAATCACGCGCTAGGTTAGTTTTTAATTATTTTTCTGAGAAAAAATGATTTATTTGTAATTTTTTGTATTATAAATTAATATTCATCATCGTCTTCGAATTCTATTTTTTGTTTTGCTCTAATAATTTTTTTGTAGTTGTAATTAAAAAACATTCTTCTGTCTTTTTCATTTACTCCGCTTATTAATGTACTTTTTTGAATAACGCTTTCAAATATTGATTTTATATAATCGCAGTATTGAGAATTATTGGTTGTCATATAGTTTAATACTATATGTGGTTTGAATGATTCCTTTATATTACCATATTCTGCATAGATTGAATTATCTGCAGTTATTATTTCATTGTAGTAAAACTTAAAATTTGGTTCCGTACCAATTGATTTATTTCCAATATGGTATTTGTATTCACATTCTATTTCTTCTTGTAGGTGCTTAAGAAGTTCTTCTAGTTTATCAAAGAGTATTACTGCTTGTTCTGCGTTGATGTAACCTAAATCTTTATAATATGTTATTTGATTTATTGTACTATGAATTGTTTCATAGTTCCATATTTCATGCGATTTTACCTGTGCATAACTTGTGTAAATTTGTTTTGCTACAGATTGTATTTCTGCTGGAATCATATTAAAATCAAATTTCTTATTTGTTAATTCTGTCTTGGAATTGGACATTGTTTTTAACCAATAATATATTTTGAATGCAGTAAGTTCTTTGGATTGAAAGAAATGAAATACAGGGATATCCTTTGCAGAATAGTACATTGTACCATTGTCTTTTTTTACCCTGTTAAGTTGAGTTATAACTGTTGATAGATATTCTTGAAAGTCATAATTTGAATCCTTAAAATTAAAGGAAAATGCTACTATATTGTTTTTTGATTCACCTATAGTTTCATCGAATGAAATATTGAATTTCGTGCATAAAATCAATATTTCATCTAGCGTTAATATTTTTTCTTTTCTTATTCTTCTGTATGAACTATCATCACTTATATTTAGCACATCAGATAATACGTCGACTAGTTTTTTATCTGTTTTGTCGTTAACTTTTTGAAGTAGTTTTTCTTGTACTTCATTATAATCTATTTTCATAATAATTAGTTTTGTTCCACGTGGAACAGTATTCTTTTAAATCAAATGTTTCACGTGAAACAATTATGATTTTTCTAAAAATATCATAATACTAGAAATATCTGAAGGATTAACACCAGATATTCTACTTGCCTGCCCTAAAGTTGTAGGTTGAACTTGGCTTAACTTAATTATAGCTTCAGAAGATAATGTCTTGATTTGTTTATAATCAAAATCAGTTCTAATTTTTATAGAATCAACCTTTTTAAGTTTGTTAGCCATATCCCTTTCTTTAGCGATATAACCTTCATATTTCATTAAAATCTCTGCTTGCTCAATTGAATCTGCCCTTTTGTTTTCTAATATATTTGAAACATTAGAGTCCGAAACCATATCACCTATATTAACCTGAGGTCTTAAAACTATATTAATTGCTTTAGTTTTTTGTTTAATTAAGCTGCTTTTATTTTTTTCTAAAATTGGATTAATAATTTCTGGTTTAACGCTAGTAGCTTTAAAACCTTCAATTATTTCACTAACTTCTTGTTGTTTTTCTTTTACAAGATCTAGTCTTTCTTTATCTGCTAATCCTATTTCATAACCTAAAGGGGTTAACCTATCATCAGCATTATCTTGTCGAAGAAGAATTCTATACTCAGCTCTAGATGTAAACATTCTGTATGGTTCATCAGTACCTTTAGTGATTAGATCATCTATTAAAACACCAATATAAGCTTGGTCTCTTTTAAGTACAACTTCTTTTTCTTTGTGTACTTTTCTGTGTGCATTTATTCCTGCAAGTAAACCTTGTGCTGCAGCTTCTTCATAACCTGTAGTTCCATTGATCTGACCAGCAAAATACAATCCTTCTACATTTTTAGTTTCTAATGAATGAGATAACTGAGTAGGTGGAAAGAAATCATACTCTATTGCATAACCAGGTCTAAACATTTTTGCGTTTTCAAAACCAGCAATTTTTTGCATTGCTTTATTTTGAACATCTTCTGGTAAGGAAGTTGAAAAACCATTTACGTAAACTTCAACAGTATTCCATCCTTCAGGTTCAACAAAAATTTGATGTCTTTCCCTTTGTGCAAAACGTTCAATCTTATCTTCAATTGATGGACAATATCTTGGACCTAATCCTTGTATTCTTCCTGCGAACATTGGAGATTTATCAAACCCTGTTTTAAGTATATCGTGTACTTCAGAGTTGGTATAAGTTAGCCAACAACTTCTTTGTTTAGTTAAATTTTTAGTGTCTAAATATGAGAATTTCGCAGGATTTTCATCACCACCTTGTTCTTCCATTTTAGAGAAATCTAAACTTCTAGCATCAACTCTAGGAGGTGTACCCGTTTTCATTCTTCCACTTTCAAAACCTAAATTTAGTAATGAAGCTGTTAATCCAACGGAAGACCTTTCTGCTGCTCTTCCTCCACCAAAGTTCTTTTCTCCAATATGTATTAAACCATTTAAAAAAGTACCGTTAGTTAGGATAACAGACTTAGCTCCGAACTTTACTCCAAGTTGTGTTTCTATTCCAATTATTTTGTCGTTTTTAACAATAACATCAGTAACCATGTCTTGCCAAAAATCTACATTTTTATTTCCTTCAAGCTTTAGTCTCCATGATTCAGAAAACATCATTCTATCACTTTGAGCTCTTGGACTCCACATCGCAGGTCCTTTACTTTTATTTAGCATCTTGAACTGAATCATAGTCTCATCAGTAACAATACCTGACATACCACCTAAAGCATCAATCTCTCTAACTATTTGCCCTTTAGCAATACCTCCCATGGCTGGATTACAGCTCATCTGAGCTATGTTATTCATGTTTAGGGTAACTAATAATACTTTCGAACCCATCTTTGCTGCAGCGTAAGCGGCTTCACATCCAGCGTGGCCTGCTCCAACTACTATCACCTCGTATTCTCTAAAAAACATAATTGTACGTATTAGAAGTTGCGTAAATGTAAGTAAAAATCTTCTTTTTCACTCATAACTTTTTGATCATCAGGAGTTTTGTCCATATAACCACATAAGTGTAAAACACCATGAACCATTACGCGATGTAATTCATGATCGAAACTGATTTTAAATTTTTCGGCATTGTCTTTTATTCTGTCAATACTGATGAACATCTCGCCAATAATTTCATCACCTTCACAATAATCAAATGTAATAATATCTGTTAAAGTATTGTGATCTAAATGTTTAACGTTCATTTCATGTAAGAAATCGTCTGAACAAAATACATATGAAATTTCGCCCGGAGTTCTGTCCTCAGTTTCTATACACAAAGAAAGCCAGCTAATAATAGCTGGCTTTTCATGTAATATAAATTGAATGTCTTCTGAGTGAAAATCGAATTCACTAGGATGCTTCATTATTCTCTTTTTCTTTGTCCTCTTGAACTTCTTTTAATAAAGAATCATCAAGGTTAAAATCCATTTTAACTTTAGATCCGTCGTTTAAAAACTCGATACTATCAGCTAAGTTCCTCATTAGGAAAACACCTCTACCGTGTGGTTTTTCAATGTTTTGCGGATCTGTTGGATCAGGTAAGTTATTATAATCGAAACCTGGACCTTCATCTTCAATCAGGAATGATAAAGTTGAACCACTAGAAATAAACTCTAATGAAACCTCTTTACTAGGGTTTGATTTATTACCATGATGAATTGCGTTATTCACAGCTTCAGTTAGAGCTATTAGTATGTTACCATAGTAATCCTCATTAACTTCGTGCTCTTCACAAACCGCGTTGATCATTTGCTCAACAACGTTTAAATTTTCAGCTTTAGACTGAAAAGAAATCCTTTGTCCCATTTTAATTTTATTATTCGTCAAATGTATTAAAATATTCGTTTATTTTCCTCTTATAGTACAAATTAAATGTTGGTGGTACAGATTTTAACTGATCCTTTGCATCTAATTCGATAAATCTATACGGAGAGAATTCGGATGGGTTACGATTAAATGTGTTTTTCCCTTTTTTAGACTCTCTTTTATCATCGAACTCTCTTTCTCTTAGTGCTTTATCAGCCTCTAAAAGTTTTGTCATTATATTTTCCTGACGCTTTATTGTCTCTCTTGTTATGTTTTTGTTAAGGATATCACGTTCAGTTTCTTCCATATCTTTTTGTAGGTTATCCAATTCACCTATACCACCCTTACCTTGTTTTTTTTGATTCTCGTTAATCTTTCTTAACTGTTCTTTTATAGCGTTTTGTTCTGCAGCCATTTTTGCTAAACCCTTGGCCATACCACCTTTTCCTTTCTTACCATTTTTTCCTTTTTGCTTTCCGCCCTCCATTTCTTTTTTCATCTTCTGGAGTTGTTTGTTTAGCATTTCTTGCATTTTCTTTGCGCTTTTCATACCGTTTGGTTTACCGCCAGGTTTATTACAAGATGAATTTCCAGTTTGATTTTTCTTCATTTGATTTTGCATATTCTGAAGAGATTCGTCTAAAATCAGTGCTAGATTGTTTGAAGAAGTCATAATTAACTGCTGGTTTCTATTTGCAGACGATATGTGACGTTCTCTCAAGTAATCTATGGACTTATCCATGTTATAATTAATCTCTAATATTTCGCGGTTTATAATAGACTCTAGTGCTATTTGTCTTTTGGATAAAGCGAGGAGGCTATCTTCAATAATTTTTGCACCAGCCTTTAAGTCTCCTTGTTTCTTTGACAGCTTTACAAATTGTGGGTCGTATCTGTTTGTTTTCTTAAATATCTGCATCAATTCCTCTTGCTCAACAGAAAGGGTTATGAGGTTTTCAAGTATTTGTCTTAAAGAGTTAATGTCTTCCATTTGTTGATCAGACTGCATTTTTTGTTGCATTTTCTTCATGGCTTGAGCCATTTTTTTCATTTGCTCTGCTGCTTTTTTCTGACTTTTAGACGCTTTACTTTTTTTACCTTGATCTAATTGTTCTTTACTTTTTTCTTGATTTTCCTTTATAGCATCTTGCTCTTCCTTCATTTCATCAATGGAACGTTTTTTCTCAAGCTCTTCATTTTTCTCTTTTAATTTTTCAATGTCTTTTTGAACTTCTTTAAACTCTTTTGCTAATTCTTCTTGTTTTTTTGAAAGTTCCTCAGGTTTCGCTTCTTTATTTTCCTTTGTTTCTTTTGCTAGTTCTTCTTGCTTTTTACTTAACTCTTCAAGCTTTTTAATTGATTCTTCAAGCTTTTGCTCGAATTCCATTTGCTTATAAAGTTCTAATGTTCTGTCAAGTTCTTTTTCAAGCTCTTCGTTGCTAAGGTCTATTTTTTCAAGCACCTCTTCAGTGTCTTCTTTATTATACTCTTCCATTAATCGCTCAAGTTCATCATAAAGCTTTTGGGTTTCTTCATCCATTAATTGCTCGAACAACTTGTTAATTTGTTCTTGTTTTTGAAGGATTTGCTCTTCTTGAGGAGAAAGCTGCTCTCTTTGAAAGTTATTTTTTTGATTTTCGAAATTCAGTTTTTGAATTTCTTTTTCGAATGCTTTTTGATTTTTTAGAAATTGTTCAACCTTTTCCTTGTCACTCCAATTCATATTCGGTTTTTCAAGCAACATTTTTTTAATTTCATTGAAATCCTTTTGAAGCTCTTTAGCCTTATCCAAATTACTACTCAACTGTTCCTTTATGTTTTCACTGTTCTGATCTAAGATGGCTTCTATTTCATTTTCAGAAGGTAATTTGTACAGTTGTGT